>NZ_JAVDDS010000001.1 GCF_030848475.1 Herbivorax alkaliphila
CGGTATTTGCACTTCGTCTCCAGCATTTCCTGATACCATATCAACTACCACTGAAAATCCTTCTGGAATATCTTGGTCGTCTTGATCGTCATCATCATCTTGATCGTCTGGTGTTGGTTCTGGTGTTGGTTGTGGTGTTGGTTCTGGTGTTGGTTCTGATGGTTGTGAACCTGTTGGTTCTACACCCCATACCAATTGACCATCTATGTAAGCAGTTACTTTATCCCACTCAGTAAAGCTAGATGCATTTGCATTAAATGAATAATCATTTGATTGATTATAATTTGACCAATCATCCTTAGCAAACCTTCCCTGTATTTCAACAGGTCTGTTTGCTTCTAAGCTTCCTGCTGAACTTGAAAAACTAATTTCAAGGTAATAATCAGCATCACTTGTACTATTACTCATTCTTTCAAAGCTACCTGATACATCTGAAGTTAATGCTTCATATTGATCTCCAACTTTCGCAGCATGATCACACCAGAAAGTCTGTGACTGATCTCCATCAACTGTATAATAGTATCTTAACGTAACATCTGCTAAATTAATTTGTGAGCTTCCAGTGTTTACTAATCTAAATTGAGGAGATATTGAATTACTATCAACAGTTGTGATTGAGTTAAAGAATTCTACTCTCAAATCTCCTGATGGTTGTACTGGCACATCACCATGATCATCATCATCTTGTGGTGGTGTTGGCTCTGGTGTTGGTTGTGGTGTTGGCTCTGGTGTTGGTTCTGGTGTTGATGAATCTAAATTAACTCCACCCTCTACAATTTCAACATCCAATGAATTTAAGTCATAGTCTGCAAATGCTCCTCTTTGTGCTAACGTTATTGGTGCTGCTGCATCAGTTAACACATTTGCTGTTATTGTCGCAAACACTCCATCTTCTTCTATCATGCGATTTCCTAATCCTGTTTCATCCACAAACATAAAGGACAATCTACCATCTGAATCATTTATATGTGATCCAAAATCTGTTGATCCACCTTCTATTATTGCTCCTGGTGTAATGTCTGTTACTTCAATTATTCCAGGCTCATACCAGAATATAAAGTCACAGTTGTTTATTCCACTTGATGGCACATTAGAGAAGTATATAGGTATTTCTACTGTTGAACCTACACTTGCCTCTACACTATCTATTGTCACAACTGTTTCATCACCTGTCGCTGGTGGTGGTGTATCATCTTCATCTTCATCATCATCTTGTGGTGGCGTTGGTTCTGGTGGCTGTGTTGATGAATCTAAGTTAACTCCACCCTCTACAAATTCAACATCCAATGAATTTAAGTCATAGTCCGCAAACGCTCCTCTTTGTGCTAACGTTATTGGTGCTGCTGCATCAGTTAACACATTTGCTGTTATTGTCGCAAACACTCCATCTTCTTCTATCATACGATTTCCTAATCCTGTTTCATCTACAAACATAAAGGACAATCTACCATCTGAATCATTTATATGTGATCCAAAATCTGTTGATCCACCTTCTATTATTGACCCTGGTGTAATATCTGTTACTTCAATCACTCCAGGCTCATACCAGAATATAAAGTCACAGTTGTTTATTCCACTTGATGGCACATCAGAAAAATACACAGGTATCTCTACTGTTGAACCCACACTTGCCTCTACACTATCTACTGTCACAACTGTTTCGTCACCTGTTGCTGGTGGTGGCACTGGTGTATCATCTTCATCATCTTCATCGTCTTCATCATCATCATCATCTTGTGGTGGTTGTGTTGTTGAATCTACATTAACTCCACCATCTACAATTTCAACATCCAGTGAATTTAAGTCATAGTCTGCAAATGCTCCTTTTTGTGCTAACGTTATTGGTGCTGCTGCATCAGTTAACACATTTGCTGTTATCGTCGCAAACACTCCATCTTCTTCTATCATACGATTTCCTAGACCTGTTTCATCTACAAACATGAAGGATAGTCTTCCATTTGAATCATTTATATGTGATCCAAAATCTGTTGATCCACCTTCTATTATTGACCCTGGTGTAATATCTGTTACTTCAATCACTCCAGGCTCATACCAGAATATAAAGTCACAGTTGTTTATTCCACTTGATGGCACATTAGAAAAGTACACAGGTATCTCTACTGTTGAACCTGCACTTGCCTCTACACTATCTATTGTCACAACTGTTCCATCACCTGTTACCGGTGGTTGTACTGGTGGCTGTGAATCATCGCTATCATCGCCATCATCATCATCATCATCATCTTGTGGTGGCGGCTGTGTGGATGAATCTACATTAACTCCACCATCTTCAAAAGAAACAGATACTGCATTTAAATCATAATCAGCAAATGCTCCTTGACTTGCTAATGTTATTGAAGCTGCTTCATCACTTAATACTCTTGCTGTTATCATTGCATATGTTCCATCTGTTTCAATCATACGATCTCCAAGTCCGGTTTCATCTACAAACATCGTTGCTATTCTACCGTCTGAAGAATTTACATTTGAACCAAAGTCTGTCAATCCTCCTTCTATGATGTCTCCCGGTGTAACTTCTGTTACATCCAGCAAATCAGGATCATAACTTAATATGAAATCACAATTATTTACCCCACTCGCTGGCACTCCTGAAAAGTCTACTGGTATTTGTACTGTTGTCCCAGTACTACCTTGGACGCTTCCAATTTTTACTGTTAGTTCTTGAGACGCTGAAACCAATGAATCTGGCAAGGCTCCTGCTGCAAATATAGCGGTTAGCATCGCAACAACTACAAGCATACTGATAACTTTTTTCATTACCATTCCTCCCATAAAATTAATAATATATGATCTTAATAAAAAGACCTCTAAAGGCATTTAATAAATAAACACCTTATATACATACGCTAAAGTAAAGCAATATTAATACAAGCATAATATTATCATGTAAATTTTTATTCTTTTAAAATACCAGAGAGTTCATAACAAGATTAGAATTGGATTTAAATATGATATCAAGTATTGCCATGGTTACTATGTACATACTAAAACTTTGGAACAATCATTTCAGCAAACTATTTTAGTTTCAATATCGCAAACACGCCTATAGCTTTAATAAAAATACTCCTCTAGTACACTCTTATAATACATAAGAATTAAATTGTAAGTAAGATTTGATTATTTTCTAGATTCCTCCCTAATTGAAAATTCTATTATATTATTAACTTAGTATTACTGGGAACACGAGGCTTGTCATTACAGACAATACAACTACAATTACTTATTTGAAATGAACAAATCATTATTCTAAAAACCATATTTAACAACTTGCAACCTCTTCATTTTCCCTTAATACATAGTTATTATCAAAATACTATATTTTTAATTTCATTATATATTAAATTTGATTTTGTTTCAACATTTTTTCAAAATTAAAGCGTTTGTTTTTATTTTATAATTAGATTCCTAAAATTAATGATCTATAAAAAGTTATTTGTTTAATTTTTCTTAGTTGTTAATATGTGTATTGCCTTTCTGTTCTAAACTAGCTTAAACAATGACTTTGTATGCCAAAGCACTCCAAAGTACTGAATATTTTAGAAAATTATTATAAAACATAACCTCTCATCTATATAGTTCGTTAATTCTATTTTTTTTGTGTACATGTGCACACCTATTATTTTATATTTAAAGCAAATAGTGAACTCGTTTAGCTAAAGCTAAACATCGAAGCTTCAGGTGGAGACTCAACTCTACCTTATAGAAGGTAGAGTCTTTGAATAAGATAAACCTCCAAACAAAGTAAGTACATTTTCCTTAAATCGAAGTAAAATTTGTTCTCACATGAGAATATTTACAATCTCTGAACTTCTAACTTTAGGTTTTTGAATATTCTTTTACATTTATTAAATAAATTCGAGTATTTAAAATTACTTTACAGTAAAAAATATATACGTTAAAATGTTATAAGATTTTTACGTTTATGACGAATGGTAAGAAAGGACATATATATGTATTTTGTTTTTTTAATTATAGGATTTGTTTTTTTGATAAAAGGAGCCGACTTACTTGTTGATTCTTCATCAAAATTAGCTGCTATTTACAAATTGTCTCCTTTTATAATTGGAATATCTATAGTTGCTCTAGGCACCAGTGCCCCTGAAGGAGTAATTGGCATTCTATCAGGCATTAAACAAAGCAATGATATAATACTTGGTACAGTATTGGGAAGCTCAATAGCTAATATAGCATTAGTTGTTGGCTTAACAGCATTAGTTTTCCCTATAAAAGTAAAGGAATCAATTTATAAAAGAGACATACCTCTTTCTATAGCATCACAAATGCTATTATTTTTACTAGTCTCTATTGGAGGTATTATTTCTAGATTTGATTCTTTAATACTGCTTACTCTATTTGTATTTTTTATCTTTTATATAGCTTCAGAGTCCAAAAAGAAAAATAATATAAGTACACCCCCAATAGATGTTCTAAAAAATGACAAAGTTACTTCTGAAAATTCATCTAAGAAAAAACTCAAACTGCTTTTTTTAGTGCTTATTGGAATGGCAGGATTAATTGTTGGTGGAAACATGGTTGTCGAAAACGGAAAAGAAATTGCTTTGGTTTTTGGATTGAGTGAAACATTTATTGGACTCTCTATTGTTGCATTAGGAACTTCTTTGCCCGAATTAGTTACAAGTATTGTTGGTTCATTAAAAAAAGAACCTGATATTGTATTAGGCAATATCATTGGAAGCAATATTTTTAATATTCTTTTTGTTCTTGGACTTTCTTCTCTAGTATATCCTATAGAAGCTTCCCCAGAAATTAGAATAGATATGATAATAATTATTCTAGCTTCTATATTGTTATTGCTTTTCTCATTTACACAAAAAACCATAACAAGAAAAGAAGGCTTTTCATTTTTCCTTCTATATATAAGTTATATTGTGTTTGCTTATTTTTCAGGAAATGTAACATAACCCCTTTATAAACCACAAAAAATATCACAAAAGAGACTCAGCAAAGCTATTTTTTTTGTTTTATACTAGATGAAACTTTATAAATGTTATATAATTTATATATAGCTTAATAATAATATATTTTTCGAAAAGTTTTTTTGAATTGTTTATTCTAAGTTTTAGAGAAATTATATGCTTAAGACCATAGGACTTGAAATTCCTAGCATAATTTCAATTTACTTATGAATACCTTCGAAATAACGACCTACATTTAAAGGGTTTTGGACGATGAGAATCAGATGTTATTTCTTATTGAGTTATATATATTTTTTATTATATATTATTTTTTTATAGGAGGAAAAGTTTAATGAAAAAAACTGCTAGTATTTTTTTGTCACTAATTATGTTATTGGCATTTCTTATGCCTAAAGGCCTGCCAATGGCATCAGCTGAATCATCCTTTAATTATGCTGAAGCTCTTCAAAAGGCTATTTATTTTTTTGAGTGCCAACAAGCCGGTCCTCTTCCATCATGGAATCGTGTTGAATGGCGTGGGGATTCAACTTTGAATGATTATGTTACTGGTGGATGGTATGATGCTGGTGATCACATTAAATTCAACTTGCCTATGGCATATTCAGCATCAATGCTTGGATGGGCTCTATATGAATATCCTGAAGGTTTTGAAGCAGCCGAACAAAGGATTTATATGGAAAATAATCTAAGATTTGTCCTTGACTACCTAGTCGATTGTAACAAAGGATCAAGTGTGGTGTATCAAATAGGTGATGGTGCGACTGACCACATATGGTGGGGACCAGTTGAAGTTATTGAGCAAGAAATGGAACGCCCATACTTCACAGGTAAAGGCTCTGCTGTAACTGCACAAATGGCAGCTGCCCTTGCTATAGGATCAATAATTTTTGATGATGATGATTATCTTACTAACGCTAAAAGCTTATTTGATATTGCTGATACAGAAAGAAGCGATAGTACATATACTGCTGCCGATGGATACTATGACTCATGGAGTGGATTCTGGGACGAACTTACATGGGCTGCAACATGGCTGTACCTTGCTACAGACGACGTTTCATATCTTGACAAAGCCGAATCATACATTGAATTCTGGGGCACCGAACCACAAACTGACACTTTATCATATAAGTGGGGCCACTGTTGGGATGACGTAAGATATGGTACTCAACTTCTCCTAGCTAGAATAACCAACAAGGATATATACATAGAATCTACTGAGAGAAATCTTGATTTCTGGACAACAGGATATAATGGTGAACGTATAACATACACACCTGAAGGCTTGGCTTGGCTTGACCAATGGGGTTCACTAAGATATGCAACAACCGCTGCGTTTTTGGCAAGTGTTTATGCTGATTGGGAAGGTTGCCCTCCTGATAAAAAAGAAATTTATGAAGATTTTGCTAAAACACAAGTAGATTATGCTTTAGGCAGCACAGGAAGAAGTTTCGTTGTAGGATTTGGAGATAACCCTCCTCAGCGTCCACATCACAGAACTTCTCATGGTGCTTGGGCTGATACTGATAAAGAACCAGAATATCATAGACATGTTCTTTATGGAGCATTAGTTGGAGGTCCTGGTCAAAACGATGAATATTCTGATGAAATTGATGACTTCGTTCATAATGAAGTAGCCTGCGATTATAATGCAGGATTTGTAGCTGCTCTTTCAAAAATGGTTTCTCTTTATGGAGGAACTCCTGAAGAAAACTTCCCACCTAAAGAGCAGCCTGAAACTGAGTTTTTTGTAGAAGCCAGCATTAACTCAATGGGACCAAACTATACTGAAATTAGAGCAGAATTAAATAATAGATCTGCATGGCCTGCAAGGCTAATTGAGGATTTATCATTTAACTACTATGTTGATCTTACAGAAGTTTTTGAGGCAGGTTATGATGTAGATGATATAGAAGTAGATTTGCGCATAGCAGAGATCCCTGCAACCATAACTCAATTGAAGCATTACTCAGATAATATATACTATACAAAAATATCATATGAAGATGGCACTGACATTTACCCTGGAGGACAATCAGAACATAAACGGGAAGTACAATTTCGTATTTCAGCTCCTCAAGCAACGGATTTTTGGAATCCAGACAATGATTTTTCATATCAAGGACTTGTACGTGACCATGTAACATCAAAAACTGAATATATACCTGTATATGATGGAAACACTAAATTATTTGGTTTAGAACCTGAATCGTCAGAAGAACCTGTTTTAATGGGAGATCTTAATGGCGATGGGATAATCGATTCCTCTGATTATGTCTTACTGAAAAGGTATGTATTAGAAATAACATCCGATTTTCCAATAGATAATGGAGAATTAGCTGCAGACCTTAACGGTGATGGAGTAATTGACTCGTCTGACTGTGTTTTGCTACAAAGATATGTGTTGGAAATAATATCTGAATTTTGAAAAAACATTATTTTTTAAGGGATCATTTGCAAGTGATTCCTTTTTTATCTTATTCTAACACTCCACCTTCTATAAGGTGGAGTTGAGTCTCCACCTGAAGCCTCGATGTTTAGCTTTAGCTAAACGATTTCACTAAGCCCCCGCCTTCTAGAAGGTGGGGGCTCTCTCATTAGTTAAGGAATATCTTAATCTTAGAAATAACGCTCTGTTTTCAAGGACAAAATCCCGATCATTCAACGGGTTTGGGACAACCAAGAGTAATATTTATCCATGTTTTGCAATCTTCTTGATATGATCTTTAGCATCAAAAAGACTTTCTGCTATGTAATCTACAAAACTAAAATCTTGTTTATAAGTATATTTATTTGGAATTGCAATAGTATAGCACCCTGCTTTAACACCTGCTAATGCACCATTACTTGAATCTTCAAGTACAACTGAATCTGACGGCAAAACTTGAAGCTTATCTATTGTTCTCAAATACATTTCAGGATGTGGTTTTCCGTTTATTATTTTGTCTGATGGCTGTAAAACTTCAAAATAAATTTTTAAATCCAGTTTATCCAATACAATTTGTAAAAACTTATCTGGTGAACCTGTTGCTATTGCCAATTTCATCTTGTTTTTAAATTCATCTAAAATGTCAAAAATACCTGGCATGGGAACAAGTTTTTCTTTGAGTTTTTGAACAAATAATTTATCCCTCAACTCTAAAAGTTCTTCTAAAGGAATATCAATTTCTAAATGATTTGCAAAAATCCCTATTGCCTCTATAGGCTTTCTACCCATCATTTCCCATAGGGTTTCGTCTTTTACTTCTTTGTTAAATTTCTTTGCTATAATTCTTTCAGTTTCAAAATATAAACCTTCTGTATCAATCATCAATCCATCCATATCAAATATAATTGCTTTCATTTTTATTTCCTTCCTTTTTTTCATCAATTTCGTTTTTCAATTTTTTTAAATTATTTATTTTTCCTGTCATATATAAGATATTATTAACATATCTGTCCAGAACACTCTCAACTGCCTTCAATGTTGGCTCATTAAAGTCTTGCATATTTTTTTCCCTGCAATAATTTAAAATGCTTTCTACAAGTTCTTTATCTTTAACTACTTCATTTAGTTCACAGTTTAACTTTTTTAAATTGTTTAATATATAAGGATATTCATTTAATATATCTTTTTCTCTCATAAGAAATCCTCCTGTTCTTTTTATAAAGCAAAGCCTCTGGAGTAACGAACTTTTTTGCTTTTAAGTTTTATATGTCTGCTCTAAAACTTAAAAATAACAACTGTTTTACATGTTCAAAAAAAACATTTTTACAAACACTAAAACCCCACCGAACATATGTTCTTATTATACAATACTTTTTATTAAATGACTATCTTATACGTTTTTGTTTAGAAGTAATTAAATACAAAAATCTTATGTTTTCTCAAAATCCCTTTGTTTTTTATCTATTACAACTTATTTTTTCCTATTATTTCACCTGCTTTAATTTTAGTTTCATATCCTAATTTTGTTTGATGTAATATATCTTCATCTAGCCTGACACAATCTTTTTTTATTAAAATTATAACAGTCGAACCACCAAATTTAAAAAAACCTTTTTCACTACCTCTTTTAATAAATTCTCCTGGCTTATATGTTTGAACAATAGAGCCAACACAAGTGGCTCCGACTTCGACATATATTAATTCTTTATAATTTTTTGATTTTAAAACACTATATTCTCTTATATTTTGACAAAACACCTTAGGATACGACAATAAAGCCATAGGGTTAACAGAATAATAATGTCCTTTTATTCTTTTACTTTTGCTGCATATACCATCATCAATAAAATGAAATCTGTGATAATCTGTAGGGTTTAACCTTAACACTATGGCAGTTCCTCCATTATAGTTATCTATAATTTCATCGCTAGATATTAACTCTTTAAATGTATAGCTAATACCTTTTATTTCAATATTCTTGTTTATATCTATATTCATCCACCCTCGAATTCTACCATCTCCTGGTGATAAAAAAAATTCTGGGTTCTTAGAAAAAGGTCGTGCATGTGACTTTACTTTTCTTGTGAAAAACTCATTAAATGTCCTAAAATCTTCTGGCTCATCACAAAATTCTGACATATCCACACTATATTTTTTTATAAATTTTTTTATTTTCAAGGCACTAACTCTACTATCGCACAATTTCCCGGCAAGCACAGAGTATAGCTTTCTTTTTAACATCAGTTCCAATCCAGCTTTGCCACATGTTGTGTTATATAAAACTTTCATGAATTTTTCTCCTGCTACCTTTTCTATATCGTATTCCTTAGTTTGTCTATTGTATATTTTAATCATATCCAAACTCCCTTGCAAAAAATATATTATATTTGTACTAACACCTGTGTGTGAATATTGTTTTTCATGTTTACTATCTAGTTTGCACTATATAAACATATTAAAACACACGTGAATTAATCATAATATTTATATCGAACTTTCACGTCGCCAGCTTGAATTAAATTATATAACTTTGTTTTAATTATCTTTCGGTATAGACCCCTCGTTCCAGGTATGATAAGGGAAAAACCTAAAATGTCAGTTATAACTCCAGGAGTTAAAAGTAATGCACCACCAATTAAAACACACAACCCATTTATTAATTCATCACCAGGTAACCTTCCACTGTTAATATCCAATTTAATACGCCTAATTACAATCCTACCTTCACTTTTCGCCAAATATGCTCCGATAATTCCTGAAAAAACTATAATTCCAATAGTTGAAAGAATACTTGTCATACTTGTTATTTTTATCAAAACGTATAACTCTAAAACAGGAATCACTGTAAATAAAAGTATTAACTTTGTTAATAAATTTCTTCCTTTGCTAATTAATCTTCACCTACCTTCTTTTTTTATAAACTATATGAATAATTCTTTAACAGCCTGCCCTAAAACCAATAATTATTTTACGGTTTGTTAAATCTTTACACTAAAACACTTTTTTAAAAGATTTATCCTCTTTATTATCTTAATAAATAAATATATAAAACGCAAGCCACACATAAATAACATGCACCCATAAATGACGGGGGTGTATATTAAATGTGAAGAAAATATAGAAGATTGTTAAAAAAATGTATAAAGAAACATATAAAACATATAATACTAGCAAGCTCTTCTTAGCACACACCGAAGAGCTTTTATAAAACACAGGGGAATTGATTTTCTCCTGTGTTTTAATGTTAGTTTTTCTCTTATAAACATCTATTTTAAATTCTGCAAATACTCATTCATTATTTCTCCTGCAATAGGTGCAGAAACCCCACTCCCAGAACCACCATGCTCAACAACAACTGCTACTGCTATCTCAGGGTCTTCAACTGGTGCAAACCCAATAAACCATGCATGCTCTTTATCTTTATTTTTTTCTGACAAATTGTTTTCTGCTGTGCCTGTTTTCCCTGCAACGCTAATATTTCCAACTTTTGCACTTCTACCTGTTCCATTTTCTATAGCTTCATACATCATCTCTTTAATAGTATTTGCCGTTTCCTGTTCCATAATTTCATATAGTATATCAATCTTTGCACTTTCAATTTCTTTTTCATCTGGTGACTCAACAGATTTCACCAAGACAGGCTTCATCACTTTTCCTTCATTAGCTATACCTGCTGCAACCATAGCCATATGAAATGGTGTAAACACCATTTCACCCTGTCCTATAGCAACTGCCGCCATATCATTTTCTCCCATACTATCATAGGGAAAAATACTTTTATTTACAGTAATATCAAATGGTATATCCCTATTCATACCTATTCTGTTAGCTAGGTCTTTAAGCTGGTCACTCCCAAGTTTAACGCCTATTTGCGAGTAAACAACATTGCTTGAAGCAGCAAGTGCTTTTTTTATATCTATACTTCCAAGAGCCCTTTTCCCTGCATTTCTTATTTCATAACCATCAATAATCACTGTGCCTTTATCCTCAAATACTTCTTTATCAAATTCATTTTCAATTGCTCCTACAGTTGTAATAACTTTAAAAGTTGAGCCTGGAGCATAAAGTCCCTGAGTCGCTCGTGGTAAAAGAATAGCTTTATCTGATTCAACAATACCTACCCAGTTTTCCTCAAGCCATTTATCATTAGTATCAAAATTAGGCTTGCTTACAAGGGAAAGTACCTCTCCACTTTTAGGGTCTATAGCTACAATGGCTCCAATTTTATCTTTCAAAAGACTTTCTCCCAGTTTTTGAAGTCTATGATCTAACGTGACATAAATATTATTTCCTTTGCTTTCTCGATCAATCATTCCAAAAACCTGACTATATCTATCAATCCCCAATAAATAACTATTATACGATGCTTCTAAAAGTGATTTTCCATAAACTCTCGAATCATAACCTATAACATGACTGTATAAAGCCCCATATGGATATACACGTTCGTATACATCACCATTTTTCTCACTATATGCCAAAACAACTTCATTTCTATCAAGTATGCTACCTCGCATAGTGTTTTCTTCTATTTCGTTATTTCTTCTATTGTAGACATTTTGCATCATATTTTCACCTTCAAAAATTTGCCAATATGTTAAATAAGCTACAATAAGAAAAAAAAGTACGCACATTATTATCAATACTCTGATAATTTTTTTATTTACATCCATAAGTTTCACCCTCACTGCTAAAATCCCCATTTGATATTGCCTGTAATACACCTAAAATAATAAAACTTGAAACAAGAGAACTTCCACCATAGCTAACAAATGGAAGTGTTGTCCCAGTCAAAGGAATAAGCTTTATTACTCCTCCAATAATTGTACATGTTTGTATTCCAATCATAAGAGTAAGTCCTAATACCACTACTTTCTCAAATCTATCCTTTATATTTAAAGCAATCTTAAATGCTCTGTAACATAAAAGCATATATAAAAGAACTATTGCTGCACCTGTCAATGTTCCCATCTCTTCGCATATTGCAGAAAATATAAAATCTGTGCTAGATTCTGGAATCATATATGGTTTACCCATTCCCAATCCTGTTCCAAAAAAGCCTCCAGAGCCTATGGCAAATAATGATTGGGCTATCTGATATCCCTTTCCTAAAATGTCTTCCCAAGGATTGAGCCAAACCTCAACTCTCACTCTTACATGATAAAAAAACATATACCCTATTAAGACAGTTGGAAATATTAACCCACAGTTTAAATTTAAAAAATTCTTGTCTTCACTAAAAATATAGAGAATAAAGAGATATACCAACAATAATAACGCTATCGTTCCCCATTCTCTTTGCAAAATAAGAAACCCTATATGTAAATAGGTAATCAACATTAATAATAGTCTATTAATTATTATTCTATTTTTGTGACTATAATTAGAATTCTTTAAAAATAACTTATCTGGACTTTTGAAATAACATCCAAGAAAAAAAACATATAAAATTTTACTAAGTTCTAAAGGTTGAAAGCTGTGTCCCGCTATTATAATCCAATTTTTAGCACCATTAATTGTAGTTCCAAAAATAAGAGTCAAAATATATAACACAACAGGCACACCTATGTAGAACTTGGTATATTTATCCCAATTTTTTATTTTAAAATAACTATGATATGTTGCAAAAAACACAATAATACCTATAAACATCCATATAATCTGCTTAATAGCTAGGTCAGGATTTAATCTGTATATCATCATAATTCCAATGCTCAAAAGCATTGATACAATTAAAAATAGATACCCTTCACCAAGTTTCTTCTTTAAAATTACAATATAAGATATGCAAATCATTCCCAATATAGAAAAACAGGGTAAAAATGCATGCCAATTATATGGTGTATTCTTAAAGGCTAAAAATGCATACGCAATGATATTAATAAAAACAATCATACTTAAAGGTTTATAATAGTTTATTTTTTCAAACATAAAAACACCTCATTTACTCACCCTTAGCAAAAATAAATTCAACTTGTCCTATTTTTATTATATCTTTATCTCTTAATAAGTTTCTATTATTTTCAAGTCTTTTTTGGTTGACAAATACTCCATTTTTACTGTCTAAATCTTTTAAATAGACTTCCCCATCTTCTAAAATAAATTGTGCGTGTATGCCAGAAATAAAAGAATCTTTTATGACAATATCATTCTTGTCCTGTCGCCCAATTGTCATGCTTTTAGACAATACATAGGTATCTTCTAGCTTAAAATCAAATTTCTCTCTTTTACTTTTTAATCTTAAGCAGGAAAAACCTTTATCTAAATCAACTTTACTAACATTCATAGACTTTATATCAAGATAGATAAGACGAATAATACTAAAGATAAATAAATATATAATTAATGCAAAAAAAACTTTAACTATAAGCAACACTACCTCAAACATTTTACTCCACCCCTTAAACAAATCACTGACACTCTTTATAAAACATTTAAACAAATATCTTTTAAGTTGTATGTTTGTGATTATTTATATGATCTTCACAGTATTCATAATCACTGCCACATATTTTACAATACCCAAAAGACAAGTTAGGGAACTCCTTCGATGTTCTTCCACATTCCCTGCATCTATGAACAAACTCAAATTTTTTAGGAGGTGCTATAACTTTGAACTTTTTACGCTTTCTTTTTTTCAATAAAGCAGCTGTTTTAGGAAGTATCCACCTTTCAAAAAATCCTCTCCCAAAAAATACAAAAAAGTTAGAAAATGAAAGTACAGCCGCTACTTTATCTGGCATATCTCCAAAAATTACAGTGAATATTACAAAAAATATGTTAAACCAAGCTAAATATTTTACTTTTACAGGTATGATAAAAAATAAGAGCAACTTAAAATTCGGGTTTAAATAGGCAAATGCAATGAATATTGACAAATTCAAATAAATAACAGAGCCTGATCCAGTAATAAAAGCTGCTATAATAGCGGACAACATGCCAATAAAATAATACAGATTAAATCTAAAGCTTCCCCACATGTCTTCTAGAGATTTCCCAAATATATACAATATATATAGTGCAAATACTACAAATATATTATAGCTCGGAGGTATAAATATAAAAGTTATAAGTCTCCAAACCTGACCTCTTAATACCTGATCGCGATTAAGCCTCAACATTTCATCAATAACATACAATCTTTCACTTAAACTTACTGCTACAAATATAAATGCAGCTGCTATAACAATGTATTTTATAAGGCCTCTTATTGCAAATCCACCATATTTACGCTCAAGTCTATCAATCCAATTCAAATTTAAACAACCCTTTCAAAAAGTTAATACTATTTTTATTCTACATATTTTTAAAAACTCCTTTATTCATACATATTATTCCCATAGAAATTTCTCTTATATGTAAAACCATAATATAAATCTGGTTTTAGTAAAATCTTTGTGCTCAATTTTATGTTTAAGCTTTTCTTGAAAAGCTCTCTATAAAGGCATATGTTTCTTTTTGTATTTAAATTTTTTATTCTCAAATAATATTTTTATTAAAATTTCTAAAAAAATATGCTGTTTCTTTATGTAACTTGGTGTATAATAGTTAAGAAAATAATTTATTTTAAATATATATTTTTAAAGTAAGGAGTCAATAATATGCCAAAACTTAATGACATTAAAAAAATAATGATTATAGGTTCTGGGCCTATTGTTATAGGGCAGGCCTGTGAGTTCGACTATTCTGGAACTCAAGCATGTAAGGCTCTTCGGAATATGGGCTATGAAATTGTACTGGTAAATTCAAATCCAGCAACCATTATGACCGATCCAGGCATTGCTGATGCAACCTATGTTGAACCATTAAATTTAAAAAGAGCAACAGAAATAATTGAAAAAGAACGTCCGGATGCACTGCTTCCTAACTTAGGAGGCCAGTCCGCATTAAATTTATGTCTAGAACTCTCTAAAGCAGGGGTTCTAGAGAAATATGGTGTAAAAGTAATCGGGATTCAGGTAGATGCAATAGAACGTGGTGAAGATCGTATTGCTTTTAAGGAAACTATGAATAAGCTAGGTATTGAAATGGCAAGGAGTAAACCTGCATATAGTGTGGAAGAAGCTGAAAAAATTGCTATGGAACTGGGCTTTCCAGTTGTTGTCCGCCCAGCCTATACTATGGGAGGAACTGGTGGCGGCTTGGTTTACAATGTAGAAGAATTAAAAGTTGTTGCAAGTCGTGGTATTGCATCTAGTATGGTTGGTCAAGTACTAATAGAAGAATCAATACTAGGCTGGGAAGAGCTGGAGCTGGAAATTGTTCGTGATTCCAAAAACCAAATGATAACTGTATGTTTTATTGAAAATATTGATGCACTGGGTGTGCATACTGGAGACTCATTTTGCAGTGCCCCCATGCTTACAATAAGTACAGAACTTCAAAAAAGACTTCAAAAGCATGCATACGATATAGTAGAATCCATACAGGTAATTGGAGGTACTAATGTTCAGTTTGCTCATGATCCTAAAACAGATCGAATAGTGGTTATTGAAATAAACCCCAGAACTTCTCGCTCTTCTGCATTAGCATCTAAAGCAACAGGATTTCCTATTGCTTTTATCTCTGCCATGTTAGCTGCTGGATTAACTTTAGACGAAATCCCTTACTGGCGTGATGGAACCCTTGACAAATATACCCCTTCTGGTGATTATACCGTTATTAAATTTCCACGTTGGGCTTTTGAAAAATTCAAAGGTGCTGAAGACAAGCTTGGTACACAAATGAAGGCAGTGGGAGAGGTTATGAGCATTGGCAAAAACTACAAGGAAGCTTTTCAAAAAGCTGTACGTTCTTTAGAAATTGGTCGTTATGGATTAGGTTTTGCCAGTGACTTCAACCAGCGTTCTTTGGAAGAGCTTATGCAAATGTTGGTAGAACCTTCAAGTGAACGTCAATTTATTATGTATGAAGCTTTACGAAAAGGTGCCAAAATAGATGTGCTTCATAGACTAACCAACATTAAACACTGGTTTATTGAACAAATGAATGAAATGGTTTTATTGGAAGAAGAAGTTTTAAAATATAAAAACAATACTTTGCCTGATAATTTACTAATTCAGGCTAAAAAGGACGGTTTCTCTGATCGTTATCTCTCAATGCTTTTAGATATACCAGAAAAAGAAATTCGTCATCGCCGTACTTCCTTAGGTGTAGTTGAAGGCTGGGAACCTGTTCCTGTTAGTGGTGTTGATGATGCAGCCTACTATTATTCCACTTATAATGCACCTGATAAAGCTTATTCCACAAATCGCAAAAAAATAATGGTATTAGGAGGCGGCCCTAATAGAATCGGTCAGGGAATTGAATTTGATTATTGCTGTGTTCACGCAGCTTTTGCCCTTCGTGATATGGGATATGAAACAATTATTGTAAACTGTAATCCCGAAACAGTTTCTACTGACTATGACACTTCTGACAAATTATACTTCGAACCTCTTACTGTTGAAGACGTTCTTAGTATTTATGAAAAGGAAAAGCCTTTAGGAGTCATTGTTCAATTTGGAGGTCAAACTCCTTTAAATATTGCTAACGAATTAGAAGAGGCAGGAGCAAATATTTTAGGCACTCCACCTGAAATTATTGATCTTGCAGAAGATCGCGATAGATTCCGCCAAATGATGGAAAAACTAGATATACCAATGCCCGAATCAGGTATGGCAAGTAACCTAGATGAAGCCATAACTGTAGCAAACCGTATTGGCTATCCTTTAATGGTAAGACCTTCATACGTTCTTGGTGGACGGGGAATGGAAGTTGTCTATGATGAAGATATGTTAAGAAAATATCTAGACTCAGCTGTTGGAGTTACAAAAGAAAACCCTATTTTAATAGATAGATTTTTAAATAATGCCATTGAAGCTGAGGCCGATGCAATAGCCGATGGAGTAGACGCTTTTGTACCTGCAGTAATGGAACACATTGAATTGGCTGGTATTCATTCTGGAGACTCTGCATGTGTTATCCCTACAACAAGCATACCTCAAAAACACCTTGAAACCATTTATGAATATACAGGGAAAATTGCTAAAGAACTTAAAGTTATCGGACTTATGAATATACAATACGCTATTTCAGATAACAAAGTATATATTTTAGAAGCAAATCCACGTGCATCAAGAACAGTTCCCCTTGTATCAAAAGTTTGCAGCATTTCAATGGCAAACATCGCCACTAATCTAATGATGTTTGATGAAATAGGCAAAAAATCAGATATAAGTGATTTTACTCGCAAGAAAATACCTCATTTTGGAGTTAAAGAAGCAGTATTTCCATTTAACATGTTCCCTGAAGTAGATCCTCTACTAGGCCCTGAAATGCGCTCTACTGGAGAAGTATTGGGGATTGCCGACTCATTTGGTCTTGCATTCTTTAAATCTCAGGAAGGCACACAGGTTCCACTGCCTACATCAGGAACAGTTTTAATTAGTGTAGCTAACCATGATAAACCTGCTATGTTGGAAGTTGCAAAAGAATTCTCAAAACTAGGGTTTAATATCAAGGCCACAGAGGGAACACACCTTTTCCTTAAAGAAAAAGGAATAAATTCAGAAATTATAAAAAAGCTACATGATGGGCGTCCAAATATTGTAGACGGCATTATGAACAAGGAAATACAACTAGTTATAAATACACCTTCTGGTAAGTTAAGTCAACATGATGACTCCTATATCCGTAAAGCAGCAATAAAGCACAATATACCTTACATTACCACTATTACTGCTGCTTCGGCCAGTGCTAAAGGCATTGCTGCTTATAAGGAAACTCAGACAAAAGACAATGGAGTCAAATCACTGCAAAATTATCATTTAGATATCAAATAAGAAATGAGCCTAAAGGCTCATTCTTATTTGATTAGTAATGGCTAAAAAATAGTGAACTCGTTTAGCTAAAGCTAAACATCGAGACTTCAGGTGGAGACTCAACTCCACCTGAAGATTTATAAGAGCAACTCCACCTTCTATAAGGTGGATTCTTAGAATAAGATAAAAATTTATTTCTAAAGCATTACTTAATAATCATTTTACTTTTAATCTGATAATTCCCTTTCCTGCCACTGACTTTTGGTGATTAATACCTTCCTAGGTTTACTTCCCTCAAAAGAACCAACTATACCTTGTGCTTCCATGCTGTCTAATATTCTCGCAGCCCTAGAATATCCTATTTTAAATTTTCTTTGTATCAAGGAAGTTGAAGCCTGCCCCTGTTCAATAACCATGTTTATAACTTGAGGTAATAATTCATCCTCATTATTGCTGTCCTTTTTTGTTGACTCCACCTGGCTATCTATCTCTTTTAAGATGTTTTCATCATATCTGGACGTCTCCTTTGATTTAATAAAGGAAACTATTGATTCAACCTCTTTATCAGTTATAAAAGCTCCCTGAACTCTTACAGGCTTTGAAACACCTAGTGGACTAAACAACATATCCCCTTTGCCCAAAAGTTTTTCTGCTCCTGACATATCTAATATTGTACGAGAATCTATCTGTGACGAAACGGCAAAAGATATTCTTGAAGGCACATTAGCTTTAATTACACCTGTTATTACATTTACAGAAGGTCTTTGAGTTGCAATTACTAAGTGCATTCCTGCAGCCCTTGCCATCTGAGCTAACCTGCAAATACAATCTTCAACATCATTAGGTGCTACCATCATAAGATCAGAAAGCTCATCAATTATTATTACTATTTGAGGAAGAGTCTCTTTCCCCTGCTTTTCCATTATATCATTGTAACCTTTTAAATCTCTTACACTATTGTCTGCAAAAAGTTTATACCTATTGGTCATTTCATGTACCGCCCAGTTTAAGGCTCCTGCAGCCTTCTTAGGCTCGGTTATCACTGGAATTAAAAGGTGAGGAATTCCATTGTACACTCCTAGCTCTACTACTTTGGGGTCTATCATCAAAAATCTCACTTCATCTGGAGAAGCTTTATAAATTAAACTGGCTATCAATGTATTTATACAAACACTTTTTCCCGAGCCAGTAGCTCCAGCAATAAGCAAATGAGGCATTGTAGCTATATCTGCTATAACTGAAGTCCCTGCAATATCTTTTCCAACCGCAAAAGAGAGTTTTGATGTATGCTTTGAAAATTTATAAGAGTCAATTACTTCCCTTAGTAAGACTGGCGTAACTTCTGTATTTGGAATTTCAATGCCAACAGCTGCTTTTCCTGGTATAGGTGCCTCTATTCTCACACATGTTGCCGCAAGATTTAGAGCAATATCATCTGTAAGATTTACAATTTTACTCACTTTAACTCCATAATCAGGTTGAACCTCATATCTTGTTACTGAAGGTCCTTCGCTTACATTTAAAATTTTAGCCTTAACTCCAAAACTATTTAAAGTATCAATAAGCTTTTTGGCATTTCTTCCAGAATCAACTCCTACTAGCTCAGAGTTCTTTTCAATGCAAGGCTTTTTTAATAATTCCATTGGAGGAATAACATTATTTAAGCTTTTCTTTCTCATTTTATCATTATCTTTTTGAATACAATTTTCTTCATCGTCTCTATTCTTTTGTTCTGTATAAAAACGATAGTTTAACACATTCTCATAATCAGAACCATTCTTATAAACCTCAGAGTCTACAACCTTTTCCTCTTTAGCATCATTATCTTGAACATTTGAAATCTTTGAAATCTTCAAAACCTCATCATTTTCCCTTCCACTTTCCACATTATCCTTCACTTTTTCTTCTACGTCTTTTTCTATATTATCTTTCTCTTTTTGTTCTACGTCTTTTTCTATTTCGTCTTTTATATCATCCCCATCATATTCTTCTGATTTATCAAATTCACCCTCTTTATCGTCATACATTTCATCTTTTTCCAATATAGTTTCCTTTTCTTTTAAGAAGTTTGTAGAATCAAAAATATCGGGGTTTTCGTCATTACTTATTATTTTATTTTCTGTTAATTCACTATCTTCCAATTTTTTATCTTCATACTTTTTATCGCTGTCCTCCATTTCCTCTTTTGATTTCTTAATGATCCTTTTGAAAACAGAATCTGAATAATTAACTGTTTCAACCCAATTATCAACTTTCTCTCTGAGCTCTTTGTTGTCATCTTCTAAAAAATTTTCTTTATTTCTTGAAGAGTTATCATTTTCATCTTTATCTATGACAAAATTTATATTTTTGTTGTCAAGTTTCTTTAATTTATATTTTTCTTCATCATAAATTTCATTTTCCTCATTAAAATTTGTTTTTAAATCCTTAGATTCAAAACTTTTTATATCTTTAGATTTGTTCTTGATAATCTTTTTACGAGTTTTTGAAAAAGACCCTATTAAAAATAACCCACATATTAAAATAAAAAATAAAATTAAAATTCTTGCAACAGTACTTACTAAAAAGTAAAATAATGCAATTAACAAAATTTCAGTTAAAACAAGAAAGACACGCCTTCTCCTTATTTTGACATTTTCTCTTTTGTATCTTGTCTTTTTCATTGATGACATAGTTTTAGCTACCACCTTTGCTTTATCAACAGGTAATTGTTGTAGATATGATTTTTACATAATTCTAATTATAACTATAACACAAAACGTCACCAGCCTCAAATTATCGACAAATTACTGTATATATATATATATATATATTAAAGGTGAAAAAACATTTTTTTTACTAGAAGATTTATAAATGCATGATATAATAGTCTATATCAGTAAATACATTTTGTAAGTTAAACTTTATTACTAAAAAGGAAAGGCTGATTTTAACATGAAAGAGATGCAAAATAAAAAAACAGATACCTATAACTTCATGGCTTTTTTATCAAGACTAAAATATATAAACCGTTGGAGCCTTATGAAAAATACCGAGACAGAAAACATTGCCGAACACAGTCTTCAAGTCGCCATGATTGCTCATATTCTTGCAGTTATTAAAAACAAATACTTCAACGGTAAAGTAAACGCTGACAGATGTGCCATATTGTCTTTATATCACGATGCAAATGAAACAATAACAGGAGATCTTCCTACTCCTATCAAGTATTTCAACCATGAAATGAGAGAAGTTTTTAAAAATATAGAAGATAGGGCAACTGACAAAATTCTATCTATGCTGCCCGACGATATGAAAAAAACATACAGGGACATACTAATCCAAGATCAAAATGAAGAATGGCTTCTAGTAAAAGCGGCTGACAAAATTTCTGCATATATAAAATGTATTGAAGAAGAAAAGTCAGGTAACAATGAATTTAAACAGGCAAAAAAAACTCTGTATTCATCTATTTGTAAAATTGGACTTTTAGAAGTTGACTTTTTTATGGAGAAATTTATACCTGGATTTTATCTATCTCTTGATGAATTCGACTGAAACTGGTTTAACTTTAGCTAAACATTGAATCTCCACCTTAAGATTATAAGAGAAGCTTCTAGGATTTTGAGGATAAAATAACAGAAGTTTGTAAGTCCACTTGCAAACTATATAAACATTGCTTTTAATTTTCCGCTATTTCTTTTTACGTACTTTTTGATGTGTTTGAACATATCCAATCCACTTTTTATGTCTTCATTTGTAGGTTCTATTCCACCGTATTTAGATTTGTTAAAGGTCTCTACAAAGCTATATATATCTATACCTTTTTCATCAAAAACTCTAGTCGCATAATTTGAAGGGGTTTCATATTTTTTAATACCTAAATCTATCTTGTTTAAAATATTTTCTGTTTTCTTAAAAATGCTTTCAAGAGCTTCTTTTCTACCATATTTAAAAACCCTATCTTCCCATACACTATAACGAATAAAAATAAATATTCTTACAAATACCCAAAACATAAAAATCAAATATGGTATTAATAAAAGTTTAATCCACAATGGTGTATCTAAAAATATAAGCCATATATAAGATGATATATCTTTTACTTTTTCCCTAACATTTATTAAAAATAAAATAAATTCACTGGTTCTTTCGTTTGAAACAGTTGGCTCAAATGTCATCCATCCATAACCTGCTATAAAAATCTCTGGAAATGCATGGGCATCTTTTTGCCTTACAACATATTTGCCTGTTTCCTCATCTATTTCATCTGCCACATATCCTTCCACATATCTTGCAGGCAACCCTGCTGCTCTTGCTAAAACAACCATTGCAGCTGCATAATGAATACATATTCCACTTTTGCTTTCAAAAATAAAGAAATCAATATAGTCTTTGCTATTAGCTGCTGTTGGAGGAGATAAATCATACACAAATTCTGAATCATGAAAAAATTGTTCAATTGCCACTGCCTTATCATAATCACTTTTTTCTCCCTCAACAATTTCTTCTGCTAGTCTATATATTCTCTTTGGTAATTGTTCCGGCAAACTTGTAAAATTGTCATAAGCAATATTCATTTCCTTTCTAGCTTCATCCAATATTCTTTTTTTTTCAATGCTAAAATTTGGCTTATCATCATACCTTAAAATTTCAACGTTTTCGCTTTCTAGAATATAATCTCCATAGTCTAATAATAACTTTACAATATCCCTATCTAATAATCTCATAATTTGAAATTGTGTTGACGAATATGAAAATTCCCTCGACATGTAATTAAAAGAATATATGTCGTTTCTATAAGGCTCTTCTTCCACATCTAAAAAACAAAAACCAAGCTCATTTTTATATACCTCTCTACCATCAATAAGTTTTACATTTGTTATCCCATTAGATGTCATGAAATTTCTTCCTATAGAATATCTTGAATAAATAACAGCTTCACTTTCTTTATTTAAAGCTAAAGTATACCCTTCATCAGTAACAATATCTACTAATTTATTAAGTTTTTCATCTACTCCTTCTAATCTCTCAAGAAATCTAATAATAGTGTCAAGCTTCATAAGCCTTGTAACATTTATATCTAATTTATATCCATCAGTTAACCATTTATTTTCTATTAACCATTGATTGTTTTCATATTTATCCCAACTCCTGCTTTTTAGATACAGAGGTTCTTTGGCTTCAACTTCAAATAATACATTTTCTGTCAAAGGTGCAGTTGCTGCACCAACATATCTATTCCTTGTATAATCCATAGGATTGAATATTCCCAAATCACCACTACTTTGAATAACCTCTTGAACTGTTGTATTTACCGGATCTATTGCCTCACCTATTATGCTATCTAAATAAGCAAGCTTCGGTATTGTATTAGGTTTAGGAACTGTCATGGAAAAAAATACAGATATCAAAACCAAAATAACAGCTGAGCCCAAGTACCATTTATTAATTTGAAAAACACTTTTTTGATCTCCATAAGAACCTTCTCTTCTGTTTTTTTCTATATATATTAAAAAAAACAAAACAAGAAAAATCACAAAAGCAACCTCAATTGTTCCATCTGTTTTTGTTGACTGTAATATAAAGGGTACAATGCTAATTAAAAGAATAGAACTAATTCTAAACCGAATAGATGTAAAATAAAAAACTGTACAGGAAAAAAAATACGAAGCTATTAAAATAGTCATGTAATAAAACTCCATAATATGTGTATTGTTTTCAGTGCCAGAACTTATGAACCATAAAATATAATTTACACTGTATTTACTTCCAAATATATTTATACCAATAATGACTAACCCTATGTAAATGATACTAATTGCAACAAAAACCATTCCACCTTTTATGCCTTTCCCTTTTGTATGTATACATACAAAAAACAGGAAACTATTTATTAAAGATATAGTTATTAATGTCATAATTATAGATGTACCAAATAAAGAGCTCATAGCCCAATAAGCAGCTGCAATAGAAAATAGAAGGGGCAATATATAGTTTTTATAACCTTTTAACTTATCTTTCATGGCAAGCTCCTTTCAAGAAAATTCCCTAGCAACCCCCTATGGTTCCTTTCGATGGTTCCTTTCGATGGTTCCTTTCGATGGTTCCTTTCGATGGCTACTTTGTATCCTAGTTTGCGTATATGAGCAGTTTCACATAACAAAACTCTCAGCCTGAGAACCTTTCTTAAACCTAGCAAGGGGTTTCTCTTGCCAATCCCCTGCATAGAAATTACAAAAAAACTCTATTAAGATCTTCAACTGCATCTATTACCCACAGGCTCCCCACTCTTGCTCTTGAGAATAAAGTGTTTTTCTCATTACTTTCACTATCTTCAAAACCCTTTATCATAACTAAATCTATGGAAACTCCAAAATCTAAAAATTTGTTAATTTCATTTGCCAGTAGATTATCTTCATTTCCCGTAAAAACAACAGCGTCACCTATTTCAGAATAGCGTTTTTGCCCATTTTGAGCAATAATATTTACTGGAGGAATTCTATTTGAAGATTTAGAATCTAAAGACCATTTAAATTCAAAGTGTGCAAGTCTGTGTTGAAGCTGAGAAATATTTTTTGTGTCTGCCAAAGGATATCTATCCCATTTATTACCCTCAAATAACCATACATCAACTTCTCTTCCAAATACAACATTAGCATTTGCTATTGCAATTACCGCCTCAAGTACTTTTTCTTCAACGATTAAAACTTCCTCCCCTTTTTGACTCTCACTTTTTTTACTTTTCAATCTTGCTAACAAATCTCTTTTCTGAGTTTTCTCTACCCCGTGGGAATTAATATACGAATCTACAATAAGAACTTTTTTTACAACACCAGTTCCCTCCTCTTTTCTAACCATTAGAGAATCATTTTTGGCAGACAACTTCCAATGAATTTTATGCAAAGGGTCTCCAGGTATATATTGCCTAAATTCGTATCCTGGCTCTCCCCCCCATGTTAAAAGATTATTTGCTGCATTTGCTGTATCCTCTTTTGAATTTGCATCATTTGAGTTTTTAATTATTTTATTGTTTGGTTTAATATGTACAAGTTTAGGTGTTACTATCAATTCCCCCATGTTTTTTTTCTCTTTTATTTCATCTAAAAGAGAAATTTTTAAAACTCCCATATAATCTTTCAATATAATACTTTTAACACCTATCTTCGCCACACCTCTGCACTTTGCCCTGTATCCAACCGTTATAGTCTTTGATTGCATAGGACCAAGAAAAATGCTTATGTTAGGTGGATGAGAAATGCTAAGATTTAGTGCTTCAATAAAGGAAACAGTTATAAAAGGTGCTGGAAGAATGGATTTATTTTTTATAGTTAAGTTAATCTCTGTTAATCTATCTTTTTCAACTTCAGTATTTGGAACCTGAAAAAAAATATCCAGTCTAGATTTTACAGGATATGTGAATATCATGGAAATTGCCGGTGCAAAAATAAGAGTATACAACATCAGCATACTGGATTCTCCACCAATTATGTAATTATATAAAAAAACAAAGACTATCATTAAAAAATACACAACAAATTTAATCATAATACACGCCCTTTTAAATTTATCACAGTGCTAAATCTAAAGCTGGAACTTTTACATTTAAAAGAACCTCTTCTATAACATTGTCTGATGTAATATTTTCCATTTTAGCTTCCTGATTCATTATTATTCTATGGGATAAGACAGGTATTGCCATATCTTGAATATCATCAGGCAAAACATAATCTCTCCCCTTAATGTACGCCCAAGCCTTTGATGCTCTGTACAAATTGAGACTTCCTCTTGGACTGCATCCGACTGTAATATGTTGGTTTTCCCTTGTTTCACTGACAATTTCAATAATATATGATTTTAAACACTCTTCAACTTTAACATTTCTTACATCTTCCTGAAATTTCAATAAGTCAGAAGTACTACAAACTGGGCTCAATTTACGCAAAGGATTTTCAATTCCAAATCTATCAATAATAAGTTTTTCTTCGCTTTTGCTTGGATAACCTATGGTGAGTTTAAGGAAAAACCTGTCCATCTGTGCTTCAGGCAAAGGATATGTACCAAAACTTTCAATTGGATTTTGAGTTGCCAATACCATAAAAGGTTTAGGTATTGGATATGTTTTCCCATCTACTGTCACCTGATATTCTTCCATAATTTCCAACAAACTTGATTGAGTTTTAGGTGAAGATCTGTTTATTTCATCAGCCAGCAAAAAGTTGCACATAGCTGCACCTTCTCTATATTCAAATTCTCTAGTAGCAGGGTTAAACATTGAAAACCCCATTATATCCGAAGGCATTACATCAGGAGTAAACTGAATTCTATTAAACATTCCATTTACAGAACGAGCCATACACGCCACAATTTGAGTTTTTCCTACTCCAGGAACGTCCTCTATTAATACATGACCATCATTTAACAGTGCCACAAGAAAGTGTTTCAATACAAACCTCTTACCAACAATGACTTTTTCCATATTGTCCAGCAACTCTTCCACACTTTTAACCATAGTGTACACCCCTAATTCTCTTTAGTTTTTAACATTCATTGGATAATGATTTTTAGAAACAGCAAAAAAGCAATGACCTTTTTCAAAATGCTCACTATATATTTTATCACAACTTTTTAATATTTTCTATAGATTTTACTGTTTCTTCACGGTAAAATCACCATTCCAAGAAAAGCCATAATGTACCATATATATTTAATGCCACTGAAAACACTATTAAAGGTATAATAGATACTGTTACAGGTATTTCATATTTCTTAAAATTATTTATTTTTGAGCCTTTAATTAAAACATATAAAAAAGCCATAGGAAGCATATCAATAAAGTACCTGAGACCAAATTGCCAGCCGCCTAAAGTTCTATGGCTTAATGTAACAAGAAAATGTAATAAAATAGTGCCTGGTATCAATAAATCAAACATATTAAGCTTTATTTTTTTTCTTAAAGCCATAAAAATTGATGTAAAAAAACTAAAAAGAAATACAATATAAAATGGATTGGCAAGATAAAAAGCAAAACCATTAAACTTTGGAAACTGTATTTTATAATTCTCATTTAGTGGCAATCTAAATATATTTCCCCAATTATTCAAAAAATAATTTATATTAAATTGACCATCAGGTTCATTTACATATTCTAGAAGGTACTGCCTACCAAAATCAAGTGGATTCCCAAACCTTATAAAATTATATGCAGCATATGAAAAACCTATAAAAGCAGGAATTATTGATAATTTTACTAATACCTTTAAAAAAAACTTTGTATCAAAACCTTCTTTTTTAAGTTTTTGATATACAATGTACATATACACAGGAAAATAAACTATTTGAAAGGGTCTGCATCCAACTGCCATGGCCCACAATGCTAATGCTAAATACCAATGAGCCTTCTTGTCCGAAGTAATGAAGAATATAGAAAAACATGTTAGTGCAAAATTAAGAGACTGCGCCTGATACCACACGCCCCCCATTACAGACACAGATATTAAATTAGATCCAAAAGCTAAAAAAACCGCCCACATTACCGCACTAAAATCACTTAATTTCCACCTCTTACACAACATATATATTGCTAAAAATGCAAGTATGGCATATAGCGAAGTAACAAGAGAACTTGGAGTTTCTTCTCCAAAAAATATTGCCAAAAAAAACATTGGCACTGTCGGAAATGGCGGAAAACTAAGATAAACTTTATCTTGATAATATGCTAACTCAAGCCATGGATAGTCTTGTCCTAAATGAGTTTGTCCACTAAGCCAAGCATTGGCCTGTAACGTATAGGAATCCCAATGGCTATTATGCATTATTGTCTGATTAAGAGCTGAGTAGAGATAACCATACATAATAATCGCTAAAATTAAAAATATTATAAAAAACTTGTATTTATTTAAAAACTTATAAATTAAATTGTCACCAGAACCAGCCTGAGATTTTTTATTTGAGTTATTACGCTTTTTTTTCATATTAAATATTATCCTCCCTTACTTTTACAATAAATCTACTCTCCTTAGCCTCTGACTTCTATTAAAATTTTAGCACAAATTATATTATTTATCTATATCTCATCTTTTTTATATCCAACGGATAATTTTTTATCTATTATAGCACCATAGCATTCTAAGCATTTTATTTTCAAAAGTTATATAAAAATCCACACATGTTGAAAATATGGAAGAAACATTGTTCTTCACTTAATATATACACCCTTAATCAGTGAGGCTTGATTTTTTTATGAAATGTTTTATAATTTATATAGTAAAGTATTATTTATAAAAAGGACTTTTTTATGAAGATAATAAGTGTTATCGTACCCTGTTTTAATGAAGAGGAATCCTTAGGGATTTTTTACAAAACAACCTTAGAATGTATATCTAAAATTTCAAACTACAACTTTGAATTTGTATTTGTTGATGACGGAAGTACTGACAATACATTAGCGATATTAGAAGAACTTTCCAAAAAAGATAGTCGTATTTTGTATTTTTCATTTTCAAGAAACTTTGGAAAAGAATCTGCTATGTATGCAGGTCTTAAAAATGCCTCAGGAGATTTTGCAGTGTTTATGGATGCAGATTTACAAGATCCTCCTTCCCTTCTTCCAGAAATGATAAATGCAATAGAAAATGAAGGTTACGACTGTGTGGCTACAAGGAGAGTTGAACGAAAAGGTGAACCTGTTATAAGGAGCTTTTTTGCCCGTAGATTTTATAAACTCATAAATAAAATATCCGATATAGAAATTATGGATGGTGCAAGAGATTTTCGCCTTATGACAAGACAAGTTGTAGATTCAATATTAGAATTAACTGAATATCATAGATTCTCCAAGGGAATATTTGACTGGATAGGATACAAAACCAAGTGGATTGACTACCAAAATCTCGAAAGAGTAGCCGGAACAACCAAATGGTCTTTTTGGAAACTATTCAAATATGCAATTGAAGGTATTGTAGCATTTACAACCATGCCTTTGAAAGTAGCTTCATTTTTTGGAATGATTATATCTCTTATATCCTTTATATCTTTAGTTTTTGTTGTTGTAAGAAGACTGATTTTCGGTGACCCTGTAGGTGGATGGGCTTCTATAGTAAGTATTCTACTTGCTGTAAGCGGTATCCAATTAATATGTGTAGGAGTTATGGGAGAGTATCTTTCTAAAACTTATATGGAGACTAAAAGGAGACCCTTATATTTTATCAAATCTACTAATAAAAAAGCTCGTAAATAAGAAATAACAACGTACACTCAGTAACTGCAATGTGCCTTAATAAACTTTCTACTAATGTTTTTTCCATATTTTAAAATACCAGTAATGCATGTAACTTTTATTTTTTATGCTGTTGATTTTATAAGAAAATAGCAATATAATGTATTACAAAGGTAGAGGCTTAAAATAAGATAAAAGAGGTATTTAGATGGGATTAAATGAGTTTGGATCAAAATTATATATATACATAATGGTAATATCCCTATGTCTTATAGGTCTTTTTATTATTCTAAAAATATTTAAAGAAATTGGAATTATGAATTTTAATAAACTAATCAGACTTAAGGAAAAATGCTTGTTTGGTATGTATTCTGCTAAAAAGAAACTTAATTTCTCAAAAATAATAAAATTAAACGATGACAAAAAGAAAAATTTAAGATTATTTTTTTCCCTTGCTCTGATAACATTATTTTCAAGGTTGATTATTTTTCTCCTTGCTTTTATATGGAACTATTATAATCAAGAGATTCCTCAAGGTTTTTTAGACAGCTTTAAAGGTTTGTGGGTAAAATGGGATTCTAGCAATTATATATTTTTAGCTGAAAACTGGTATGTTAATGAGGGAGAGCCACGACTTTATATAGCTTTTTATCCCCTCTATCCTCTTTTAATGAGAATTTTAACTTTTGTAATTAAGGACTCTCTACTAGCAGGAGTAATTGTCTCAAATACATGCATTGCCTTTGCTTCATATTACCTTTATAAGCTGGTCAACCTAGATTTTGACGATAAAACCTCTTTTGCAGCAGTAAAGTATATGTTAATTTTCCCATTTTCTTTTTACTTTGGGATAGTATTTACCGAAAGCCTTTTTATTATGCTTTCAATAATATTCTTTTATCATTTAAGAAAACACAATTGGGCTTTAGCTGGTATCTTTGGTTTTTTATCAGCCACTACAAAAAATCAGGGAATTATTCTATTTGCACCAGCTGTTGTAGAAATTATTATATCTTTAGAACTCCCAAATATACGTTATATCTTTTCTCATAAAAAAAGAGTGTTTACAAACTTTTTAAAAAGATTTGTCTGGACTCTTTTTATTCCTATGGGATTTGGAACATATCTTTGTTTAAATAAAGTTGTAACAGGTAGTTGGTTTAAATTTCTTGAGTATCAATCAGAAAACTGGAATAATGAACTTGCATTTATTGTTGACACTTTAAAATATCATTTTCGCTACTTAGAAACTTGGGATTCTCAAATGTACAAAATCACAATATGGCTTCCTCAATTGGTTTTTCTCTTTATAATAGTGGTTCTTATGTTATATGGTTTAAAAAAATTACGTGGTTCATATCTTTTATATACATATATATATACCATCATCATATATTCATCAACTTGGTTAATAAGCGGCTCAAGATATGTACTCTGTTTATTTCCGCTATTCATTCTCACTGCACTTGTTTCACAAAAAAACAAATATGTTGACTTCTCGCTCACATTTATATCCATTATATTCTTAGGTTATTACACTTTAGCTTACATTCAAAATGCTGTGATTTAATTTAAGCATAAATCCACAAAAGTGAACTCGTTTAGCTAAAGCTAAACATCGCGGCTTCATGTGGAGACTTAGAATAAGATCAATACTCATTTTTCCCCTTAAGTCCATTTTTTAAGAACTCAATTAAGTTATCAATAGACTCTTTATACCCATCAATATTATCCACCTCAACCATTTCATGCAAATGAGTAAAGAAGTATACAATTAATCTTTGAATAAAATCCTTTGGCAAATCTTTTCTCAAATCTCCTTTTTTATATGCATCTTCTATAATGGCTTCAAAAAAATGATTTGACTCTATTCCAGATTTTTTTAAAGCTTTATCGTGAATTTTTGTCCCACGCTCTTTCAATAAATAGCTTTGTGAAAAATTATATATTTTTTGATTTTGTCTTGCAAACTCCATTCCTGCATCAGTAAACTTTTTCAACAAAGTAAAAAAATCCTTGTCAAAATCTTCCTCGCTAATTTTTAATTTAAAAAACTTTTTCTTTTCTTCTATCAAAATACCTACAAGGTATAGATATAAGTCTTCTTTATTTTTAAAATGATAATAAAACGCCCCCTTACTCACACCTGCTTCATGTAAAATTTTATTTAAAGAGGCATTTTCATAACCTTTTTTACTAAATTCATCTAATGCCTCATTTATTAATTCACTTTTTCTTTCAAAAAACTTCTCATCTTTACAATCCAATATTAATTCACCTCAAAATTTATCAAATTATAATTTTATTCTTTTTAAAAAAACCTTATATGACAATATGTTTAAAATTAATACATATATTAATCCAATAAAATAATATTGATTATAGGTAAAATACAATAATCTTTCTCCTCTTATAATACTGCTAATTGCTTTTGCTGGCCAGTACCCTGGGGCAAAAGAAAAAAATAATTCTTTTTTGTCCATAAAAAACAATGAAATTACCGGGAATATTAAAATAATCCCAAGCCCTTTCATAACTGCAAATCCTTCAATTTTATTTTTTGACAGAGAATTTATAAATAATCCTGTCATAGGTGCTGAAAGAGATGCTAAAAAAGAAATTGTTATAATATTTTTAAAAAGTAAGTCTCCTATATCCGAAAACCACATCACAAAAGCACATGCAATAAAAGATAGTGCAAAAATTATAACAATTCTAAATGATAAAAACTGATGTACACTAAGGGGTGTAACCTTTATAGATGTCAAAATATTATCATCTCTATCATCTAAAACAGAGAATGCCATAATTGCACCAAAAAGCTGAGGTGTCATTAAAACTAAAAATACAATTATAAAATCTGAATAGGCATCAATATCAAAACCACTGCTATCAGATATTAAAGGAAGTATGTACCTGGCTAAACTTCCAAGTATAACAGGATAAAAAAGCATAAATTTCATCATTGGGTCTCTAGTCCATTTTTTTAATTCATTTGATAAAAAGCTACCATACATAATTAAACACCACTTTCTCTTATCGCAAATTGGTCAAACTTTTTCAAAACTATAAAATACAATAATATCGAAAAAACAATCAAGTTGCCAAAAGAAACACATATCTCTAAAGTCTCCACACCTCCTGTGGAAGCATTAAGAAGCATCATTGATGCCTTTGTAGGCAAAACATAAAAAACATTATTTATTATATCACTTTTTATTATTCCAATTTGTTCAAATACAATTGGCAGCATAAATATAAAAGCATATTTCATCACTCCAATTAATAAGTTTGTAAAATCTTTTGAATAAAATGTAAGTATAAGACCTAAAAGTGAATGAAAAAGGCTTATTAATAATACTGCCAAAAACAACATGATAATATTTATATTAATATCTTTAAATACTTTTGCATAGAACAACACTATCACTAAAGATATTGTATTTATGAAAATATTTGAAAATACTTTTGCAAGAATATATTCTATCTTTCCAACAGGTGAAACAAGCAACGATTTTATTGTTCCTTCCTGCTTTTCAAAAAACAATGTAACCCCTACTAAAAGCATAGACATAGATGTTGCATCAAGAAAAATAAAGAAAGGAAACATTTCTTCTGCTGCATTTTTGTCCATGAAATAAAGAATACCTATCCATATAAATGATACTAAAAAGCTAGCAGTCAGTATATTATACTTCTTAATTCTTTCAACCTCACCTTTAAATAGAATCAAAAAATTACTCATTGCCCATCACCCCGGTCAATTTAATAAAAATATCATCTAAAGTTGTCTCTTTACTATGAATTGTTATAATTTTTTTTGTCTTTACAATGTCCAGAAAAATCTTATTAGAGTTAAGGCTGTCAAGATTAAAAGACTGTTTTCCAATACCATTATTACCTTCAAACTCTACCTCTACTACTCTTTTACCGTGTTTTAATTTAAGATTTTTGGGAGTGTCTATCTGTACAATTTTGCCATTAGCCATGAAAGCGACTCTGTCACATAGTTCATCTACATCACTCATTAGATGGGTAGTTAATAACACTGTACCACCACTTTTTTTAAATTCCCTTATTATGTCCTTTACTATTCTTGCATTTTTAGGATCAAGACCATTTGTAGGCTCATCTAAAAATAGAACTTTGGGTTCATTCAACAAAGCTCTTACAAAATTCAGACGAACCTTCATTCCTTTTGAATATTCAGAAACTTTTTTGTCTCTGTACTCATAAAGCCCAACTCTTTTTAAAAGTTCATCTGTATCCACTGTGTCTTTATAAAGCTTTTTAAAAAAACTTAAATTTTCATTGGCAGTTAGTTTTGAAAAATGAACTGGCATTTCAAATCCAACTCCCACACTTTGATAGAAGGCTTTCCCATAAGAACCTAGTTCTTTACCTTTATACAACACTTCTCCACGGTAATTTTCCAAAAGCTTAACAAGTATTTTTTGTGTAGTGCTTTTTCCCACTCCACTAGGTCCTAGCAAACCAAAAATTTCTCCTTCATTAATACCAAATGTAATGTCTTTAATGGTATTTTCTTCATTCTTAGGATACTTGAAAATTAGATTTTTAACATTGAACATTTTAGTCCAACCTCCTTATTAGACCAACCAGTCTAGACCACTAAGTCTAGTATATAACATATTATTTTGTTTGTCAATATATGAAAAGCATCTCAAAAATGAACTCGCCTATTTTTTGTAATAAGCGAGTTCATTTCTAGACCTACAAATATAATTTTTTTATAAACCAATTTAGGAATCTTTTTTAAGAGGTTTTTTGTTGCCATCCTTGTCAACAATAACTACAGAATTTAAAGTTGCCTTAACATTTGATTTAAAATTTTTTAAATATTTCTGTCTCAAAACTTTTTGTTCTTCTTTCTCTTTTTCTGTAAGCCCTTCTGTGGTTTTTGACTTTTTGGCAAGTTGATTTATTCTATCTATCAGTTTTTTATCCAATATATCCCTCCTTTTGTTGGATGTATTTAATATAAAAGTTACTCTTATAATCTTTAGTTATAGTACAATTTCCAGCTGAAGCCCTAATTTTTAACTAAAGTTAAGAGAGTTCAATAACATACCAAATGCCTTTTCAAAATTAGCATCATCTTCTCTTTTTCTCTTTGATGGTCCTGAAATTTTCCCTCCACCTCTTCTAATTTTTTGACTAACATGCCTTTCAAAAAGCAGTTTATCTATATTTTCATTGTTATATACTCTTCCATTTTGATTTATAACTTTAGCACCCTTTGTTAGTGACATTGCTGCAACACCATAGTCCTGTGTTATAACAACATCACCTTTTTCAATTTTATTTACAAGTACAAAATCAACTGAATCACTAAATTTATCTACAACTATTGTCTTAGAATAATTATCATCAATTACATGACATGTATCAACTAGCATTATAACAGGTATGTCATATTTTTTCGAAACTTTGATTATTATATCTTTTACTGGACAGGCGTCCGCATCAACTAATACTTTCAAAATTACTACTCCTTTTTTAATTTTACCTTAATATACAAATGGTATGTCATTTATGTACATAGAAAATATGGAATATTCTTCTTCACATTTATTATATACACCCAATATACAATATAAATTATAATACATTAAAAAGTATTTGTACATTTATTATAATTTTTAATAATGAAAAAGGTTTTGTTAAACTATTGACAATCTCGATAATTTATTGTAGATTTCAAGTATGCACTTAAAATTTATATTATAATATAAATTTTTGAGAAGACTAATATAGGAAAGATTATAAAATTCTTTTTCAAAAACAATGTTAACTATTATCTCAAAAAACCTTTAGCATTAACCAGTTTTTGAGGTAAATGGTATAAGTAATAAAATTTTTATAGGTAGGTGAAGAAAATGTTTACAATTAAAACTCTTAACAAAATCTCAACAAAAGGACTAGAGCTTTTTTCAAGGGACAAATATGAAATAGCAACAGAAATATCAAATCCCGATGCAATAATTTTAAGGAGCTTTAAAATGCATGATATGGAACTGCCCTCTAAATTAAAAGCAGTTGCAAGAGCTGGAGCAGGCGTTAATAATATACCTGTAGACAAGTGTACCGAAAATGGTATTGTTGTTTTTAATACTCCAGGAGCTAATGCTAACGCTGTTAAAGAATTAGTGCTTTCTGGTCTGCTTTTATCATCAAGAAAAATTAATAAAGGAATATCTTGGGCTCAATCCCTTAAAGGAAAGGGAAGCGAGGTTCCCGGGCTTGTTGAAAAGGGAAAATCACAGTTTAAAGGTCCTGAAATCAAAGGAAAAACACTTGGTGTTATAGGTCTTGGTGCTATAGGAGTAATGGTTGCTAATGATGCCCTTGCACTTGGAATGAACGTAGTAGGGTTTGACCCTTTTATTTCCATAAATTCTGCTTGGGAACTTTCAAGTACTGTTGAAAAAGCTCCAAACTTAGAACATTTGCTTTCTGTTTCTGATTACATCTCCATACATGCACCTTATAATGATAATACAAGCGGAATGATAAACAAAGATACTTTAAATATCATGAAAGATGGTGTGAGAATAGTCAACTTTGCAAGAGGGGGCTTAGTTGACAATAAAGATATGCTAGAATCTATCGAAAACGGTAAAGTAGCATGTTATGTAACCGATTTCCCTAGTGAAGAATTATTGGAAAATGAAAATATAATAACAATTCCTCACCTAGGAGCATCAACTCCTGAATCTGAAGAAAATTGTGCATTGATGGCTTCAAGTCAGCTTAGAGAATTTTTAGAGAAAGGAAATATAAGAAACTCTGTTAATTATGCAAACTGCGAACTTCCTTTTTCTGGTGATTCAAGAGTGGTATGTGCTCACGAAAATATCCCTAATATGCTGGGTCAGATTACTACAATACTTGCAGAAAACAATTATAATATTGCCGATATGATTAGCAAAAACAAAGATAAAACCGGCTATACCATTGTAGACATTGGAGGAAAAATATCTGATGAAACAGTTGAAAAGCTTAAATCTGTATCTGGAATCAATATGGTCAGGATACTGGATATATCTGGGTGTTAGCCTTTAATTAAATATTTTAAAACCGTCCAAATGTTAATTTAAACATCTGGACGGTTTTTTTAAATATTTTTTAATCAATTTTTTCAAATGCATCTACACTATAATTATTCATTGGATCCCAAAAAAGCCATTCTTCATATCCTGCATCATAAACAGCTTGTATTTGCTGTTTTGCCTGTTCAACTCCATAGCTTTGATAATTGCCCTGACCTATCCAAGAACCCGTGAAATCTTGCAAAAATGGTCTTATAACAGGTGTATGCCCTTCCACATCTTCATACCTTGATTGAGCTTTTAAAAGCGTATTTAAAACTACTCCATATGGATCTAAATCCGGTTTTGGAAACACTACACCGTTAATTGACTGTCCCAACGCATAGTGAGAAGGATATATCATAGGGGATATATAGTCTAATTCCTTTCCAACATGCTCAAAGTATTGACCTATTCCCTCTCTGTCACCAGGACTCTCGCAAACAATTGCAAATATATCGCCAGATATTATTTCCCCATGTAATTCCTGCCTTGCATAGGACAAAAAGTCATTTACAACTTGATATGCTTCCCTGTCATCCTGGCTTTCAAATACCATATCACTTCTTCTTCCATCTGGAAACCTTATATAATCAAACTGAATTTCATTAAAACCTCTATCTAGTGCTTCTCTTGCAAGATCTATTGCATACTGCCAGGATTCTTCGTTGTAAGGATCCACCCAATTTACACCATTAAAAACGTATAGTCCACCATCGTTATTTTTTATAGCATACTCAGGTTTATTTTCTGCAAGAATTGGGTCTTTAAAAACCACTATTCTTCCTATTGAATATATATCATTTTCCTCTAATTCGCTTGTAACTTTATCAATATCATATCTTGATGCAACTGCTCCCATTTCATTTGCCAATGGAACATCTGAGTTATATCCTACTATACCCTTTTCATTTTTTATGTCTATAACATAGGCATTTATTTCGGTAGTATTTGCAAGATCAATATAGCGTTGCAGCCTCACTCCTGCTGTAGATGAAGTCAAGTATAGTCCTCTTGCCTTAACTCTTTTTTTATCTGCATTATTAAAGGGAGTGCCATCTCCTTCATCTTCCTCTTCTTCCTCTTCCTCAAAATCTTCAGTATCATTTAAAGACTCATCAATTTCATTTTGAGTTTCTGGAACTGGAGTATTTACCGGCTTATCTCCTTCCTCTTCAAGAGCATTTATACCACATCCAACTAAAACTACAACTAAAGTACTAATTAAAGTTAATAACCAAATACTTTTAATAAACGATTTTTTCATAGAAAACGACCTCCCAATTAGTTTTTAATAAAAAATATACACAAATGCAAACATTGTAAAAAATACCAGAAACACCTAATACAAGCCCTGTAAAAGAATTGTTTACATTTAAACTTTATCAAAAAAATAAGAAAAAAGCAATAAGCCAATTTGTTCTATGTGTACATAATAAATGTAAATAATAATATTTTATATTTTCATTAAGATAAATGACATCCACACCTTTTGTTCTATAAAAAAAGCCAACATATCAATTATATGATAGGCTGGCTAAAGTAAAGTCATTTAGCTCTAGCTAAACAAGATTTAAAATTAATATTTACCATATTCTTTTTCATCTAAAGATATTTCTGACGTAGCTGGTATATGGGAACTATCTTCTAAATTTTTCTTTTCATAGTTTGTTCCCTTTTGTTCATTTTTAAAAGAAGTTTTCTTTTCAATCATATCTTCAAGCATATTAATCATATCAGAATTTATTGGATTCCCATTGCTAAAATTAGATGTTTCTTTCAGCTTGAATTTTCTAACAGACTCTTTTAACAACTCAGCCTGACTTGATAATTCTTCACTTGCAGAAGCACTTTCTTCAGCAGTAGCAGAATTTGTTTGCACAACTTGGGATACTTCTGAAACAGCCTGATTTACTTGAGATATTCCTGTAGCCTGTTCATTTGACGCTTGTGTAATTTCTCCTACAAGATCAACAGCCTTTGTAACTCCTTCTACTATTTTTTTCAATGCTTCTGATGTATCATTTGCAATTTTCGTTCCTGTTCCAACTTTTGATATACAGCCTTCAATCATCTCTGTTGTCTCCTTAGCTGCATTTGCACTCCTTGCTGCAAGATTTCTAACTTCTTCTGCCACTACAGCAAAACCTTTTCCATGCTGACCTGCTCTGGCAGCTTCAACTGCTGCATTGAGGGCAAGAATATTAGTCTGAAAAGCTATTTCATCTATTACTTTAATTATTTTTGAAATGTTAGAGGATGACTCATTAATGTCAGACATAGCATTAAGCATTCCATCCATCTGACCATTTCCTTCAATGGCATCCTCTTTTGCAGCCAACGCTAAATCATTTGCCCTGTTTGCATTAGCAGCATTTTGCTTTGTCTGTGTAGCCACCTGATCAATAGACGTCGTTACCTCTTCTATTGAGCTTGCCTGTTCTGTTGCCCCTTGAGACAACAGCTGACTAGAAGATGATACCTGATTTGAACCTGCAGCCACTTGATCCGATGCCGAACTTATGTTAGAAAGAATTTCATTGTTGGCTCTAAGCATCTCATTAATATTTTTTCCTAAAATATCTTTATCTGATTTAACTTTAAGCTCAACAGTCAAGTCACCATCTGCCATCCTTTCAACTGTAAAAGCCTGCTCTCTTATATTTTCAATCATATTACCAAAAGACTTCATCAAACTGCCTATTTCATCTTTTGTATTAGAATCAATTTCAACCTCCACATCTCCTACTGCCAGCTTATCAGCAGCTTTAACCATTTTTTTAACTGGCTTGCTAATGATATTAGATATAAATATTCCAAGTATTATAGCAAAAATCATAGCTCCTGCAATAATCATTATCATAGCTGTAATAGTATCATTTGTTGTGCTCGTTAATTCCGCTGATATAATTTCACCCTCTTCAGTTTTCATATTTACAAGTCCATCAATTCTCTCCTGAACCCCTTCTGCCAGTGCAACCGCTTCACCTTCCATAAGCTCAATTGCCTGCTCATTTTCTCCTTCTAATGCCAAGTTCACTATATTGTCCCGTATTGGATTGAACCTTTCCATATTTGAGACTAGCTCATCAAAATCTCTCTGGACTTCAGCATCGTTAATATATTCTTCAAACTCAGCCAAATTTTCTCCTATTATATTGTCATGTTCATTAATAAGATTTACATACTGCTCTATATTGCTAGTATCCTCCTGCATAACAGCATCTCTGTATGCACCACGTATTATCTGATTTGAAACTGCAACGTTTTGAATGTCGCCTAAAGCTATTCCGTACTCAAGATACAAATCTGTATAGCTTTGATTAATATTTCTTATATTGACTATACCTACAACACCTACAACACCTGCAATCAAAGCCACAAAAATAAATCCTGTCAAAAGCTTCATTGAAATTTTTAGATTGTAAAACCACTTCATAGTTACCATACTCCTTTCTTAATTGAATTACTGCATAGATTGTTTTTTGCCCAAGAGTCATTTAAGGGCATTAGGCAAATATCTAATACACATAGTTACTCGTACACAATTAGTTTTAATACATATCATGAGAAATTTCCCTATAGATTATAGGAAAAAATTCTAAAAAGAGATAAGTTTCTGCTCCTTATGGAAAAATTTAAGAAAAACATAAGTTTTATTTTTCTGTTAATTATATTAATTCTACAAGTAATTTTAAAATCCTTTATTTTTATGAAATTTTTTCACAATATACTTTCTATTTAGGTTGCATAATATTTAATTGTTCTTCACCTTTATTATATACCCCCTTTCGACAAACACTTTGACATGTAGAGCATGTATATATATAATTTAATTATTAAAACATTTTGTATTTAGGAATAAGGCAATACTAACCTCCATTTTTAAGTAGAAGATTTTACATAGTTATTTATTTTATTATTGCTATTATTATATCTGAAATAAAACAGGAGAGATAAATAATGAAACATTATTTTATGTCAAATATCACAGACTGCTTTTGTATAAAAAAACTTTTTAAAGTTATTTTTTTATCAATGTACAGATTTATAGAAAATTTAACTTTTATAAAAAAAGTTTTAATTGTGCTGTTTTTGTTCCTGATTTTTTTTGCTTCTACTCCTGTTTATTCTAGTTCGTATAATGAAGATGAATTTATTCTTTTGAATGAAAATTGGCAATATCATATAGGGGATTCTCTTACAGGAAGTAATGATTTGCCTCTTTTGATACAGGATGACAATTTCGAGTGGACTGATGTGGAGATATCAACTTATATAGAAAGACCTGACGATTGTGATGTAGCTTGGCTTAGAATAAAAATACCAGATGCGGATTGGATATCACCTGCTATTTATTTTGAAGAAATATATGGTGAATCTATTTCAATGTACATAAATGAACGACTAATTCTTGACACTGGGGACTCATATTTAAGAAGTGACAAAAACTCATTTGTTGTACCATTTATCTCTGAAGATTATGGACAATATTTATACATTCGCATAGCATTAAATCGTTATCACAGATTTGGCCCTATACATAATGTTTATATGGGAGACTACCAGCACCTGTCGCTTTTGTTTACAAGAAAAGGACATTCCAGCGAAATATTGGGGTTCTGTTTAATATTTTTGGGCGTAGTTTTGCTTATTACAGCATTTCTTATTGCTGGTTCTAATAAAAAGATTGTTATTTCTCTATGTCCTGTATTGATTTGCATGGGGTTAATTTACATCGTACATTTCTCTCGCTTTGTTGCAAGATTTCCTGAGTACGACTGGATTCTAAATGGATTGTTTAGCTCTCTTATATTGGCATCATTGTTTTCAATAACCTATTTTTTTAAACAAATTTTTGGATCAGGGTATAGAAAAATAATAGATATCTGTTTAAAGTTAACACTGATTATATTCTTTATTATGCTATTACATAATGCTTTAGATAACTTTTCATTAGGCTATCACGCCTACGTTTATATCCTTGGAGGCTGGTCATTAATTAATATATCAATACTCTTGATAAGTGCCTCATATAATTCATATAAAGGGAACACTGATGCCAAGATATTTATGTTAGGCTTTTGTATATTTGCACTCATTTTAATAACTGAAATGTTTGTATTTTTATTTTATTCTAATAATTATAGATTTTCAGTTTTTAAATGGGGCATTCTAGCATTTATACTTTCACATATAATAATTCTAGGAAGGAAAATTACTTCTTTTCATAATAAAACAATTCTCTATTCTAAAGAACTTGAACAAAAGAATACCCAATTGGATTTAATGTGGAATGAAGTTAAAGAGTCTAGGGACAATCTTGCAGAACTCAATAGAACTTTAGAAGATAAAGTTATTGAAAGAACTCACCAGCTTCAAGAAGCAAATGAAGAACTGGTTTTGCTTAATGAAGAATTACATGCCTCAAATGTAGAACTAAACGATACCCTAGAAATGCTAAAAAATACCCAAGATCAATTGATAAAATCAGAAAAAATGGCAGCATTAGGTCAACTTGTTTCAGGAATTGCCCATGAATTAAATACTCCTTTAGCTGCTATACAGGCTTCAGTCAACAATATAACAGAATATACTCAAACTATATTTAGCTTGTTTTTTGATTTCCTCGAAGATATTACAACTGAAAAAATTCAAATGTTTTTATGCCTTCTTAAAAATTCAAAAAACAATAGCAACTATATTTCCACAAGAGATGAAAGAAAACAAAAAAGAGCACTATTAAAAGAATTAAATCAGCTGGAAATAAAAAATGCACGTAGACTTGCAGAACAACTTACTGCTTTAGGTATATTAGATTATAAACCCTATATTAAAATTTTGGAAAATCCTAAGCTTCATGTAATAATTGAAATAGTTTATTTAATAGTAAGCCTTAAAAATAGTTCATATACCCTATCTTTAGCTGCAGAAAAAACCACTAAAGTTGTATTTGCACTAAAATCCTATTCCCATCAGGGAAATTTAAATAAGAATGAAGAAACAGACATAATTGAAAGCATCGAGACAGTGCTTACAATATATAATAATAAAATCAAGTCAGGTGTAGAAGTTGTAAAAAACTATACCCCTCTTCCTAAAATAAAATCTAATGTTGATGAACTTACACAGGTATGGACAAATATAATTCACAATGCCCTTCAGGCTATGAATTATAATGGAACCCTCTCAATAGATACCTATATACAGAACAAGTATATAGTTGTATCAATTACCGATTCAGGTTCAGGAATTCCTGATGACATAAGGGATAAAATATTTCAGCCTTTTTTCACAACCAAACCTTTAGGTGAAGGAACTGGATTAGGACTTGACATTGTAAGTAAAATCATTAAAAATCATTATGGAAAAATTGAAGTGAGCAGTAAACCTGGTAAAACAACTTTTTCTGTTTTTATTCCAATGCAGGAAAATATAAATTCCGAGATAACTGATGGTAGTATATAGATAATTGTAATTTAAACTTTACTAACTACCATTCATAATCTCTACTTCCAACTTCTTCACCTGAATAGGGTAGTACAATATAAAATAGATTTTGCTTTTCCTCAAGAACCTTTATTTCATTATCACCTGTAGATATACCAAATTCCTTTTCAATAGTTTTATTAGGTTCTTTTAATAAGTTTTGTTTAAATTCCTCGTCACAAGTAGCTTTTTTTATTATCTTTTCTCTAAGTTCCTCTGCTTTCATCTAGAACCCTCCTTTTTTTTACTTATTTTGCTTACCTAGGTACACTCACTTCAAATATTAAAAATGTTTTTATCAACCCAATTAGAGAATCCTCCCATCTCTATTTTTCTCTTTTTTTCCAAACACTTTCGTCTTTGATCTTCCATGAACCCCAATATACTGTTATTATATTCTTTTATATAAATATTTTTATCTTCTATCATTAAATTTAAGTTATAAGAATTTTCACGCAATACAGTACACAGCTTATCTACTATTGTCCCAAAGATTATTTCTTCTTTGACATCAGATGCCTTTATATCCATACTATACTTTATTCCTTCCTTTTTCATAAATTCTCTCAACAAAATATTGGTGTTACTTTTTTTAAGATCCTTTTCCCAATCAATATAATCATCTGCAATTTGAAGAGAAAATAAAATTTTATCAACAGCTTTAGAATAAATATTTAATAGTTTTTCCTTTTTGGATAAAACACAAATTCCTGTTACAGCAATTTTAACCAACTCTGCTTTTGATGAAACTATAGATACCATTTCCTCTTCTAGTAGAGAAATTTCATTGTTTATATTTTTTTGTTCATCTGTAATGGATTTACTCCATCTCTTCATGTAAAAGTCATAATAATCCCAAATTTTCTTATGGGATTCAAAAATTTCTCTGTAAATAGACATGAATTCTAAAAAAAATAAATTTCCTAGTGATATCATTTCGGGCATGTCTTTGAGTTCTATTTCTCTATCAATTAAATCATCTTGTATAAATGCGAACAACATCATAAATGTATTGGCTACTGTAATTTTTATACATATATCTTTTTTGACCCCACATTCATGGTTTACCCAAAAGGAAAGCAAATAGCATATATAGTTTTTTGAAGCATTCTCCTCAAATACATTGTATCGGCTAAGATATTTTTTCCCTGTATCACTTAAGCCTTCAGGATAATTTGATATAATTTCCTGACAATTTTCAAATACCTTTTTTAACTCATCATAAAAGTCATAAAAAAATTTCATATCTTATACCTCTTTTTAAGTTAAATAATATTCTTTCTATAAAAAATATCATACTACAAAGCTCAACTATTTCAGTCACTATATTTTGTAATCAAACTACTTTTGACAATCATTTTGATTATTTTTGTTTAAATATTTGCAAATATATTATATAATTATATCGGTAGATGTTATTTATAATTAATGCTTTTGGAGGGATTTAGTGAATTGTGATGCATTTAACAAAGTTGCTATTATCTTAATAGACGATGAAAGAATTGTCTTAAACAGCTTGAAGTCAGAATTATCAACTTATATTGACGACAAATATGCCATAGAAATTGCAGAAAGTAGCTTTGAAGCCCTCGAATTGGTAGATGAACTTCTTTCAGATGAATATGATATTCCTGTAATTATTTGCGACTATATAATGCCAGAAATGAAAGGGGATGTTTTGCTTAATAAAATTCATCAGAAATCTCCCCATACATTAAAAATATTGCTTACCGGCCAAGCGGTTATCGATGGCGTAGCAAATGCAATAAACAATGCTGAGTTATACAAATATTTTGACAAACCATGGGATAAAAAAGACCTTAAAAAAGCTATTACTGAAGGCATAGACTTATACTATATGAAAAAGAGACAACAAGAGGATTTTTTATTTCTTTCTAGTGAAGAAATGCAAATAAAGCAAAAAATACAGGATATGGAGAACTCTCTCTTAAAAGAAAGATTTCTAAACTCAAATGAAGCAGGTGAAATTATATCTCATTTAAATACTTTAAAAGAAATGTATTCAACGGTGCTAAAACTAAAAAATATAATCGACTCATGCGATGATATAAGAATATCAAATATTGAATCAGAAATAGATAGTCTTAGAAATATGTTGAAAATAATAGAAACATGATATTTAGTGAGCTAGCTTAGCTTTAGCTAACTCTAAACATTAAAAATAAAATTGAGTTTAAGAAAACTTAAAATAATAAATAATATTTTTTTTAAATGGAGACCGTATTATGATGATTCCAGTTGTTGTATGTATAGATGACGAAAAAATAGTTCTTGATAGTCTTAAAAGCCAACTTGAAGTTAAATTTAATGATTCTTTTCAAGTTGAAATATCTGAAAGTGGTGAAGAAGCATTAGATCTAATAGAAGAACTAATATCTGAAGGCAGGGACATTCCTATAGTAATATGTGATTATCTTATGCCTCATATGAAAGGTGATGTGTTGCTAACAAAAATAAAATTTCTTTGCCCTTCTACTTCCTGCATACTTCTTACAGGACAGGCAACTCTTAATGCTATAAAAACTATTGTCAATAATGGAGTAATAAATAAGTTTATTCAAAAACCTTGGGATATAGAATACTTATGTTCCACAATTGAAGGCATTTTACATGAAAGTAAAATTTCTAAGATAAAAAATTATTTACATGAAAATGACGATAATTCTGAAATATCATCTATTAAATCATATATAAAAAATGCTTCTGAGAAAATTAACTCTGCTTTGATAACTATACATCAAAATATAGACTCAATAAAAAAAGTAAGTACTGAATTACCAAAAAATGATTTTGAAACAAATACAGTTGTTGACAACTTTTATGCCGAAACTTCTCAGGTTCTTGATGATATTTTGTCGGAATTTTCATCAATTAAAAAAAAGGATGCACTATTTCCTGGAAATATTCTTAATTTACAACAGGAAGATAACAGTGCAGTAATTTATAACTGTATTTCAAGTCTAATGGAAAGAGTAAGCAATATAGAAAAGAAAATCACTTTAGGCAGTGAAAAAATCGCTGTTTGGAAAGATGATGAAATGTTTGTTTTTAATATAAGCGACATTGTTTGTTTTACATCTGAAAACAGAAACACCCTTGCAATGACAAATAATGACAAGTACAAGGTGAAAGAAACCTTGGACTCTTTGGAAAATCGTTTAAACGACTTGAATTTTTTTCGATGCCACAGATGCTATCTTGTCAACATGAATAACATAATAAAAATAACCCCTTGGCTAGGAACTAACAGTTACATTGCCAAATTAAAAGGACTAGAAGTTGACATTCCAATAAGTAGATTTAAAATCAAAAAACTAAAACAACTGCTAGGACTAGAATGCAGATGAATCTATTAAAATTCTTCTCACTTTTAAAACATTAACTTCACTACAAAACCTATAATCAAAGATGTGAAATTGTCATTTCACATCCCTGATTATCTACTGGAATTATCACATCGTCTTTTATATTATACTATTTTTATATTTTTTTGTATTAAAATTTCGCTGAAATGTATAAAAACAGCTCCCAATGGAATTATTTTAGTGATATATTGATTTAAGGTTATCTTTTATCTATTTTTGTGTAGTTTCTTCTTTTAGCAATACTTTTATATGCCGGCCTGATTATTTTTCCTCTATTTGATATTTCTTCAATCCTATGAGAACTCCAACCAACCACTCTTGATATAGCAAATATAGGTGTATATAATTCAGGTGGAATATCCAACATTCTATACACAAATCCAGAATAAAAGTCTACATTTGCACTAACACCTTTATATATTTTTCTTATTTTCCCAATTGCTTCAGGAGCTATTTTTTCTACTCTAGCGTAAAGTTGAAATTCCTCCTCTAACCCCTTGTCCTCTGCAAGCTTTCCAACATATTCCTTGAATATAACAGCTCTAGGATCAGATATAGAATAAACAGCATGACCTATTCCATAAATTAGACCTGCACCATCAAAAGCTTCCTTTTTTAGAATTTTATCAAGATAATTTGCAATTTCTTCATCATCTTTCCAGTCCTTCACATTTTCTTTAATGTCTTCAAACATTTGAACAACTTTTATATTAGCTCCTCCGTGTCTCGGACCTTTAAGAGAGCCAAGAGAAGCTGCCATAGCAGAATAGGTATCTGTTCCTGATGAAGTTACAACATGGGTGACAAAAGTAGAATTATTTCCTCCTCCATGTTCAGCATGAAGTACAAGAGCAAGGTCTAAAAGAGATGCCTCTAACCTTGTAAATTTACTATCAGGTCTTAACATATGTAAAATATTTTCCGCAGTACTCATATCTGGTCTAGGGCTATGAATAAAAAGACTTTTATCTCCATGATAGTGGGAATAGGCTTGATATCCGTACACTGCCAATAAAGGAAAGTATGCTATCATTTGAATGCACTGCCTTAGCACATTTTTAATAGAAGTGTCATCTGCCATACTATCATAGCTATATAATGCCAGTACACTTCTTGAAAGTACATTCATTATATCCTTACTAGGTGCCTTCATTATCATATCACGAACAAAGCTTTTAGGAAGTCTTCTATACTCTGCAAGAAACTCCTCAAAAGATATAAGTTGATTTCTGTCAGGTAGCTCACCGAATAACAACAAATAGCAGACCTCTTCAAAACCAAAACGTCCCTCATTAATAAAGCCTTCTACCAAATCTTCAATATCAATTCCCCTATAAAGCAACCTGCCTGGAACTGGTACCACTTCATTTTCATCGATAATATATGAATGTACTTCTCCAATTTCAGTTAACCCTGCAATTACACCCTTACCATTGATATCCCTCAAACCTCGTTTTACATCAAACTTACCATATAGTTCAGGATTGATTTTATCGCTTTTTTTTGCTAGCTCAGTTAATTCATCTAATGTTTTGTTGTCATAAAATTCATTACTACCTATTCCCATAAACTGTACCTCCTAACAATCATTTTGTATCTTGTAAGCACTACTTAAAAAGCTATTTTTTAAATTATTGCAACAACTTCTTTTTTTAGAACTCTCTTATATTTTTTGCTTAAATCTTAAACATATTAAATACTTTGCTCTTAAATATAATACCTTTATGAAAGAAGCAACCTAACAAAACATTTTTAAATCCATCTTGCTAGGCTGCACAACTAAACTTTTTTAACGTTTATATCGACTTACTAATCAAGTATACTAATTGAGTCTAATACTTCTTGATTGATTGCAAAATCTTGTTTTTTCCACTGTTTTAAATTGTTTTCAAATTCCTGTTTTTGCAAAGTCTGTTTAATGCCTTCTTTAACATATTCAAAACCATGTCTTTCATTAAGCTTTAACACCATAAAGCCCGCAGGTACTTCTAGCATAGTGAGTTCTCCCTCATCTGAACTAAAACTCCATTCTTTTAAATCCTCGCTTGCACTGTTTCTGGAAAAAGTATACTCATTTCCATATAATTGATATTCCGGGTCTTCTGTGTATTCCTCTGTCAAGCTATCAAAATCTTCACCAGCCTCCGCCATGCTCAAGACCTCTTTCGCTAACTCTTTTTTCTCTTCTATTTCTTCTTCCGTCATAGGGTCATCATACTCATGAGTCTCTGTAAGAAACAAAATATACTTAATACTCACCATTTCAACTCTATCAATATTATCATCATAATACTTTCTAATATCTTCCTCGTCAATTTCAATATTTTTAGCTGCCTCATCTTTATATTTTGCCGAAAGTATAAGCTCTTCATTTATCTTCTCGTACTCATCTAAATTCATACCAAAGTCTTTTTGTAGTTTTATTTCTGCAAGTTCCTCTCCTCCATTTGTTTGAATATATTGCCACATAAGCTCATCTATTTCTATATTGTCTAATTCATCTAGCTGAACATTCTCTTCTTTTGCTCTGCTAACCAATAATTTTACTTCTATCAAATCATCAAGAGAAGCCCTCTTTACTATATCTTTTCTCTTTTCGCCATCAATTTCTTCTTCCCAAAACATTTTTATTTGCTCATCATCTGCCCCACTTAAATTAGAACTTTCTTCTGATATATCTTTCATATGACCAAGGATAAATCTTAATTCTGATTCTGTTATCTTTTCACCTTCAACCTCTGCTACAAAGCTGTCGTAATCTTCAACAGCATGTCCATTTTCATCGTTAACTTCATTACCATCTGAAACAAAACATGAAGATAAACTAAAAATAATAAAACTTAATAAAATAAAACTTATAAACTTTCTACACTTCATAAAAAAACCCCCATTACTTACTAAAAACTTAAACATGTAAGCTTTTAATAATTTCCTTTACTTTTCTTGATATAATAATTCCCTAAATCCATTATAAACAATTTAGTGCTAATTTGAAATAGGTTTGGCAACTTAAATTGAATTTATATTTTATTAGAAATAAAAATACATACCATCTATTATTTCATGTAAAGTTACACTGTTAGTTGCAAATGGCACATTGTTAAAAAACAAAGCATTATCTATATTATTAACTCCTTCTAACGCCATTTTAGAACTTATAATACAGGCTCTCGTAGGCTCTAGCTCTTTAAATCCATCCCTGTGTGCAGGGGGAAATTGAACATTATATGCCTTATCAAAAATAACATCATAAATGTTATCAGGAAACCGTGGGCTTTCTTTTCTGTTTAGTACCACATTTGCAATTGCTACCCTTGCATCTAGAGATAAACCTCCACCTTCCACATTTGTTATTCTAGCAAGCCACATTAAGTCTTCGTCAGTGTACTCCCTTTCATATATGTAGTCTTTTGAAATCTCAATATCTTCTTTCTCAATTACTACAGAATATGTTGATTCATCCCATTTTACACCACAATCTAAGTTTTCAGCAATAAACCTAACAGGCACCATAATGCGACCATCAACAATTTCAATACTTGTATCCATTGTTTGTTTTATATCATTTACTAAAAGTATATTATCATCAACATACATTTCAATTTCAGTGTCCTCATAAAGTATAACTGCTTTTTCTTTTTCAGGTTCCCAGATTACATCAGCCCCTAATGTCTCTGCTATAAAACGTATCGAAACATGTGTCCTGCCATCAGTTATATACGGCTGAACATCCATTTTAACAAAATTATCGTTTACCTTAACAGTTATAAATGTCTGCCTTGAAAGTCCTGCCTGAACTTCCTGTTGCACCACTGTAAACACACAAAAAAGCAAAAGAATCGCTATAGTCTGCTTCATCCATCTCATTTAACAATACCACCTTTAATAATTTTCAATTCTAATTCACTTAAGGGTAAAATTCATTATCTCCTTTAGAATCTCTGTGAATTAATTATATAACTTTTTAATTTTACTACATTATCGATTTTATAATAACCTTTGGACTATGTCAATAAAAGCATCCTACCTAATAATGGCACTGCACTTTATAGTTTTATATTATTTGTCTTGATTTTAGTAATTTGTGGTATGTGTTCAGAATAGGTTTACATAATTAGTTCACTTTTGTATAATACCATTATTGCAACACTGCAAACCCCTAAAAAGTTTAGTACAGAAAGGAGGATACAGATGCAAGCTAAAAAAACAATTTTGTTATTGTTAATTATAGTTGTATGCTCTCTACAACCAATATCATCCTATGGAAATTCATCATATTCAAATCTTAGATTGGGAAGTAGAGGCAATGATGTTGTAAGGCTTCAACAAACTCTACAAAACAGAGGCTACTATCAAAGTTCCGTAGACGGTATATTTGGAAGTATAACCGAAAGAGCAGTCATTAACTTTCAATTAGATAATAAAATTACCGTTGATGGCATTGCTGGAACTCAAACAAAATCTCTACTTTACTCCAGTCAACCAAATAACAATTATTCTAATTTAAGATTTGGAAGTAGAGGAAGTAAAGTTACAAGGCTTCAACAAACTCTGCAAAACAGAGGATACTATCAAAGTTCCATAGACGGCATATTTGGAAAAATAACTGAAAGAGCAGTTATTAACTTTCAATCAGATAATAGACTTACAGTGGATGGCATTGCTGGAACTCAAACAAAGTCTTTGTTATATTCAGAAAACAGCACTGAATTTTCTTCACAATCATATAATTCAGACGACGTATACTGGCTTTCTAGAATTATAAATTCAGAAGCTCAAGGTGAACCTTACCAAGGACAGGTAGCTGTTGGAAACGTTGTGTTAAATAGAGTTAATTCACCTCGGTTTCCAGATACAATTTATGGTGTTATTTTTGAATACTACAAGCACATTCCTCAGTTCAGTCCTGTTGCTGAAGGTACAATTTATAATATGCCTTCCCAGTCCAGTGTACAAGCTGCAAAAGACTCATTAAATGGAGCAAGGCCTGTTGGAAACTCAATGTACTTTTTTAATCCGGATAAATCGGCTGGAACGTGGATTGTACAAAATAGGCAATATCTTACAAGGATAGGCAATCACATTTTTTATCTATAGACAACTTTCTATTGTTAAAGAGGGCTTTTTATAATAAAAGCCCTCTTTTATAAAATCTGAGGTTAAAATTTTCATTTTTATCTTTTAAGTAAACTGGTTTAACTTTATCAAACATCCACAATCTTAGAAGAACATCAAAAACCTTTAATTTCCTAAAAAGCTAAAGTGCATATAATCTCTATTGTGGCTTCCCCATGCGTCACCACCCCACGCCCATTGGTAAGCTTTAAATATTTGCACTACAGAACCATCTGGTGGTATAGAGTAAGGATTTACTCCTGGTTCCCATCTACCTTGAGTAACCGCTACTCCATTTAATACATGGGGATTGTCTGCCCAATTTATGTCTATAGCAGTTCCATAATTGTGTTCAGAAATTCTGTTATTTGAACCATAAGGTGGTCTCCAATCATATCCAACTACTGAATTAATAGGGAACCTTTCTTCGTGTTCATATATTAAATTAAATATCTCTAAAGTCTCATCTGCAATTTTCTCATTAACTGTAAGATCTAAAGTTTTTGTGATTTTTTCTCCAGTACTAGAATCAAAATCCCATACTTTAATATCAATTTTTACCATATGTGCATCAGCTTCTTCTTTAGTGCTATAAGTGTTATACGTGCCATCATCATTTTTCCCAAAAATGTATTCAAGTCTCATTTCCCTCAATTTTCTCTCATCAAATCTAGAAGAAGAACCACCTCTTGTAGCCGGCATTAAATAATCTTCATCTGAGTCTGAGTAGTTTTGAGCTAAAAAACTATCAAATGAATTGGCCTCTATTAAATAATCTTGATTATCAAAAGGTCTTGAAGAAAGAATGTCACTTGACACACCATTTGCTAAAATGTTTTCAATAATGGTACACACCTCTGCTCTTGTTACATTTGAACTGGGATTAAAACTACCATCTTCATATCCTCTAACAATACCATTTAAATAACACTGGGCTATTAATTCTTTTAATGAATGAGAAATTGATGCAGAATCTTCAAAAACACAATCCACGATTGCAGGATTAACATATGAATGATTTAGTCCTGCTGCACTTGCAATAACTGCCACCGTTTCTTCTCTATTTGCAGGTATATCTGGATTAAAAACTTCATCTTCTATAAATATAAAATGATTGCTTATTTGAGATATAAAATCATTTGCCCAATGTTTTTCAATATCTATAAAATCACTTGTAAAATCTTCATCTAGTGAAAAGTTCAATGCATTAAACACCATTGCTGAAAGCTCTGCTCTTGTTACAGGCTCATCAGGATAAAACATCCCATCAGGAAAACCTTTTATAATTCCCAATGAATACATACGCATAATTATGTCTTTAGCCCAATGATTTTTTATATCTGAAAACTCTATTGCCTGTGCAGTTGGAAAAAGAACCTCATCCTTTTTTATCACAACTTCCTCGAATAAGGAATCGGTATTTTCCTCTACTTTAATTTTATATGTTTTTTTTAATTCAGTTATCTCAAATATAAATTCTCCTGCTTTAGTCGGAATACCTGAAATGTATCCATCCTTAGAAAAATCCAAGCCTTCTGGAAGAACTTTACCATCTAAATTGATTTTTTCATTGTTGTCATTTGAAAATATATTTATAGGTCCGTATTGGCTACCTTTATAGGCATTTGGTAAAGCTTTAGGTTTCATATTCTCAGAGTCACTTTTACTATTTATCTCTATTTCAAAAGTTGAAGATTGTTCATCAAATTTAATCCACTTGCCATCTTGCCTTTTATAACAGATAAAAACACTATACTTACCTGATTCATCAAAGGTAATATCTCCCTTAAAATGATATGAACTATCTGGATTAATCGCAACAGTTCTAAACCATTGAGAATTCGAGTATTGTTCTTCTCCATTAACAACTGCTGCCATTATAGAATCAATATAAATTGGTTCTTCTTCTTTGTTTTTTATAGAAAAAACAACTGTAAGTTTTTGCCCTTCATAATAAGGAGCTCTTTCCATAACAGAAACAGGTGTAATTATTTCTATATTTTCATCTCTATCTCCACCTGAACTTGTAACAACTAAATTTGACATAAAAAAAACAAACATAAAAAAAACAACAAATACTTTTGTCCTCATAAAAATACCCCTATATACATTAATTTGTTTTTCTAAGACTTTACTATCAAGGACTGCATTCAATCCATTAGAAATAGTACAAGGCTTTTTTTAAAACTTTTATATTTATATTGTACATACTGTTATTGCATAACACAAGTGTTATTCAGAAAAAAGTTAGACTACTCTCATATTTCTATATCTTAAAAAAGATAGGTATCTATGGAGGGAGTGTATATGAATTGGTTTAGTTAAATTCAGGTGGAGATTTCAATCCACCTGAAAGTTATGATATAAATTTTAAGGGTAGTATAGGGTGTTTCTAGAATCTTGTTCTTCACATTTAATATATACTGTACTTTTATTCACTCACTTAATTTTATATTTTTTAAGCTTGTTATCTAAATCTATTACCATCTGTTCTAACTTTAAAGAATTCTCTTTCATTTCTTTTACATACTTTAATTCACTTTCAGTAATGGCAGCAACTTCTTGAGTGGAAGAAGCTGTTTTCTGTGATACCAACGAAATGTTCTCACTTGATGAAATTGCTTCATTTTTAACATCTAACATTTTAGATACTGACTGATTAATTTCATTATTTTTTTGTACTAAAGAATTAATTGCATTGGCGATATCATTAAAAGCCCTATCTGTTTTACCCACTGCAGAATTCTGATCAATGGAAACCTGCTTAAACGTTTCCATTGAATCAATTGCCATTTTAGACTCCTGCTCAATATTTGACATAAGAATATTTATTTCCTCTGTAGATTTTCTGCTTTGATCTGCAAGTTTTCTTACTTCTTCAGCAACAACAGCAAAACCTTTACCTGCTTCTCCAGCTCTTGCAGCTTCTATAGCTGCATTTAATGCAAGAAGATTTGTTTGTTCCGAAATTGTTTCTATTGATTCTACAAACAAACCAATATCTTTTGTTTTATTAGCAAACTTTTCAACTACTGAAAATATCTTTTCATAGGAATCATAAGTGACCTCTGACTTTTCATGTAAAACACTCACTGATTGCAGACCTACAGAGTTTAATTGGTTAATACTGTTTGTCTCTTTAGTTACATCCTCATAGCTATCAGATAAAAAGTTTATTTGATCTGATAGCCTATCTACCACTTTTACACTTTGATGTGCTTCTTCTGCTTGGGAAGATGCTCCTGCTGCTATATCTTCAGCAGTTTTTGACATTTTATCAATTGATTTTAATGTTTTTTCCGAAACTACAGCTACACCTTTAGTTGACTCAACAATTGAAGATGACAGTGAAAAAAAATCTCCAATAAGACTTCTTGTATCTTCAACTAAATTATTCATGCAGGATATTATTTTATCAATATAATCAACATTGATTTTTTCTAATGATTGTGAATAATCACCCTGATTATATTTTTCCAGTTGCTTATTCATATTGTTAATTGCTTTTTTTAGCGTTAAATTTGTAGCTTTATTTATAATTAAAGCAATTATAATACAGACACCTGCACCACTTACGAAAGCCATAGGTGCCTCAGACATTCTATAAATAAAAAGACCGAAAAATATTGCAATAACGATTACGAAACTATATGCTATGTTTAATGGATTCAAGTATTTTTTTATTCCTTTTATATTGTTTTTCATAAAAATACCTCCGACAATTTTTTATAGTATAACTCTTATTTATTTTTAGCTTTATAATCTGTTTAGGTAATTTATTTTCTTAAATTAGATTGACAAAAGTCTGTATAAAATTTAAATGCGATATTTATGTATAATGATTTGCAAACAAAAGCATCCATTTTGAAATGAATATCTACGAGATAACACAAGTCTTTATATCTAATAACATGTCTAACATTTCCACGTAGTCTTAGTAAACATTACTTATCTTATATATTCTACAATATCAGTAGAATATCCTGCTAAATAATAAATTTTTAAAATTTTTTTATTTTTAAAAAAGCACCTCTAAGTATAATGATTAGAGATGCTTTTTAAATATATTTTTGTAAGTGAACCTTCACTTTTAGTAATTCTTAAAATATGCCATTTAACAATAACAAAATCTTTGGGATGAATTTACACAAAATCAAACAATTGCTTCCTTCATAGTGCGTACATAATCTAACACATAGGGTACACAGTTTTCACCGTACTTGCCTATAATTTTAACAATTGCACTTCCCACAATTACCCCATCAGAAATTTTACTCATTTTTGCTGCTTGCTCTGGATCAGAAATACCAAAGCCAATTGCACATGGAATGTCATTTACCTGCTTTGCCGCCTTAATCATTTCTCCTACTTCACTTCCGATATCCTGACGAACTCCAGTTACTCCCATAGAGGAAACACAATACAAAAATCCCTGTGCTTCACGTGAAATGGTACGTATACGACTTTGTGAGGTTGGTGCAATCATTGAAATAAAATCAACTCCATATTTTGATGAAAAGGGGATGATTTCTTTTTTTTCTTCAAAAGGAATATCAGGGATAATAACTGCCGATACATCTACTTCCTTGCACTTTTTCATAAACTTATCAGTCCCATAAGTAAATACAGGATTTGCATATGTCATAAAAGCTAACGGAACATCACAGGATTTTCTGACATCTGAGATCATATCAAAAATTTTATCTGTCGTTGTTCCACCTTCCAGTGCACGATAATCCGCTTCCTGGATTACAGGCCCTTCTGCAACTGGATCAGAAAATGGTATACCAAGTTCAATCAAGTCAGCACCTGCATCAGCCATTTTTATTACCAATTCTTCAGTGACTTTAAGGGTAGGATCTCCTGCTGTAATAAATGGTATAAAAGCTTTCTTGTTTTCAAATGCATGTTTTAATTTACTCATATACTTCTTCCCCCTTATAACGAGCTATTGCAGCAACATCTTTATCTCCTCTTCCAGAAAGACAAATTACAATTATTTGATCTTTCTTCATTTTAGGCGCAAGTTTTTTGGCATATGCCACTGCATGAGAGCTTTCAATTGCAGGAATAATGCCTTCCATTCTAGAAAGGTATTCAAAGGCTTCAACAGCTTCTGCATCTGTAACAGACACATATTCTGCTCTCTTCATGTCTTTTAAATTTGCATGTTCCGGACCTATTCCAGGATAATCAAGTCCTGCTGATATTGAGTACACAGGTGCAATCTGACCATATTCATCTTGGCAAAAATATGACTTCATTCCATGAAATATACCAGGAGTTCCTACTGTCATAGTTGCTGCATGCTTATCTGTATCTATACCATGCCCTGCTGCCTCACATCCAATAAGCCTTACCTCTGTATCCTTAATAAAATCATAAAATAACCCCATTGCGTTACTGCCTCCTCCGATACACGCCATTAAAACATCCGGCAGACGACCTTCTTTTTCTATCATTTGTGATTTAACTTCTCTTCCTATAATGCTCTGCATGTCCCTTACAATTGTAGGAAAAGGATGAGGACCCATTACAGAACCAAGCACATAGTGAGTATCATCAACTCTATTTGTCCACTCACGCATTGTTTCATTAACTGCATCTTTTAAAGTTTGAGTTCCACTTGTAACTGTGTGTACTTTTGCACCTAAAAGTTCCATCCTGAAAACATTAAGTGCCTGCCTCTCTGTATCTTCCTTTCCCATAAAAATTTCACATTTTAGTCCTAAAAGAGCTGCTGCAGTAGCAGTTGCCACACCATGCTGCCCTGCTCCTGTCTCCGCAATCACACGGGTTTTACCCATATGCTTTGCAAGCAAAACTTGTCCTAACACATTGTTTATTTTATGTGAGCCTGTATGATTAAGATCCTCTCTTTTTAAATAAATTTTTGCTCCACCTAAATCTTCACTCATTTTCTCTGCATGGTAAATAAGTGACGGTCTACCTGCATAGTTTTTTAACAATTCTTTTAACTCTGTATTAAAAGTCTTGTCATTTTTAAAATGGTTATATGATTTTTCAAGTTCACTAACTGCATTCATAAGTGTCTCTGGTATATACTGTCCACCATGAATTCCAAATCTTCCCTCTGGCATAAAACATCCTCCTTTTATCAATCATTAAAAGACTGCATTTTCTGTTTTTAAAACTTTAAATCTAAAAGCAACTCATAAAAAATTTAACCTCTTTTGTTTTCACTTTTTTTGCAAAGAACTCAAAAAAAGCCTTTATCCCATAAGGGACAAAAGCCATTAACTTCTGCGGTACCACCCAATTTGACGATAAACGCCCACTCAACTTGTATACAATCATATACATCCCCCTGATAACGGATAGGGTTTTCCGTAAGCACCTACTCTTGATTACAATTTAGGGGCTTCCCTCTCAAGTCCATTCAAAATAACCCTTGTAACTGCCTTTCAGCAAACAGCAGCTCTCTTTGTACAAAAAATTATTCCTACTATTCTTAATCATCGGTTTATGCTATTGTTAAAATTATAGCACTCTAAAATCCCTTTGTCAAACGCTGATATGTTTTTACACTTTTGGGTTTGTATGCCTCTAGCTTATCACTTACTGCCAAATATTAAAGAATTATCTCTTTTGATATTCCCTATTAATTATTTCTGTAATTTTTTCAATAGCATCTTCTAATTTATCATTTACTACTATGTATTGATATTTTTTTGACATCTCTTCCTCATAGTCATATCTTGCAAGTCGTGCATCAATTCTTGTTTCACCCCTAGATTTAAGTCTTTCAATAAGCTGTTCTTTAGAAGCAGGCTTTATAAAAATAGTCACCACATTTTTAAGATTTTTGGCCAAAACCTGAGTTCCATCTACATCAATATCTTTTATAAGAATTTTCTTATCTTTAAGTTTTTCTTCAACTATTCTTTTAGGAGTACCATAATAAAATCCATGTACAATTTGATACTCTATAAGTTCTCCCTCTTTTATCATTTGTTCAAATTCTTCTTTTGTCACAAAAACATACGGTTTTCCAGGTTCTTCACCACTTCTCATCTCCCTTGTTGTAATGGTAGGCATCAGTTCAATATTATTACTTTGTTTTAAAACCTCATTAATAACTGTATTTTTTCCAACTCCAGAACTTCCTGATAAAATTACAAGCATATAAAACACACCCTTCAATATTCATCTTTTTACCACTTTTAAAAATTATAAAAATTTAAGCTTTCTGATAATTATATATTATATTTATTTTTTTGCAAATTTTTCTCTAAGTGATTTTCTAAAGTCCATAACGTGCTTAAAAACTACAATTGCTGTTGCAGTCAAAGGAACCCCAATTATCATTCCGATAATTCCAAAAGCATTTCCAAACAATAAAACCGAGAACATAACAGCTAAAGGATGAAGGCCTACACTGCGAGACATAACTTGAGGAGAAATAAAACTAGACTCTACCTGCTGTACAACAACTATCAATATAATAACCCACAAAGCTGTTATTGGGTTGTCCATCATAGCAAGAACTACCGGTAATATTCCTCCTATCCATGGACCAAAATAAGGAATGATATTGGTAACTCCTGCCACAAGTCCAATTGTAAGAGAATTAGGAACACCTATTATTTTGCACCCCACTCCTGTGAGTATACCCACAAATGCTGCTACTATAAGTTGTCCTCTTATAAATCCACCTAATACAACATTTATCTCACCTGCTATAACAACTAATTTTTCCTTTGCTTTATTATTTATCAACCTCATAAATGATTTTATAAGAGTATCTTTATCTTTAAGATAATAAAATGAAATAATAGGTGTTAGCACTATGTCTAAAAGTGTACCTGTGCTTTCCACTATTGCAGTTGAAAGCTCACTAAAGGAATCTCCTATAACTTCAGTAATTCTCTCTAATTCACTATCTATATTTATGTAATCGTAGACTACTTCAGGCAAAATCCACAACTCTCCAGCTCTAAAATCATCTATAATTCTATTGACAAAATTTAGAATCTTCGGGATTTCTTCGCTGACAAACTCAGAAATATCTCTGGAAAACCTAGGTATAATTATTGCAAATGCAGATGACACTATGATAAAGATTGAGAAAAAAACAATCAATATGGCAAAAACTCTTTTTACTTTTCTCTTTTCGATAGAATTAACAACTGGATTTAAAATATATGCAACAACTAAAGCATAAATAAAAGGTCTTATAATACTTATAAAACTTTGTCCAAGTATTATTATAAATATTAATAAGAATAGAAATAAACCAATATCCATTAAAATATGCCGCTTGCTTTTAAGTTGATTAATCATTTTTACTCCTTTTATTCTTTGACTTTATTAGTGATTTGAATCTTTAATTTAAATAAATATAATTAGATAATGGCTCAAGTAACATATTAATTTAACTTTATTATACTGATTTTTTAAATAGATAGCAAGTTAAAATTAGAGCTTGGAGGTATCTAATAAATGATGTGTTGCCTTAGGAAGTGGGTGTATTAAATAAAAGTATGGGGCATTTAGCCCCACTCACTTTTATTTAAATATAATTAATTATTTAACTGCTTTTTTTAATGCCTGATCAAGATCGTAAATAAGATCTTCTGCATCTTCTATACCAATAGAAATCCTTATCTGCTCAGGAGTGACTCCTGCATCTTTCTGTTCTTGCTCTGACAACTGTCCATGAGTTGTAGTTGCAGGATGAATTATAAGAGATTTTGCATCTGCCACATTTGCCAAAAGCGAAAAAACCTGAAGACTGTCAATGAATTTTTTAGCAGATTCTATTCCACCTTTAATTCCAAAAGTAAATATGGAACCTGCCCCTTTTGGAAAATATTTTTGTGAAAGTTCATAATATTTACTTTCTTTAATTCCTGGATAATTAACCCAGGATACATTAGGATGACTTTTTAGAAACTCAATAATTTTCTTAGTATTCAAGACATGTTTTTCAACTCTCAATGATAGTGTTTCAAGACCTTGAAGTAGAAGAAAAGAGTTAAAAGGACTAATTGCTGCACCAGTATCTCTTAAAAGTTGAACTCTCGCCTTGGTGATATATGCCAAAGGTCCTAATGCCTCAAAATATTTTACTCCATGATAACTTGGATCTGGCTCTGTGAGTCCTGGAAATTTGCCACTTGCCTTCCAGTCAAATTTACCCGAATCAACAATGAGACCTCCTATTGATGTGCCATGTCCACCTATAAACTTTGTTGCAGAATGTACAACTATGTCTGCTCCAAAATCAAATGGCTTTATTAGATACGGTGTTCCAAAAGTATTGTCAACAATTAGAGGTAATCCATTTTCATGGGCAATTTTTGCTACTTTCTCAATATCAATAAGATTTGCTCCTGGATTTCCAATAGACTCTATAAATATTGCTTTTGTTTTTTGATTAATTGCTTTTCTAAAGTTTTCAGGTTCATCTGGATCAACAAAAGTAGTTTTTACTCCGTATTTTGGTAATGTAACTGAAAATAAATTATATGTTCCACCATAAAGAGTGCTAGCAGATACAATTTCGTCTCCACTCTCTGCAATGTTTAACACAGCATAGGTTATGGCGGCCGATCCTGAGGCAACTGCTAAAGCACCCGCTCCACCTTCCAATGCCGCTATTCTTTTTTCTAAAACATCATTGGTAGGATTCATTATTCTAGTATATATATTACCAGGTTCCTTTAATGCAAAAAGATTCTCTGCATGCTGTGCATCTTCAAATACATATGAAGTAGTTTGATAAATAGGAACTGCTCTTGATCCTGTTGTAGGATCAGGTTCCTGACCTGCATGTACCTGTAATGTGTCAAAGTTTAATTTTCGATTCATATTATTCACGCTCCTAACATTTTTATATATCATTTTTTAATCCCAACTAAACCTATATGTTTTATATAATAATACATGCAAAAACTAAATTTGTCAACATGTTTATAAAAATAAGGGTGTATATATTAAAGGTGAAGAACAATGTTTATTCCATATTTTCATTCACTTAAATAACATGCACCCATAAAGGTAAAAGGGCGATTTTCTTGCTTCCTTTCTATCTAGAAACAAAAAAATCGCCCTTTTAATTTACTGGTATTATACAAATTTATATATAGTCTTGTGCTTATATTCGTCTCCTGCCTTTAGAATTGGTGAAGGAAAATGTTTGTGTTTTAATGCATTTGGGAAATACTGAGTTTCAAGACAAATTCCGCTTCTCTTTTTATACTTGACCCCATCTTTACCAACTTGTGAATCTGCAATATTATTACCTGTATAAAACTGTACTCCTAGCTTTGTCGTGTAAACTTCCATACGCCTTTTGCTAATTGGATCAAATACTTCCGCCGCTTTTTGCATTATATCTTTTGTATCTAAAACCCAGTTGTGATCGAATCCTTTTCCATATAAAATCTGATTATCTTTTTCTTCAATTGCTTTTTTTATTGGCTTCATTTGCCTAAAATCCATAGGAGTACCTGACACCTCTCTTATCTCTCCTGTAGGTATTGAGTACTCATCTATTGGAGTAAACTTTTCTGCATTAATCATAACTTCATGATTTAATACATCCCCAAAGCCATGACCTGAAAGATTAAAATAAGAATGATTTGTAAGATTCACCACTGTATCTTTGTCAGAGACTGCATAGTATTCAATTGAAAGAGCATTGTCCTTTGTAACTTTATAGATTACAGTTACATCAAGATTACCAGGATAGTTTTCTTCTCCATCTTTACTCCTATAAGACAATTTGAGACACTCCACATCATCTTTTTTCATTATTTCTGCATTCCAGATTACACTGTGAAAACCTATATTTCCACCGTGGATATGGTTTTCTCCATCATTTTTCGCTAAATTGTATACTTTACCATTAAGCTCAAAAGATGCACCTTCAATTCTATTAGCATGTCTCCCTACTATTCCACCATAATAACAACTGTTTTTAAAATAGCTGCGGATGTTGTCGTATCCTAAAACAACATCATCCACTTTTCCACTGTTGTCAGGAACAAAAAGTGATACCACTATCCCGCCATAATTTGTTATTTTCGCTTTCATTCCAGAGTCATTAGACAATGTATATATATATATATTGTCCAAGTCTTTTCCCTCAGAAAATTTTTCTTTAATAATACCCATAATATTTCCTCACTTTATTTAATCTTATTCTAAGACTCCACCTAAATCCCCGATGTTTAGCTTTAGCTAAACGAGTTCACTATAAGTCTCTACCTTCTAGGGGTATTGCTTATACTCCTTTATTCTAGTAAAAGACTGCTTTAAAAGCAGCCTTTTACATCGTTAAACAAGGGAATTATGGTATATAAAAAATTTATATTTTAAATATTACCCTTCTAAAATATATTGATTAAGAATAGCTTCAAGCATTTCCTGCTTACCTGAAACATTTTTAACCTGATCATTTTCAAGAGCATGTTTTTCTAACTCTTTGAAACCAATTTTTCCATCTACAATATCTTTTCCTATGCCACTTTGATAAGTTTTATATCTTTCATCAATAAATTTCTCCAACTTGCCATCTTGAACCATTTTATATGCAACTTTTAATCCCTTTGCAAATGTATCCATGCCTGCAACATGAGAATAGAAAAGATCTTCTGGTTCAAATGAGCCTCTTCTAACCTTAGCATCAAAGTTTAATCCTCCAGTTGTAAACCCACCTGCCTTTATCACTTCATACATTGCAAGAGTAGCATCATAAATATTGGTTGGGAATTGGTCTGTATCCCATCCTAATAACAAATCTCCCTGATTTGCATCTATACTTCCAAGCAATCCATTTATTCTTGATACATGAAGCTCATGCTGGAAAGTATGAGCAGCCAAAGTAGCATGGTTTGCTTCAATATTCATTTTAAAATCTTTATCCAGTCCATATTTTTGTAAGAAACCATATACAGTTGCAGTATCAAAATCATATTGATGTTTTGTAGGCTCTTTTGGCTTAGGCTCAATTAAAAACTGTCCTTTAAATCCAATTTCTTTTGCATAGTCAACAGCCATATTCAAAAATCTACCCATATTGTCAAGTTCAAGCTTCATATCAGTATTAAGTAGTGTCTCATATCCTTCTCTTCCACCCCAGAATACATAGTTTTGACCACCAAGTTCATGGGTAATTTCCATAGCTTTTTTAACCTGAGCTGCTGCAAATGCAAATACATCTGCATTTGGAGAAGTAGATGCACCATGCACAAATCTAGGATTTGAAAATGCATTTGTTGTACCCCACAACAACTTAACACTGCTGTTTTTTAAGTAATCTTTTATTTTTGCAACTATTTCATCAAGCCTTTTATTAGTTTCCCTCAATGTTGAAGCCTCAGGTGCTATATCTCTGTCGTGAAAACAGAAAAATGGAACCCCTAGCTTTTCACAAAATTCAAAATTTGCATCAACCTTTGCCCTTGCAATGTCCATAGCATCTGTCATACCATCCCAAGGTCTTACAGCTGTACCAGCTCCAAATGGATCTACTCCCACGCCCTGAAATGTGTGCCAGTAAGCAACTGCAAATCTCAAATGCTCTTTCATTGTCTTTCCGGCAATCACCTCATCTGGATTATAATATTTAAACGCCAAGGGATTATCCGAATCTTTACCTTCGTACTTTATTTTCGAAACATTCTTAAAAAACTCTGCCATCTTTATTTCCTCCTGTTTATTATTAATTTTTTATTTTTTACTCAATTATATCAGATAAATCATTAAAATCCTTTTTAAGCGAATTATAAAGTCCTTTATATACACTGTAATACTTACTATATTTTTTATTAAAATCTTTATTTGCATTTTGTATTGTTTTTACTTTAATAACTGCATCACAGGCTTCAGGCACACTGTTATAAACACCTGATCCAACACCTGCAAGCAGTGCCACACCAAGGGCTGGTCCTTCGCTTGAACTGATGGTAGCAATATCTGTTCCAAATACATCTGCCTGCATCTGTCTCCACAATTTACTCTTTCCTCCACCACCAGAAGCTCTTACCTGTGAAACATCCACGCCCATACCTCTAATTATTTCCATACAGTCCTTAAGACTGTACACAACTCCTTCCATTACCGCTCTTATAAGATCCTGCTTTTCATGCTTTGCAGACAATCCAAAAAATACTCCCTTTGCTTTAGGGTCAAGATGTGGTGTTCTTTCACCCATTAGGTAAGGCAAGTATATAAGTCCATTACAGCCAACATCTACTTTTTCAGCCTCTTGATCCATTAATATATAAGGGTCTGTTTTCATAAGCTCGGCTGTTCTTTTTTCTTCTATACAGAAATTATCCCTAAACCACTTAAGGGATAAACCCGCTCCCTGTGTAACTCCCATAACATGCCATGTATTAGGCACAGCATGACAGAAAGTATGTACTCTTCCTAATGGATCTATCGTTACATTATCGGAAAAAGCAAAGACAACCCCTGAAGTTCCAATGGTTGAAGAAATAACTCCAGGTTTAACAATCCCATTTCCAATTGCACCTGCTGCTTGGTCTCCACCACCACCTGCAACAGATGTGCCTTCCTTTAAGCCAGTTAATTTAGCTGCACTGCTGTTAACTTTACCACTTATTTCAAAGGATTCATACATAGTACCAAGCATGTCTTTATTTATTTCAAGCTTCTCTAGTACCTCATCACTCCACTTTCTCTTTGGTATATCCATTAATTGCATACCACTTGCATCAGAAACTTCGGTAGCAAATTCTCCAGTTAGACGAAATCTTATATAGTCTTTTGGAAGAAGTATTTTACTTACCTTTTCAAAAATTTCAGGCTCATTATTTTTAACCCAGAGGATTTTAGAGGCTGTAAATCCTGTCAAAGCTGGATTTGCAGTTATCTCAATCAGCCTTTCCTTTCCTATCATTGAAGTGATTTGATCACATTCTAAATAGCTTCTTTGGTCACACCAGATTATTGCTTTTCTAAGCACATTGGCGTTTTTATCTAACAAAACAGCACCGTGCATCTGTCCTGAAAGACCTAAACCCTTAATTTCAGAGGAATCAACTCCACTTTTTGCTATAACTTGATTTATTGATTTGTATGTCGCTCTCCACCAGTCTTCTGGATCTTGCTCTGCCCATCCTACATTAGGTTGATACAGAGGATACTCTTCTAATGCACTGGCAATTGTATTTCCACTTTCATCAAATAATACAGTCTTTGTCCCTGACGTACCTATATCTACTCCAAGTAAATAAGCCAATTTTATCCCCCCATGTAATTTATTAATATTCTAATTGTACCATATTTCCTGTAACTTCAAATACTGCTTCTTCAACTTTAGTCCCTGTCAACTGCTGACTTCTCTCATCAGGCTGACTTCCTCCAACGTACACTTTAAAGGCACCTGGTTTTATAATACGCTGCCCCTTTTCATTTATAAAGGACATTTGCTTTTTGGTCAATTCAAACTGAACTGTCATCTCTTCTCTAGGTGCTAAATTTATTCTCTTAAATCCTTCTAAGTGCCATTTTGGAGCCTCTGGATTGTCAACCTCTTTTATATACATTTGAACAATTTCATCAGCCTTAAAGTTGCCTGTGTTTTTTGCTTTTACACTACATTGCACATTCTCTCCTGCATTCACTTTATCCTTTGAAATCTTTAATTCGCTGTATTCAAACTTAGTATATCCTAAACCATATCCGAAGGGATAAAGAGCAGGCTTTTCCATATATTTATATGTGCGATTTTTCATTGAATAATCTCTAAAATCAGGAAGTTCTTCTGTTGTTTTGTAAAATGTTATCGGTAACTTTCCAGAAGGGCTGTATTCACCAAAAAGCATTGATGCAATTGCTTTTCCGCCCTCTGCCCCTGGGTACCATGCCTGAACAATTGCAGGAACATTTTCATCTGCCCAAGTAACTGCTAATGCACTACCGGAAAGCAAAACTAAAATAACAGGTTTTCCTGCCTTATGAACTTCTTCTAGTAGTTCTTGCTGAAGCCCTGGAAGATTTAAATGAAGCTTATCACCACTGGCATATTCATTAGACACATCTCCCTGTTCTCCTTCAATAGTGGCATCAAGTCCTAAGCACATAACTACAACATCAGACCTGTCTGCAACTGAAAGAGCTTCTGCAAAACCTGCACCTCTTTCAGCTAAACCAGGACTTTCATTATATAGGTGGCAGCCTTCGGCATAATATATTCTGGTATCTTCAGATACAGCCTCTCTAATTCCATCTAAAACAGTAACGTATTTTGAAGCATCTCCAAAATAATTGCCTATTAATGCATCTCTACTATCAGCATTAGGCCCAATTACAGCAATTGACTTTATTTTGTCTCTATCAAGTGGAAGTATATTTTTTTCATTCTTTAAAAGAACCAGTGATTTTTTTGACATCTCAAGTGCAAATTCCCTGTGTTCTTTGCAATCGTTCATTTCATATGGAATTTTTGAATAAGCAACTTCTTTCTCATCATCAAACATTCCCAATTTCATTCTTGTAATCATTAATCTAATAACAGACTCTTCTATTGTTTTCTCATCTACAAGTCCTTCTTTATGTGCAATTAATAGATTACCATACATATTACCGCAATTTAAATCACATCCGTTATTAACAGCTAATGCAACTGATTCAGGAGCAGTTTTTGTAACCATGTGATTTTCATGGAAATCCTTTATAGCCCAGCAATCAGAAACTACATGTCCACTAAATTCCCACTCTTTTCTTAATATATCTTTAAGCAATGTCTTACTGCCACAACAGGGTTCTCCATTTGTCCTGTTATATGCACCCATTACAGCTTCAACCTGTGCTTCCTCTACACACTCTTTAAAAGCCGGAAGATATGTTTCACGCATATCCTTTTCAGATGCAACTGCATCAAACTCATGTCTTTCTCCTTCAGGACCACTGTGAACGGCATAGTGTTTTGCACAGGCAGCAGCCTTTAGGTATTTATCATCATTACCCTGTATTCCTTTAACAAATGACACTCCTAGTCTTCCTGTCAAATATGGATCCTCTCCATATGTTTCATGACCTCTTCCCCATCTAGGATCTCGGAAAATATTTATATTCGGAGACCAAAATGTCAATCCTTTATATATTCCACAATCTCCTTTTCTCTGAAACTCATGAAACTTAGCCCTTCCTTCAGTGGAAATAACATCGGCAATTTTGTATATTAAATCTTCATCAAACGTTGCCGCCATGCCAATAGCCTGTGGAAACATTGTTGCAGTTCCTGCCCTTGCAACTCCATGAAGGGCTTCACTCCACCAGTTATACGCTTTTATTCCAAGTCGTGGTATTGCAGGTGCACTGTGTAACATCTGCATTACCTTTTCCTCAAGAGTCATCCTTGAGACCAAATCCTTAGCTCTTTCTTCAAAACTAAGCTCTTTATTTTTATAATTAGGTATTTGTTTTTCCATAAAAAACCTCCTGGTAATTCAGGTTACCATTTTACGTTAATTTAAAATAATTTTATTTATACTTAATAAATTTTTCTATTCAATTCATCGTTTATACCAGTCTTTCTGTAAAAATACGTATTCACAACATCTCTCCACTCTTTTGAATGTTCAAGCTGCATATAAAGCCTTTCTAATACATGATTAAATGATTCTTTTTCTATCTCACCCTCTAGACTGTTCCACTTTTTAATAAGCTCTTTAACCTGCTCAACACCTTCAAAATGAGTATTGTAAATGTGCTGAATTAAGGTTACTCCAGACTTTAACCTGTAACTATAGGGTACGTGATGGAAGAAAAGAATCAATTCCTCAGGACATTTATTCATATTCTCATAAAGTTCTGTAATCTCTTTACTGTATTGACCTGTATATCCTGTACCTGTTTTCATTGTACGATCTACACCAATTCCATTAATATCAGCCCTGTGATAAGTTCCCCACTTATCGTATTCATATCCATCCACATTAGGACCATAATGATGCCCTGGATTTACCATCCAGCCTATCCCTAATGGAGTTGTGTAGTTCTCATAAATACTCCTAGAACTAAGTAACATATGAGCTATAACATCAACTACATGCTTTTTATTTGAAAATGTCATCTTTACCCACTCATCAGTTATACTCTCTGATGACAAATTAGGATTCCATGTAAGACGTCCAAACCCATAGAGATTAGCCTGTGCCAGTTGATGTCCCGTCCAATTTGTGTCATTTCCTACGTTAACTACACCAGCTATTCCACTATATTTGTTTTTAAAAAATGAACCATTTACTATTTCCTTAACAGTTACATTTTCCCCATCTATTCTTGTATTAAAATCAAGTATTTCTTTCCACGTTGGCACAAGATAACACAGATGTTTTTGCTGACCTGTATATTCCTGGGTTACTTGAAACTCAATAGTATGATTTGTTTTTTCTAAGGCTCCAAAAAGAGGAGAAACAGGCTCTCTAACCTGAAAATCCATAGGTCCATTTTTAATCTGCAATAACACGTTATCATGAAACAAGCCATCTAGAGGCTTAAAATTGTCATAGGCTGCTTTTGCTCTATCTGTCTCCCTGTCTCTCCAGTCCTGAAGACAGTTGTACACAAAACATCTCCAAATAACAATTCCTCCAAAGGGCTCTAATGCTTCTGCAAGCATATTAGCTCCATCTGCATGATTTCGTCCATATGTGAAAGGCCCTGGTCGAAACTCTGAATCAGCCTTTACTAAAAATCCTCCAAAATCAGGAATTAAATCATATATCTCTTTTACTTTATTTTTCCACCACAGCTTTACACCTTCATCTAAAGGATCAGCAGTATCCAAGTTCCCAAGTTCAATAGGACTGGCATAATTTATACTCAAATATAATGTAACACCATAATTTCTAAACACTTCTGAAAGCTTTGCCACATCATTTAAATATTCTTTTGTAATAAGCTTAGACTCTATTTCATGTACATTTACATTGTTAATTACAACACCGTTTATGCCCACTGAAGCTAACAGCCTAGCATAATCATTTATTCTATTTTTATCTTTTATAATTTTATCTTTTTCAAAAAAAATAGACTCTCCCGCATAACCTCTTTCGATACTGCCATCTATATTGTCCCAGTGATTGACAATTCTTAAAAGGTTATGGGGATTATCAATTATTAATAAATCATCAATGTCCTTTTGCATCTGCATAAGTCTTAAAAATGCATACGCCCCATACAAAATACCTTTTTCTGTCTTTGAGGCTATTGCAATATATTTTTTTCCATTTTTGTTGATTGTCTTTATAAGATAACCATCTTTATATACTTTATCTTTTTCAGATGCTAAAACCTCATTATCTATATATTCATTCCTGCCTAATATACCCAATACAATAAATGCTGAACCCTCTGGCTTTTTAGACACACTTGGCTTTATGCCTAACATCCCATAGAAACCATTAGACAATTCAGCTTTCGCTGAATTGACTATTGGCGTATCTATCTCAGTAATAATATCTTTACACTGTGTGATATATATGTCTAATAGCTTTACATTTTTTATCTTTTTATACTTTAACCAGCATTTGTAATCTTCTTTTTTTATGTCACACTTAAGCATGTTTTGCTCCTTTATAAGTGAATTTATATTATTATTCCTTAACTCCACCTACATTCAGTCCTGCAATAAAGTACCTTTGCAAGAGTGGATATACAGAAAGTATTGGCACCATCGCAATAACAGTAATAGCCGCCTGAATAGTTATTGATGTAACCATACTAGATGCCATTTCACCTGCTAAACCAGTGCTGGCACGTTGTGCAGTACCCTGACTAAATGAAGATGCCAAAAGTTTTTGAAGTTCAAATTGCAAAGTACTAAGGCTCTGGTTTCCTGGTGCGTACAGGTACGTATCAAACCAGTTATTCCACTGAAAAATTATCGTAAACATACCAACAACAGCAAGAGCCGGCTTTGAAAGAGGAAATATAATCCTCATAAATATTTTAAAGTCCCCTGCTCCATCTAATTTTGCAGATTCTATAAAACTTTCTGGTATAGTGTTCATGAAAGTTCTTACAACTATAACATTAAATGCAGATATCGCCGCTGGAATGATGTATACCCAAAAGCTATTTAAAAGTCCTAAGTTTTGTATTAAATGATACGTTGGTATCAATCCGGCATTAAAGTACATTGTCAAAACAAATGCAATTGTAATAAATTTATTTAGAACATACTCTTTCCTAGTTAAACAATATGACAGCATGGCTGTTAGAAAAACATTTATAACAGCAGCTAAAACAGTTCTTGCAACGGATACAAAAAATGCTCTAATAATTGTTCCTCCAACAAATACAGCCTGATAATTCTGCAAGGTAAACTCCCTTGGCCAGAGACGTATTCCACCTCTCATTGCATCAATACCCTCATTAAATGAAATGGCAAGGGTATTTAAGAAAGGGTACATTGTAAAAATAATTAAAATTCCCATAACAGTAGCATTAAAAGCATTAAAAGCTACATCATATATACTATGTCTTTTGCCTCTAAATTTTATATACATACTCTCACCCCCTTATATAAGCCTTTCCTCTCCAATTTTTTTAGCTATAGCATTTACACCAAATACCAGAAATACACTTACAACTGTCTTAAACATACCTGCAGCTGTTGCAAGCGAAAAATTACTTCTTCTGATACCATACCTCAATGCAAATACATCAATTGTCTCGGACCATGCTATATTACCTGGTCTTTGTAAAAGATACTGAAATTCAAAACCACTACCGCCAGTACCTGCACTTAATAGGTGGGCAACATTCATTATCAAAAGCACCACGAAAGTAGACTTAATCCCTGGCAGTGTTATATGACGCATTTTCTTTAATCTTCCTGCTCCATCAATTTCAGCTGCCTCGTAAAGGTTAGGATCTATAGCCGCCATTGCTCCAAGATAAATTATTGCATTAAATCCTACCTGTTTCCACACATTGGCTATACCAAATATACCCCAGAAATACTTTCCTTCAGACAGCCACAGTCTTGGACTATCAATAATATTTAAAGCAACAAGTATTTCATTAACTATTCCATTATTTAAAAGAACTTGTGAAACCATTGTTGCCGCAATAACCCATGATAAAAAATATGGCAGATACGATATTGTTTGAACTGTCTTTTTAATAAACAAGTTCTTTATTTCATTTAATAAAAGAGCCAGTGCTATTGCTGTGACAAATGAAAGAACTAGATTTATAAGACTCATACCTAGCGTATTTCTCAAAACTCTTCCAAAGTTTGCTTGCCTGAATAAAAAGTCAAACCAATAAAACCCCACCCAGTCCTGATTAAATATAGTAGCAGTAGGACTTGGTCTGTAATTTTGGAAGGCCATAACCCACCCATATAGTGGGAAATACTGAAATATAAATATGTATATAAGAAGGGGAACAGACATAAACATAAGCTGTTTTTGATCTTTTATTTTTTCCCATTTTTTTCTTTTGGCAGATTTTTTAACTACCATGGTTTCACCCATATTGGTATTTAAATTAGAATCTTGCATATAAACACTCTCCTATAATAAACTAAATTCTCTTTATTAGGGCAACATCTTAATTGTATTTATACTTTGTGCTAAGGAATGCCTTAGAAATAACTTTGTATTCTCAAGGACAATTTATTAGCCATTATTAAGCAATCTTTTTTTACAAAACCCTACTAATCTTAATATAAATTTAAAGAAAAATATCAACTTTTCACAAATAGGGGAAGGTATTTTAAAAGCATACCTTCCGCTATTTGTTTTACAAAAGTTCAGATTAATTATTTTAAAGTCTTACAAATATGTTTTCTATGTGAAACTGTTTTTAATTATTTAGTCCACTCTTCCATTCTTCTCTGAACACCTTCTGTTATATGTTCTTCAAAAGCATCTACATCTATATTTTCGTGTGCCTCAAGGAATTCTTCCCACTTTTGATCAAACTCACCTGGATTAGCTGTTATTATGCTAGGTAAATATTCAAATGCTATATCCTGTAACGCTTGAGCCGCCATGTCTGGTGGACTGTTATTTGGAACATTAATATTCCATGCAGGGAAGTACATTGGATTTTCAGGTGGATCTGAGTACATCTGTCCCTGAGTTTGAACTCCATAAGCTTCATACAATTCCTGCTCAGACTCTGTCAAACCAGCAAAATATTCCTCTGGCTGCTGTCCTGCTGATGTTGCATTACCACAACTTAATGTACCTTCCATTTTAGGCATAAATTCCAACAAGTCTCTTGCTTGATTAGCAAGTCTCCATTGATTGTCCTCTTGATTATTTCTCATCTCTGGCTCTCTATAAAATATTCCATCATCATCAACAAGATAATCTACACCTTCTTCACCCCACTGCAAGGTTATCTGCCAATCTTCATCCAGCATAGCTTCAAAAAATTGCATTATTCTGTCAGGATCTTCAGCATTAGTACTTATTGCAAAACCACTGTTAACATTTAACTCTGGACGAGTCAAATACCAATCAGTTATGCTCTCATCGTGTACAATTGGAGCTGGAGCAAATATTCTTTCTTCTTTTCCCTGTTCACGTAGAGAAACATTTGCTTCATTAAAATTCCAACGCTGATCAAAAAGTCCTAAGACTGCTCCACTTGCAAGCTTTCCTCTGTACTGGTCATAGTTCATAACAAAGCTTTCTCCATCAACTACACCTGCATTATACATTTCATTAAGCTTTTTATAGTATTTCCTAGAAGTCTCTTTGTCCTGAAAAATCTCAGCTGTGTAATCGTCTTGGTCTACTATAACGATTCCATCATTAGGAGCTCCTGCAAGATGTGCTGGAGCGTTTCTTAGCGTCCAGTCCATTCCCCTATCTGTAAGTACAACAAAACCTTCTGTTTTTTGACCATCAATCTCAGGATACAATTCCATATACTCCTGAATTATGTCAAAATAATCATCCAATGTAGTAAGTTCAGGATAGTCAAATTCTCTTAGCACTTCATTTTGAATCCAGAATGAAGGACCCCAGTTCTCATTTTGATGAACTGTACCATAGTGCACTCCATAGTTTGGCATGATATACACATTATCATCATCATGACTTATTCTGTTGATTAACTCACCATAGTGTTCGTTAAGATTTGGATAATTTTCAGCATCATTGATGTAGTCTTGCAAAGGAATAAATGCACCTGCATCAATAAACTGATTTGCTTCATTTGACTGAACACCTAACAAGTCTGGGTATTCTCCACCAGCTGTCATTGTTCCAACTCTTTCACTGATTTCACCTACAACAAATTCAAATTCAAATTCAACTCCAAATTCGTCTCTGATTTTGTTGTAAATCCTGTTGTCACTTGTAGGATTTGATCCTGCACGACTGATAAATGTGGATAGTGTCATTATATCATCACTGCCACCATCGCCGCCATCGACATCATCGACACCATCGCCTCTATCAGTTGTATCTCCATTGTCACCACAACCTGCTAAGGCAAAAGTTAAAACAAGTACCACAGAAAGACAAATAACTAACAATCTCTTGCTATTCTTCATTGTTTTTCCCCCTTAATGATAGTTTGTTGCACAGCTTTTAAAAAGCATATGCACTACATACATTTTATTATACAATTATTTATGTCTTTTTTGATTTAATAAACTAAAGATATGTACCCTAAAAATTAAACTTTTATTAAAATTTTATAGGTTTTAAATAACTTACGGGGTTTTATGTAAATATTCTTACCCTCATTTTACCTTATGTCCATGCATTATGTTTTGGTTTTATATTTGTATTCTCACATGTCAACCATTAATTTGAACTCTGTTTCTTTTTATAGTTATTAGGTCTTGTTCCAGTATTTCTTTCAAAGTACTTTAAAAACATATTGTAATTTGAATAACCTAATTCCCTTGCTATTTCACATGTTTCCATTGATGTCTCTTCTAAAAGTCTCTTTGCTTCATCTATCCTTAATTCATGTACATAATCACTAAATCTTACACCAAATATTTTTTTAAAAAGCTGTCCAAGATAGACAGGGTTTATGTAAAGATTTTTTGACATCTCTTTTATTGTGATTGGCTCCTTGTAATTTTCTTTAATATATTTCTCTATTCTATAACTATTTTCATCGAATACTTTTTTATTCTTCTCTCTTAAAATTTTACAGCAATATTTGCACCAATCTATAACAACCTTTTTTATTTGAGTAATTGGAATTTTTTTGTTTTTAAATTCTGACATGTTTATTTTGAAAGCATCTACCTCATTCATATCTTCTGTAACTTTATTGCTTCGGTAAATAATATTATTGACATACATATATATTATTTCAGGGTCTAATAATCTTTCTTTGAAATATGCAAACTCCTTTTGTATAATATCTTCCACTTTTTCTTCATTAATCTCTTCAACTGCCTCAATAACTAAATCAACACATTCGCTATGTAAAAAATCGTAATCAAAATTAACATTTTTAAGAGAAGTGTAAAATATTATATTGTCTAAATCCTCATAAAAGCAGTGCTCTAGTGCTTTTTTTGAAGTATTGTATGCTCTTTTTATTTCCTTTAAATCTTTTATAGGGTTACCTACAGAAATTTGATACCTGCTGTCAAAGATCTTTTTTATTGGAGCTGCTATCTCCTTTAGTATATTTTTAATTTTATCCTGATTTTCTCCATCTTCTAAAATCCCAATAAACAAACCAAATGTATTTGTATTATTGTTGAAAACAAATAATTGATTATTATTTTCTATTGCCTCCTCAGAAATACTTTTCATGTGTTCTGTAATTTTATCCTTTTTGCTTTCTTGATTATTTAAATAGTCAGCAGGTAGTATTTTAAGAAATGCATAATACCAGACTTTTGCAGCATTTTTGCCAAAAGTAGAATTATAAATGTTGCAAAGCTCATCAGTACTTCCATCTTTATGAATTAGTTTTTTAATCAAATTGCTTATAGACATATGAGCTTCCTCTGTTTTCAGCAATTTATTTTCCTTTTCTCTTTCAATTTCAGTGCACAAATCTTTTAAAACCTGCGTTATTTCTTCTTCGAATACAGGTTTTAATAAATAATGTTTCACACCAAATTCCATGGCTTTTTTAGCATATTCAAATTCACTGTACCCACTTAATATAATAAATTTTATATTGCTGTCTATTTTGTTTTTCACAAAAGATATAAGTTCTAACCCATCTAACACAGGCATTCTAACGTCAGTGACCACTACATCAGGTTTTAGTTTCCTTATTTTTAATGTAGCTTCTTCCCCATTTGAGGCTTCTCCACATATTTCATAGCCATTTTTTTCCCATTCAATAATGTTTTTCAGTCCTTCATTCGCTAGAGGTTCATCATCTACAATTAAAACCCTTAACATTTCAAGATAACCTCCCTAGATTAATAATTTATACATATTTTTATGAATTAAATACTTTTTTGATTAGAAAGCTTGCTTGTAAATGGTATTAAAAAACTTACCGTTGTTCCCTTGCCTTTTTTGCTTTCAATAAAAAATTTTAAATCCTCTCCATAATACAACTTAAGTCTTCTATATACATTTCTTATCCCTATACTTCCTGCTTTGTATATGTCATCTTCCAAACTCATTAAGATGTCTTCTATTTGATCTTCCAAAATACCTATTCCATTATCCTTGACGGATACTTTTAAATCTTCTCCTAAAACCCTAATTTCAACAGTGATATCACCATGTCCTTTTATGCTCTGTATACCGTGCTTACATGCATTTTCCACTAATGGCTGTATACTCATTTTAGGAATTTTAAAATTATGTACACCTTCATCTATAAACACATTATATTTAAACTTTTCACTAAAACGAAATTTTTCTATTTTAAGATACATTTCAGTAAAGCATATCTCTTCCTCTACTGTAACCAAATCATCTTTCCAGCTTAAAAGTCTTCTAAGAGTCTTTGAAAGATTTTTTATTACATCAATTATTTCTGTATAATTGTTTTTTACACTTACAATTAACATAGCATTTAGAGTATTGAATAAAAAATGTGGATTCATTTGGCTTTGAAGAAAATTAATTTCAGCCTGCACCCTTTCTAATTCTAAATCTTTCTTTTGAATTTGAAGCTTATACACATCATTTATTAATGTATTTATTTTTACAGCCATTTTATTGAATTTTCTTATCAACTGTCCAATTTCATCTTTTCCCTCATTTAAAACTATTAAGTCCAGTTGTTCGTCTCCAAATTTTGACATGTGGCTTGAAAGTTTTTTTATTCTATCATTGTAAGACCTCAATATTATCCAAACTAAAAAACCTGAAATAAGTATACTGACACATGCAAGTAATAATATAAAATGCCTAGCCTGTTTCATTGCCATATATACTTTTTCTTCATTTGGAACTCCTACTAATCGCCAGTCCTTAATATATGATGCTTCCCAAAGATTGCCATCAAACAAAATTTCACTTTCATTAAATCCTAAATCATCAAATTTTATAAATTCATACTTCTCCTCATTTCCATATACATAATCATCTACAGCTAAAACCACTCTTCCTTCATCATCAACGATATAAAGGCTTAAATAGTCCTTTTCCCTCTCTAGAGCATTATAAATCCAATGAGTATTAATATCAACTTTTAGTATTCTCTCATGCTGCATTGTCTGGGGTCGATCTGCCTGAGCTCTATCTATTTGATCCATAACCCTTATAATACTTAAAAATTCATCGTATCTATTCTTGCTATAATCTATAGTTTCAATATCAGCATATAACATAGGATTTCCATTAAATTCTTTATTCTTTTTATACCATGGAGTATCTTTTATTTCATCATTAAGTATAATAAAATAACCACCAGAATCTATAGTGTCATTGGATGTATATATTGTTATGTTTGAAATATTTCTGTAAATGGCTAAATATCTATCAACCCTGCCTTTTAAGGAGTCTGTAAAAACACTATAATATTCACCTTTTTCGTAAGATTTATCTAACTCATCATATATCCCTCTATCATAATATATAGAATGGCTCACAGCCAGACCCTCTCTAATTACATGTGCAATATCAGTTTTTGCTCTCTCATAAGAAATTTTAAAATTTTCTTCTTCTCTTTCTCTAACAGTATTAGATAAGCTATTTAAAAAAATTAAATTAACCGATAAAATAGGAATTATTACGCAAAAAATACTTATTAAGATAAACTTAGTATTAATAGGTATGTCGTTTATTTTATTTAAAATTTGTAATCTCAATCTCACAAAACCCCGCCTTTTTTCTCTATAAAAACTAACAGCCTAATATTTGTGCAGGTTAACCAAAAAATTGTTTTTAAATTCAGAAGGAGAAAAATTTGTAAAGCTTTTAAACTTAGCTGTAAAATATTCAGTATCATTGTATCCTACACTTCTTGCTACATCAGATACTTTCATATTTGTTTTCCTTAAAAGTTTTTTAGCTTCCTCTATTCTTATCTTGTGTAAATATTCGTTAAACTGCATTCCTGTAGTTTTTTTAAACTTTCTGCCAATGTATACAGGGTTAACGTAAAGTTCTTTTCCTATTATTTTTAAGTTTATTTCTTTACTATAATTTTCTTTAATGTACTGCTGCATCTCCAATATAATATCCTTTGAATTGCTTTTTGTAATGGAATCTATATACTGTGCCAGAAATATACATAAATCACAAACTTCATTTTTAAGCTCTTTCATAGTGGATTTCTCTAAGTCTTTATTAAAATCTATTATTTTTTTTGTAAACTCTTGTACATTACCCTTTAACTCCATTACATACTTTATGCATTCCAGCTCTAAATTTTCAATATAAATTTTTATTACTTCTGGAGCTGTCAGTTTCTTTGAAAATCCATGAAATAGATTTTTCATTGTTCTTTTTATTCCATCGACATCATTTTTTTTAATACACTTCTTTAAAGCATCAATATCTACTTCAAAAAAATCATAATTTTTTGACATGTTTTTAATATTTTTGTATAAAATAACACTTCCAATATCTTTAAAAAATTTGTAGCTTATAGCCAAGTCTACCTGCTTAAAAAGAGGTTCAAGAGATTTTATTCCAGACATTGAATCACTTATTGCAATTGAAACACTGCAATTTAAAGCATTCTCAATTGTTTTTTTCAAATCTTTTGCATAGTCATTAATTCTACTGTAAATACACATACTTTGAGATATTACAACACAAAACCTGCTTAAATCATCTTCAAAAATTTTTAAATTAATTTCATCATCCATACTGCTATTAATTAACTCTTTTGTTTTATCTCTTATTTTTCGAAGTTCAACTTCATCATAGTCACTCATCCACTTATCAAAATTATCAATTTCTAATAGCAACATTTTAATTTCTTCATCTTCTTTTATATCTAACATAAAGTTTGCACGCTTAATTTCCGAGTCCTTTGCATTACCTTTCAATATACTGTTTATGGCATTTTCAGCAACAAATGATAACTGATTGTTTCTTGACTCTTCCTTTTTTCTCTCCTCTTGAATCTGATTGCCTGCCTTTTTTACTGCTTGGTTTAGCTCATCTTCATCTAAAGGCTTTAAAATATAACTGTTTACCCCATATTTCATTGCCTTTTTGGCATAATCAAAATCGTTATATCCACTTAATATAATAAATTTAGCTCTTAAATTTGAATCTTCATAAACTGATTTAATAAGCTGAATACCATCCATTACAGGCATTCTTATATCGGTAATTACCAAATGTGGATTACCTGTTTTAATTATTTCTAACGCATCTTCTCCATTTGATGCTTCACCACAGATTGAAAATCCGTATTTCTCCCAGTCTACCATAATTCTAAGTCCTTCAAATACAAAAGGCTCATCATCAACAAGAAGCACTCTTAACAATTTATTTTCACCCACTTATATATTTACTACATATATTAAGTGTACAATTTTTATTATAATTTATCAATGTCTAAGTTACTTTAAGAAGTATGTAATAAATGTGAGTGAAAATAACTTCCTATGCTTTAAAAATCATTTAAGGTTCTATAAATTTCCAGAAATTTTCTCCAAATAAATTATTTATATCTCTTTCTATCCTGTCATTTGATATTTCATATCCTTCAGACATTAAATCGCTGTATTTTGTAGCCAATACATTTGCTATCACTTTTTTCGAATGTTTCCATTTGCTTATAAGTTGTTCAAACACTCTACAATCAGAATGCTGAGGAATAAAAGAAGTTCCCAGCCATTCAATTCTCATATTTGTTACAAACTCTATCAAGGAAGGTGAATTTAAAAACCACCAGCATCCAAATACCATTAAATTTTTAAATTTTCTTGCAGTTACAGTGAGTTCCTGCTGATTCTCTAAAGAAAGCATTGTAACAAGAAATTTATTGTATGGGTACTCAGAGCATAAATATTCTAAAGGCTCAATATCGGCTCTTTTAACAGAATCTCCAGCAAGCTTTAAAGCTGGATTCACCCCTCTTTTTACTCCTATCATCAACGCAAAAGGTATGTTTTTTTCTCTGCATACAGGAAGTACACAGTTTTCAATTATCTTAGCTCTTACAGAGCCATCATTCATGCTAAAATCAGGAGGCAGAGACACGGCACAGTACAATGCTTCCATCCTGTCTATATAATCAATAAGAAATTTTTTTATCTCTTCAATTGTTGGCTCTAATAAGTCTTTTTCTACATTATATCCAAGTTTTTTGATGTGTGTAAAGCTCTCTTCCCAAGAGTTTAAAACTCTATCTAGTCTGAGTGCCGCTTTAAATCTCTCATCCTTTACATATGAATTATCCCATACTTTTCTCTCGTCATCATCTAAAGGATCATTAGTCATAACTACACATTTAAGTTTTGAAATTTCAAATACTTGGTCAATATAATCTGAAAGTTTTTTTGACTCAAAAAATTTTCTAAAATAGTTTATATCTTTAACATTTACATCAAGACCCAGACTGTTAAATATTGTTATTATAGATTTGGCTGGTTCACTTAAAGGTGTGTTTTTAACAAATAATATATTCCATACAAATTCTGCCTGTTTATCTTTATCCATATCATAAAAATTTTTATAATCCATATCTGTATACCTCATAGCCTCTGCAACCAAATAATGATATGTCAAAAGTTCTTCAATACCGTAGAGAAACATACTTTCAAAGCATTGTGAAAACAAATGAGTATGAATGTCTGTAATATATACAGAATTTATCAAATCTTCTGTAACTTTATTGATATTTTGCCTATTTACAACTTCTTTCATTTTTATACTCCTTTTATTTTATCTTGTTATAAGACTCCACCTGAAGCCTCGATGTTTAGCTTTAGCTAAACGAGTTCACTACTCTATATAAATCCTTGATATTTAGCTACATAATGCATAAGTAAATTATTCAAGCCTGACCCCATTAGCTATCTTTGGACTCTTCCCGATCCATCACCTTTTATAAGCGACTTTACTTCATCTACAGTAACGTGATTGAAATCGCCTTCAATTGAATGTTTAAGACAGGATGCACCAACTGCAAATTCTATACACTCCTGCATATCAAATTCATTCATCAATGAATATATAAGGCCTCCTGCAAAGGAATCTCCTCCACCAACTCTATCTACAATATTTATAGAATATCTTTTTGAAAAATAAAATTCATCTTTGGCATAAAGCATTGCTCCCCAATTGTTAACAGAAGCCGATAAACTCTCTCTTAAAGTAATTGCAACTTTATCAAAATCAAATTTACTTTTAAGTTTTTTGGCAACTTCCTTATATCCTTCTCTGTTTAGTTTACCACCGGTAATATCAGTATTATCAGCCTTTATTCCAAACACTTTTTCTGCATCTTCTTCGTTTGCAATACATACATCTACGTATTCCATAAGCTGTTCCATCACCTGACCTGCTTTTTCTGTTGACCACAGATTTTTTCTATAGTTTAAATCACAGCTCACTGTAAGACCCTTTTCTTTAGCTTTCTTACATGCTTTATGTGTAAGTTTTTGGGCATTTTCAGACAATGCAGGAGTGATTCCTGTAAAGTGAAACCATTTAGCTCCCTCAAATATTGCATCCCAGTCAAAATCATCTTCATTAGCTGTTGAAATGGAAGAATCAGCCCTGTCATATATAACCTTTGAAGGTCTTTGAGATGAACCCTTTTCTAAAAAATATATTCCAAGTCTTTTTCCACCCTTTGCTATAAAATTTGTATTGACACTATACTGTTTTAAGCTGTTTATGGCAGCCTGGCCAATTGAATTATCAGGCACCTTTGTAGCAAATACAGCATCCATGCCATAATTAGAAAGTGAAACACCTACATTTGCCTCTCCTCCTCCATATGTAGCACCGAAGGAATTTGCCTGCACAAATCTTAAGTGCCCTGGTGGTGAAAGTCTTAACATTATTTCTCCAAAGCATATTATTTTAGACATTATTCTACCTCCAAACAAAATCTTTATATTTAAAAAAAGTGGAATCCCTCTTATAATATCATTGACCTCTTGCAATTTTTATCTTTTCACTAAACTCTTTTGCAGCTTTAGTTACAGAATTGTAGTCACCTTTTTTAGCTCCCTTTATTAAGCTGCCACCAACTCCAACAGCAACAGCACCTGCATTTATCCACTTAAAGATGTTTTCTAGGTCAACTCCTCCTGTAGGCATCAAAGATGCATAAGGCATAGGACCTTTAACTGCTTTAATAAATTTAGGACCTAACACTTCTCCCGGGAATACCTTTACTATATCAGCACCTGCTTCTAGACATTCTGCCACCTCTTTAATAGTCATTGCACCTGGCATACAGGCAATCTGATATCTGTTACAAAGACTCACTACTTTTTTATTAAGATATGGAGTTACTATATAGCCTGCTCCTGCTAAAATTGCAATTCTTGCGGTTTCTGTATCCATAACGGTGCCGGCTCCTAGAATAATCTCTTCATCACTGTATTTAGAGCTCAATTCTTTTAAAATTTCAGTTGCACCAGGTACAGTATATGTGATTTCTATTGCAGATACCCCACCTTCAATACATGCATCAACAATTTTAAATGCCTTTTCTCTGGTTTCTGCCCTTATTACAGCAACAAGACCGCTTTCCTTTATTTTATATAATATTTCTTCCTTATTCATAAAAAATTCCCTCCCATTACTTATGTCATGGTAACTTCTCCCACTTATTTGTAGCTTTTCTCAAGGTTCATGCTTATCTATTTGCAAATCACTCCACTATTCATCACTTTTTTTACACTTATCTATAGCTTCCCATAATCCATTTATGTATGTAGCTCCTAAAGCTCTGTCATAAAGGCCATATCCTGGTCTTGCTTTTTCACCCCAAATCATCCTTCCATGATCCGGTCTTACATAACCTTTAAAATCTATATCGTGATATGCTTTTACAATCTCATACATATCAAAAGAGCCATCACTGGATAGATGTGAAGCTTCGTGAAATGTCCTTTCAGATACAAATTTAACATTTCTTATATGGGCAAAATGAATTCTTCCCATCTTCCCAAAATACCTTATCATCTCTGGGATATTGTTATCTGGATTAGATCCCAGTGAACCAGTACACAATGTCAAACCATTATATCGACTGTCCACAAGCTTTACAAGCCTTTTAATATTCTCAATTGATGTAACAATTCTCGGCAATCCAAAAAGATTCCATGGTGGGTCATCAGGATGAATAGCCATTTTTATATCTTCTTCTTGGCATACAGGAATTATTTTTTCCAAAAAATATTTTAAATTATCAAAAAGCTTTTCTTCATCAACACTCTTATATTTGTCAAGAGTATCTTTAAGCTCTTTTAATCTATATGGTTCCCATCCAGGAAGGGAAAACCCCTGTGAATTGCTCTCCATATCCTCAACAAGTTTGACAGGATCAACTTTACTGATAATGCTGTCGTCATACGAAAGAACTTCCGATCCATCTTTTAATTTTTTAGCTAAATCTGATCTAAGCCAGTCAAATACAGGCATAAAGTTATAGCAAATCACCTTTACGCCTACTTTACCTAGATTTCTAATAGTCTCTATGTAATTTTCAATGTATTTATCCCTTGTAGAAAGCCCTAACTTTATATCTTCGTGTATATTTACGCTCTCTATCACTTCTAATTCTAATCCTTCATTTTTAACAGTACTTTTTAATTCATTTATTTTTTCTAAAGGCCAAACATCACCCACAGGAATGTCAAAAAGAGCTGCTACAACTCCTGTCATACCTGGTATCTGTTTTATTTGAGAAAGCTTTACACTATCATCTTTTTCTCCAAACCACCTAAATGTCATCTTCATATATATACACCCTCACTAATCTTTGTAAATTTAGCCTACGTACTTTTCCAATACATCTCTTACTGCGTTTTTTCCCTTAATCATTTCTCTAAAGTATTCATCTATCTTTTGTGCTAATCCAACATTATATAGATTTATACCAAATAGCTTTTCATTAGACAAAATTGGTTTTAGTTTATCCGACGCAAAAGACACATCTCCTAGCTCTATTCCATCTAAATATCGCTGCAATTCATTTAACATAGGATCTGGACTTAATTTAATCTTTTCTCCTTTATCATTAACACCAAGTAAATATCTCAGCCACCCTGCAATAGCCAGAGGAATGAATTCTAAATCCACTGCTCTTAAATTAGAATGATACGCATATGTTTTTATTGTTTCCCCAAACCTTATACCTACTTTTTGTGAAGTATCTGTAGCAATCCTCTGAGGGGAATCTGGAATAAATGGATTTTTAAGTCTTTTGTTTATCACTTCATCTATAAAATCTTTTGGATCTATTATTTCTGGATTTACAACAACAGGCATTCCCTCTTTATATCCTATTTTTTCAATTAACTTTTTTAAGTGTTTGTCTTTCATCTCATCAGCTATTAATCTATAATCTAACAGACATCCAAAGACAGCTAAAGCTGTATGCAATGGATTTAAACATGTTGTCACCTTCATTTTCTCTACCATATCTACAGTTTTACGATCTGTAAAAAGAGCTCCTGACAATTCTAACGGCATACGTCCATTTGGAAAATGATCCTCTACAACAAGGTATTGTGGCACTTCTGCATTTACAAATGGAGCTATAAATGTATTTTTATCAGTACAAAGTATACTAGTACTTTCAAAACCAATCTTATTTAAATCATCTTTAATTTTCTCTGAAGGTCTTGGAGTTATTTTATCAATCATAGTCCAGGGAAAAGACACTTTTTCTGGATCTTTTAAATACTCTAAAAACTCCTTTTCTACATGTTCATTATCTACCCAATTTCTAACCACAGTCAAAATAGCCTTTTTTAAAACATCTCCATTATGGGAACAATTATCCATGCTGACAAAAGCAATTGGTAGTTTTCCATTTTTGTATCTTTTATATGACAATGCTGCTATTTTAGAAATAAGGTGCTCAGGTGCCCTTGGCCCGCTTTCAAAATCATTTATAACACGTGGTAAATAATTTCCTGATATATCAGTTAGAGAATAACCTTTTTCAGTTACAGTAAAACTTACCATCTGAAGAGATTCTTTTAAAAATATATCCTCCAACCTTCCCCAGTGACTTTTTCTTGAAGTATCTCCTACAAGACTTTCTGCCACACTGGCAATAACTTTTTTCTTTAAACTTCCATCAGGTTCCATAAGCACTAATAAATTTAAATTATCATATGGCTCATAAATTCTGTCTATTATCTCATAGTCAAATGTCTCCGCTGCAATAATTCCTGTCTTTGACTTTCCCGAATTCAATAACTCTTGCTGCAAAGCTGCTATAAAACCTCTAAAAATATTACCTGAACCAAAATGAACCCAAGTTGGATTCTCTTTTGTAGCTTCTATCATTTTTTCTAAATCAAATTGAGGTAATTCAATATCAGCTTTGTCCCACATGCGTGGTTCTGCTATTTCACTTTTACTCAACTTCATTGCTTTATTCACCAATCCTTATTTACTATTTTATTATATTTATCTTATTCTAATATTCCACCTTTTATAAAGTGGAGTTGCTCTTATAAATCTTCAGGCGGAGTTGAGTTTCCAACTGAAGCTTGGATGTTTAGCTTTAGCTAAACGAATTTACTTAAATTTTCCGTTAAACTAAAAGTTATATCAATAATTCAATTTTACATTTAAAACCCATTTTTTTCAACCAGTTTTTAATTTTCCTCTATTACAGTTTTAAGCCTTTTGACCAGTTTTTCTTCAATTAATGCCTGTCCCTTGATGGGAAATTTATCTGCAACTTCTAAAGCTCTTTCACAAAAAAACTTTGCCACATTCATGTTTTTATTTACATAATATTCATAATAAGCTTTTACTCTTATTCCATTAATATCTTTATCATTTTGCAATATCTTCCCTGCCTTTTTGTAATATTTAGCTGCTTTTTCTCTTTCTTTGTTTATGCAGGCATTATAACAAAGCTCATAATAAACATGGGGAAGCAACTGACCGGGAATATAATTTATAGTTTGTTTCATTATATTTATGTATTTAGAACATTTTTCAGCATCATCAGCATCTAAAGCCTTAAAATATGAATACATCAAAATTGTTGTATCCATCATATCAGGTTGATATATGTTAAAGTTAGATGGAATCGCTACATCTTCTAAGGATTTTCCTGCCGAAATTTGAGAACACAATTTGTTAACCTCAATAACTTTATCTGAAAAAGGTCTTTTAAATATCATACTCCATATTATTTTACCATCAGAGGGATTATTTCCTGAAAAAAAAGGAATAACGTTAATTGTTCCCAACAAGATAGAAATTACAGCAGTTATAATCAAAAACATATTTAATGAATTATTTACATTGTATATATTTTTGATTACTATTAAAAATATACCAAATACCATATTAAATAAAATTCCGCCTGCATAATACAGTAAATGATTATGCGGTGAAACCTCTTTTTCAGGAACTGTCATAGCACAAAGCCCTATATAATCAATGTTTTTTATAATGGAAAATTTAATCCTACCATTTTCATTATCTATAGCAAAAAAACCTATTCTGTATGAAATTAACTTATAACCACTAATTTTCCCAAATATTAAATGTCCCAATTCATGAACATTAATGGAAATAAATACTGCAATACTCAAAAAAATAAAAAATAAAATGATATTTGTAAAATCCCATTCACCAACTAAAAAACTGCCAACTAAACTATATCCTCCTATAAATCCTAAAAATGAACCCACCAAAACCGGCAGCAAAATTACCATTCTTTTATTTTTAGCTTCCTCTGCTTCCCCCATAACAAATCCTCCATATTAAATCATAAAACTAAATTTTTAGACTTTAGAAAAATTCTTCCTTTTCTTCTTTTGTATAAAATAATTTTAAACTCTCCTCCTCAGATAGAGGTGCTTTGGATTTCAAGAGATAAATCCTTGCATCATTCCTCTCAATTTCTGCTTTCTCTTCAAGTTCTACCATCTTTTGTGGAATACCTGCTTCTTTAACCATTTGCTTAATCTTTTTATACATTTCAGAATTTCCATAAAGATATTTGCTTTCAAATAAAACTTTTGAAGCTATCTTAGCCTTAAAATTATCAAATTTCAACTGTTGCTTTATTTTTGAAATGTCTTTTACCACATAATCTATCTCTTCATTGTAGTCAGGATTTTTAAGCAGAAAATTTTTCTTATCATATATTAAAGCATCAATATTATTAACTATGCTATCTGGAAGACCTTTAGTAACAACTACAATGTCAAGGTCTGAACCTTTGACCAATTTTCCTGTTGAAGATTCCGGCCTTGGCTCTAAATGAGCCATCTCAAACACCACATCTCCTGCAATTAAAAAACATATGTATTTATTCAATATCTCAGAATTTTCATGAGTCTCGACAATTTGTCTTATTGTCTCATATGCTAAATTAAATTTATTTTTACTGATATCAATTATGTTTTTGCAAAGCACTTCAGTTTTTTCCAGTATTCTTCCAATATCTCTTTTAGTACCAATAACAGTATATGAATAAAATTCTCTTACAATAGAAGGTGACAGTCTAGCATATCCTTCTACCTGTTTGTCAAATCTTAAATATCTTTTTCCGATTGCTTTTGTTGTTATTTCCCCACATGTATTGCAAATTTTCCATAAACAAAAATCATCTAATTGAGATTTTTGCTGAAGCTCTTTTCCTGTCATAGGGCCATGTTCTTCTAATATCTTTACGACTTTATCTACCATTTCCATAAAGTATGCTTTTTCTCCTTTTTTATTTTAAAAATACACTAAACTGATAAATAAGATATATTATAATTCTTTTTACAATATTAAAATACTAAAAAATTATTACTTCTAGACTTTAATCTTATTCTAAGACTCCATCTTCTATAATGTGGAATTTTAGAATAAATCTTCAGGTGGAGTTGAGTCTCCACCTAAAGCCTCGATGTTTAGTTTTAGCTAAACGAGTTCTCTTTACAAATCCTATAATATCACAAATTTCATATATCAGTCAAAAAAACTTCATACTAATGGTGTATGTAATAAATTGAAAAAGAAACATTCTACAAACTAAAGTTTAGCTTTAGCTAAACGAGTTCTCTTGATATTTTCACTCACACAAATTACATTTAGCTTCATATTAAAAGTGTATATAAAATAAAAAAGGATGGAAAAGCACCACCCTTTTTTATTATTTTAGTTTATAGCAAAAAACTATAAAATATTTTTATTATTTTTTAAACTTTACAACAATACAAACTGCAATCAGTCTTCAACTGGAAAACTATCGATGATTTCTAATATATACCTACTAAGCAAAGTTGCATCGGTAGAATCAATAACTCCGTCTCCGTTTAAATCAGCAACAGAAATATCGTCAATAGAAACTGGAATTTCTAATATATATCTTTGTAGTAGTGTGTAGTCACTTGAATCAATAACTCCATCTCCGTTTAAGTCACCATATATTACTTGTGGATCAGGATCTACTGGAGTTGTTCCTTCTCCTGCTTCAGAAAAAGTAATCCAATCAATATTTACAGGTCCTGTAAATACTAATACAATATCATTTTCTCCTGTAACAGAACTAATATCTGTAGAAAGTTCGGTATATTCATCCCAATCTCCTGTTGAACCTACTTCTAAAGTTCCTAAAAGAGTTCCTGTTGAGCTTCCTACCCTTACTTCAATATCTGTAGGATCTTCTACATCAGATCCAACCCTTGCAGTAAATTCATCTGATCCATTGCTTCCAAAATCAACATTATTAAAAGTCAATGTGTCTCCATTTTCTATGTATCCAATACCGTCTCCTCCATCGTCTGTTCCTACAATCTCCATAGTAGAAGAACTAAAATCGTTATACTCCTCAACTTCAATAGTTGAAAAAGCACTTCTTGAACTAGGACCAGGATTTTCTGGCATGTCAGACTCTGAAGGCTCTGAAGGCTCTGAAGTATCTGGTGCATCAGGCATTTCGCCACCCACAATAAGATCATTAGTATTTACAACAGCTGAACCCTCACTTTGCCATCCTTCTACAGTAAGTGCAACTTCATACATATTACCCATAGGCATTCCCATGTCTTCCCATGCAAGAAAGTGTTCAGTAACTGATATAGTTCCACTGGTTTTTTTGGAAGTTCTTACGCTCCAGTACTGCTGGAAAGTTGCAGTACCTATAATGGAAGGCTGCTCAGTTCTGGTAGTTTCATATATGTCATATGTGCCTCCATCAACAGTAATTTGTCCCATTGACGTTGACCCTGGTGGTCTCCAGCTCCCCCAACTGTCAACTATATAATATTCTACAAGTGGATCAACCGTCCATCCATAAATACATAGATATGAATTTCCATCTGGATTGTAATCAACATCATATTCCACAACTATATTTCCAAGTTCTTGGTGTGTTTGAGTTTCATCAAATTTCTGACCTTTACGGAATAATATATTATTTATATTACTCCACTCACAACTAAATGTTCCACCCTCTGTGAGAGTCATACTTCCAGTTCCTTCATCTTTCCAGTACTCATAGTCGTATCCGTCATGGGTACCAATTTCATTCTCGGTAATGGTTTGTGCCTGTACATTTGGTGCTAGCAATAAGGTAAAGCACATCATAACTGCTAAAAGCACCATCGCTTTTTGTTTCATTTTAAATTCCTCCCTACTTTTCTTTAAAATCTTATATTAAATATAATATAAACAACTTTTTATAATATGTTGTTTATTTTTTTATTATATATTCTTTTTTATCATTATAGCATAATTTCCACTACATTTAAACTCATTTTTTAAGAAAAATGTAGCATGTTATTGAAGAGTATTTACATGCTTTTAACTGCGAAACTTTAGTTTTTAGAATATTGTTCTTCACCTTTAATATGTACCCTTAAACTTTTGTTCACATATCTATTAAGATAATATTCACTTCAAGAAGAACCGAATAGCAGAAAAAATAATATATTACAGTATATAGATTTATTTTATGGAAAGTTTTTAATTGATTTTTATAACACCATAATGACTTTTATTTATAGGTGTTAGTAATAAATTGTTCTCTATATAATATTTAGATAATTTTTTATTACGTAGACTATTTTAGACTGTTGTAATGGAGGGTATTAAAATGCTAGTTAAAATAGAGGTAATTCCAGGTAATGATAATATTGTTACTCTTCCACCACCACTTTTAAAAGATTTGGAAAAGCATGTCTGGATTATATTTGGTGCAAAAAAAATAAAAGCACAAGTAAATATACCTAAAGATAATAATTTACAAAACCAAAGCACGCTATCTGATATTCCAATTAAAATTGCAATGTCAAACAGCCTTAAAAATCAACTTTTAATTCCTGAAGAAATAACTTATCAAATAAAACTTTATAAATCCCAAATAATATTAGGGCCTGTAATCGGATTTTTGATAAGCAAAAATAGGGATTATTACAATATTAGTTTCTTAAATAGTAACCGTGACAGAATGGAGGGATACAATCAAAGAGGTGGATTAATCTGTGCGTTTTCGTTGGAAAAAATAAACTGGCAAAATAAATCAGCATATGGATATTATTATAATAAGAATAAAAATATATGGGTAGAAAAAAAAGTTCCCATTCCCAGCGTAATATATTCAAGAATTTTTTCTATTAAACCAGAGCGTATCACAAAATTAAAAAAATTAACAAAGGACAGAGTATTCAATTCCTATAGGTTTACAAAATATGAACTATATGAATATTTTCAAAAACAAGAGCAATTAATTAAATATCTTCCTAAAACTGAATTATGTAAGGATATAAAGCAGGTTACAGAGTTTATAGAGAATAATAATAAAGTTATACTAAAACCCATTAATCTTTCAAGAGGAAGGGGTATATGTATTATTGAAAAAACAAACTATGGATATAGAATTTTTGACTATAGAAAGAATACGGAAAAAAAGCATAGGGTAAGAAATAAAAAATTACTGATACATTTTCTAAATGATGGCATTTTTTTGAATCAAACCTACCTTATACAAAAATATATTTCTCTGGCTAAGATAGAAAGTTGCCCTTATGATGTACGAGTGGTAATGCAGAAGGTAAATAAAAACAAATGGGGGTATATAGGAGAAGAATGCAGAGTTGGACAAAAAACTCTACTAACTAATATTTCAAGGGGTGGTTATGCTGTCTCACTAAAAAAAGCAATTACCAAGTCCTTTAAAGAAGAAGACTATGAAGACATAAAGACTAGCATTATGCAGCTGTGTGACAAAATATGCTGCCATATGGATAGAGCTGGAGAACATTTTGGGGAATTGGGAATAGATATTGGCATTGATAATGAAAAAAAGCTCTGGCTTATTGAAATAAATGTATTACCAACCTTCAAAGGTTTTAAAAAATTAGATTATAATCTTTATTTAACCTTAAGAAGTACCCCTCTGCAATATGCAGTTTCTCTTACTGAGTTTGGAGATAGTTACAATGAACTAGTTTAGCTTTGGTTAAATATTCCAAATTCAAGTGGCTATTCAACTCTACTTGGGAATTTATAATAGTAACTCCACTTTAGGTGGAGTATTAGAATAAGATAAAATATATAAGAAACATTGTAAAACTTTAGTTTCTGGAATATTGTTCTTTACCTTTAATGTATAAAAAAAGTTTCTTGATTAGTACGTTAAATCTATGTAATAATGTATTCAGGTATCATAAACAATTTAAAAGACTTTTGGATAACCTCATAGATTGGAAGTGATTAAAATGGAAGGTTTTTTGAATCAAAAAAGAATACTTGGTCAGGTAAGAAAAGCAATTGAAGATTTTAATATGATAGAAGATGGAGATAAAATAGCTGTAGGAGTATCTGGCAAAGACAGTATAACTCTATTGATAGCTTTACGACGGCTTCAAACATTTTTAGATAAAAAGTTTTTTTTAGAAGCGGTTACTCTTACCTTGGGAATAGGTGAATACAATTTAAATTATGTGAAAAATCTATGTGAAAATATTGGAGTCAATTATACAATAAAAGAAACTCTTATTGGTAAAATTGTCTTTGAAGAAAAAAGTGAAGAAAATCCATGTTCTCTTTGTGCAAATATGCGACGGGGAGCTTTAAATAATGTTGCTAAGGAATTAGGATGTAATAAAATTGCCCTTGGACACCACAGTGATGACGTAATAGAAACTCTAATGCTCAGCACTTTATTTGAAGGAAGAATTTATACTTTTTCTCCTGTTACTTATTTGAGCAGAAAAGAACTATATGTAATAAGACCCTTACTATATGCCAAGGAAAATGAAATAAAAGGATTTATAAATGCTAATAATATTATCCCAATTAAAAACACATGCAAAGTAGATGGAAAAACAAAACGTGAATATATTAAAAACCTTTTAAAAGAAATATGTAAAGAAAACAAGTACACAAAAGAAAATATTTTTGGTGCAATAAAACGCTCTAGTATTGATGGGTGGAATGTTTAAGACTTCTTTTTTAAATAGTAAGTTTATCCAGTTTAATTTTCATTGACAAAATACTATTAAAACAATTATAATAGGTATATCAGTTAAGTTTCTTGATCGTTTAATGCCTTTTGAAAATTCTGTTGTTAATCAATACACCTAAGGAGTGAATCATATTGAAGGACATGATGGTAGATCAATTCCAATTTACTGTTGGAGAACTTTTAATAAGAAATAAAAGTATTTTAGATCTTATTACTAAATTTCAGGATTCAAATGCTAGAGTTAATCGTGGCATTGTGAAGTCTATTACCCAATGTGGTTGTGTAAAAGTAAACGCTGAAAAACAGGTTAGTTTTGCAGATGCTGATTTTGATGAAGTAAGAAATTTAATGAAAACTCATTTAGAGGGAACTCTTTGCGAAAATTGTAGGGATTATATTGAAAAAGATATTGGAAGAAATCTTTTTTACTTAGCTTCAATATGTAACACCCTAGATTTGAATTTATATGATATTATAATAAAAGAACTTGACAGAATAAAAATGCTTGGAAAATATAATTTAAGATAAAAAGTTGTCTGTATTGGGCAACTTTTTTTGGTTTAAAAGAGTTTCTCTAGAGTTTAGCTTTTATTAACTTGCTTTTTAGCTACATTTTTCTAGTACTTAAAAATAGTTGTTCCTGAACTCTTCTCAATCCCTCTTTAATTAGTCTTGACCTTACTTCACCAATTCCTTCAACCTCGTCAAGCTGGTCAATTGATGCATTTAAAATCTCTTGGAAGTTCAAGAATCTATCAACTAAATTTCTTGTCACCATCATGGGAACTTTGGGAACTTTGCTTATTAATCTATATCCTTTAGGATATATTGCAGTTTCAAAAGCATTTGAATTTCCATTATAACCTAATAATTTGCATATATTTGCCGTCTCCATAAGTTCATCAAAGGAAAGCATTCTTAAATTGTTTCGAATCTCTTTTGCTGACATATCTTCTCTGTCCATGTAATCTTCAACTATTAACACTTCATCATCGTCAATATTAGCTAACAACTCTTCTAACTGCATACTTATAAGCCTTCCCTCATTTCCCAATTCACAAATATATCTGCCAATTTCAGAGGCAACTCTTAATACCATTTCTGTCCTCTGAATTACAAAAGCCACATCGTCAAGAGTTACAATATCCTCAAACTCAAGGACACTTAAGTTAGTAACTGCCGTATCTAAAACTGATTTATATTTTTCCAGTGTCTGCATAGCTTGATTAGCTTTATTTAAAATGGCTGGTGTGTCTTTTAAAATATATTTTATTACTCCCTTATAAATTGTGATGATATTCCTTCTTTGGGATATGCTTATAACAGTTTCCCCAGTTTGTTTTGCCACTCTATGTGCTGATTTATGCCTTGTACCAGTTTCGCTGGTGGATATTTTAGCATCAGGAATAAGTAATGCATTTGCATACAAAAGTGTTTTCAAATCTTTACTTAATACAATGGCACCGTCCATTTTTGCAAGTTCATATAGGTGGGCAGGCGAATATTCCTTGTTAATGAAAAATCCACCATCTACAATGTTCATTATCTCCCGTGAATCTCCAATAACAATCAATGCCCCAGTTTTAGCCTTTAAAATGTTCTCCAGCCCTTCTCTTAAAGACGTACCTGGAGCAAGCATTTTTAAAACTTCAAGTAATTTTTCATCTTTTTTTACATTATCCATAGTATACCCCTCCAGAGAATCATTGATAAATATTATAACAATAAGTTAAGTTTGGATAATCAAACAATACCAGTTTATGCAAAAATATCTACTGCAAAATTATATTCAATGCATCCTGCACATTTTCTACACCTTTTACATCTATATTATTGACTTCTTTCATCCCCTTAATAACTTCCATATTTCCTAAAGGAACTATACATTTCTTAAAACCTATTCTCATGGCCTCCATAACCCTTTTATCTGCTTGGTTGACAGCACGAACCTCACCTGTCAAACCTACTTCTCCAATTAAAACAGTATCTATATCTACACAAACATTTCTAAAACTAGATGCAATGGCTGCAATAATGCCTAAGTCACATGCTGGTTCATCAACTTTAAGTCCTCCCACAACATTAACATATGCATCAAAATTGTGAAGTTGCATTCCCACTCTTTTTTCAAGAACTGCCATCAACAATGTAATTCTATTATAATCAACCCCCGTTGCCATTCTTCTTGGCATTCCAAAACTTGTTGGACAAACAAGTGCCTGTATCTCAATAAGCATAGGACGTGTACCTTCAAGACTGGATACCACAACTGATCCAGGCACACTTTCAGCCCTTCCAGAAATCATAATTTTAGACGGATTATCAACCTCAACAAGCCCTATATCTTTCATCTCGAATATTCCAATTTCATTGGTAGAACCAAATCTATTTTTTACAGCTCTTAAAATTCTATAACTTAAATGTCTCTCTCCTTCAAAATAAAGAACCGTGTCCACCATATGTTCTAAAACTCGAGGCCCTGCAATTGAGCCTTCTTTAGTTACATGACCAACAATGATTATTGCTATATTCATACTTTTGGCAACTCTCATAAGTCCTGCAGTAATATCTCTTACCTGACTTACACTTCCTGGTGCTGCTGATAATTCTTCATTAAACATAGTCTGTACCGAATCAATAATTATTAAATCAGGTTTTTCTTTTTGACTTAAGGCATTAACCACCTTAAAATTGGTTTCAGATACCATTAATAGATTTGAATTGCTTATACTTAATCTATCGGCTCTTATCTTGATTTGCTTTATAGATTCCTCTCCTGAAATATATATAATTTTAGAATTTTCTTTGATTTTATCGCATATTTGCAAAAGAAGGGTGGATTTTCCAATTCCTGGATCTCCAGCTACTAGTACCAGTGAGCCTTCTACCAACCCACCACCAAGCACTCTGTCCATCTCATCTATACCTGTTTTGTACCTGTCTTCTTTTTCTATTTGAACATCATTTATACTTACAGGCTTTACACTGGACAAAAAAGCTTCATCATTTTTTTTAACCAATGGCTGTTGTATTTCTTCTACAAAAGTATTCCATTGATTACACCCGGGACATTTACCCAACCATCCTGTTGATTCATAACCACAATCCTGACAAGTAAAAAATGTTTTTTTCTTCGGCATGTCTTTTTCTCATCCTTTTCACATAATTTTTACATATACATTTTAAATGTAAGTGCCGTTTAAATACTTTCTGTTCTTTTTAGCTTTTCCAAAACCAATACAAACATAGCATGGGACCATGTAAGTGGAATAACCCAACAGGGCTCTCCATTGTCCTTGCTTACCTGCTCTGGAAGAAGATCTAACTGTGTACGAGCTTTAACTGCCCAGTTAAAATACTCTTTGGCTCTTTCATATTCTTCAATTTCAATATAATAAAGAGCTAACCATAAGGTAGTTAAAACCCAAGGATTCCCACCAATATAGCCATCATTTTCATACCTTTTTATTCCACCAACTGGGTGTGATGTAAGAGCTTTTTCAATAGCCCTTACAGTATTTACTACCCTTTGGTCTTTTGCATCAAACACCTTAAATGGAACAATTAAACCTAAAAGACTAACATCTATAGTATAATCCTCTAAAGTTACATCTCTTTTATATCCCTTACTGTTAACTGTAACAACTGTAGTATGATTTGAATGTTCACTTCCCCAAGGATTAAGTTTTGTTTTTACACTTCTTAAAAATCTGTTCGCCTGAGGTTTCCATAGGTTTTGTTCTATTGCTATTTTTAAATTTTTAGCTGCTAAATCCCATTTTTCTATTATTTTGAAAGGAGCATTAAGTATTTTTGCTGCACTAACCCCTGCTTTTATACCTCCATAAACAGCAGCAGATGAATAAGCGTGCTCTCCAACCCTTTCCTCCCACAAATCGTAGCTAGGCTTTGGAAGACCTGTCTCTATATCAATAAATCCAATTAAAAATTCAACACCACATGTTATGCTGTTCCACATTTTAGCAATAAAATTTTTATCCTTTGTATTTTCATAATGCTTTACCATTCCAAAAATAAGTGCACCGACCTCATCTATCTGTATCCCCCAAGAAGGTGCAAGATTTCCGTCCATATAATATCTTTGATGCCAAGAACCATCGTCCTCCTGTGTCATAACAGCCCAATTATAAAACTTATCTACATCTTCAATAAGCCCTGAAACATCGAGAGCATCTGTTATAAAGGCTGCATCTCTCCCCCAGCAATACCCATATCGTCCGCACTTTGTAAACTCTTCATCCACCTCTGCCGATGCCAACAAACCACCTGTTTTTTCATCTGCCATAAGCTTAAAAACCAAAAGAGACCTTTTATATAATCTATCAATTGTGCTGTTTCCTGTTATTATTTGTTTAGAACTTTTTAAAAATTCAAACCAATATCTTTTTGTTTTATCAAATTCCATTTCAAAATCTATCCTTTTGCATTCCTTCACCAGTTTTTTTGCTTCTTTTAGAGTATTAGAAGCACAGATATAAAGATTAAATATTTTATTTTCTCCTGGTATAATTTTTCCCAACTCCCAGGAAAGTGCACCATCTTTCATCATGCCTATATTTTCATATCCATTAAGCTCTGTATGTTTTGCACAATCAAAGGCATTATTTCCTAATTGAAATTGAAATACTTCATAATCAGATGATATTGAAATATAATATCCATGTCTGTAATGTATCAATGCGTCAGTGTCAAAGTCAAATAAAGTGCTTCCCAGTTCAGAAATAGTTGAAATACAAGAAGAATATTGTACAAACCCCAGATCCACTTCATGTTGACCTATATTTTCTATTGTGTAATTTCTTATTAAAATATCTTTATCTTTTAACACAAAATCTTTTTGCTCAATTTTAAGTGATTTTTCTTTACAACTATAAATTTTCTTTAATATATTTGTATCTTCTATATAAGTTTGAGTACAATTCCAGTTATCCTCACCAAACCATGAAGTGCTGTTTTTATGTCCTTTTAAAAAAATCCCCGCAACCATTTTATCTATGTGCTGTGGATAATCAATATTAGGCCAGAATAATCTGGTCAATTCCCCTCTTTTAGTTAAACACCCAAGCATTCTTGAGTTTCCAACAATGGCATCATTAAAATAGGTTTTTGACATAAAATAAACCTCCACATTCCATAAATCGCATTTATAAATTTTTAGAAAATGCGTAAAATTAAACCTTTAGCTTGAATAATAAGATTTCTTTTAATTCTGGATTTTCAACCATTTAATTATAACATAACATTTTTTATAATTAAATATCATAAATATTTTATTTTATTAGGTGCAAAATAATAAAGAAATTCAGACAATAACTAAAGTATTATTGGAGGAGTAAAATGTTATCACAAATAAATAGTGTGATTTTTCATACAACTCAGTTAATACAGGTGATAATATTTACCGCAGGATGTTATTTTTTTGGAATATCTATTTTTGGATGGTTAAACCGTAAGGTAGACAACAAAGGAGAGTTTTTTCCTCATAAAAAATTTGCACTAATTATAGCTGCTCATAATGAAGACAAAGTAATAACCCATGTAATTCATAGTCTTTTTAGGCAAAACTACCCTGAAAATTTATTTGATGTATTTGTAATTGCTGATAATTGTACTGACAAAACAGCAGAAATAGCTCAAAAGCATGGTGCTATCGTATATAAAAGATTTAATTCCACTGTTAAAGGGAAAGGACATGCTTTAGAGTGGATGTTTAAAAAAATATATGAAATGGAAGAAAAATATGATGCTATAAGCGTTTTTGATGCTGACAACCTTGTTTCATCCAATTACTTATTGGAAATGAACAAGCAATTATGTAAAGGTCATAAAGTTGTACAGGGTTATATAGACAGCAAAAATCCTTATGATTCATGGATAACATGTTCATATTCAATTGCTTTCTGGCTGTCTAACAGAATATTTCAGCTTCCAAGATACTATTTAGGATTAAGCTGTGGACTTTGTGGTACAGGATTTTGTATAGATATTAATGTTTTAAAGAAAATAGGCTGGGGTGCCACATGCCTTACAGAAGATTTAGAATTTACAATGAAGCTTGTTTTAAAAGATATGAAAGTAGCATGGGCTCACAGTGCAGTGGTTTACGATGAAAAACCTCTGACTTTAAAACAGTCATGGAGACAAAGGAAAAGATGGATGCAGGGACATGCAGACTGTACAAGCAGATTTTTAGGTTCTCTTTTTAAAAAGGCTTTTAAAAATGGGGATCTTATATCCTTTGATTGTGCAATCTACATGTTTCAGCCTATAAGATTAATATTTATAGGTTTAATTACAATAATGATGTGGATACAAATAGTTTTTCCTGAATCTCCTTTTTTTACGCTAAAATATTTGTTTCCCGCAGAGGTTTGGTCGGTATTTGTAATACTACAATTTTTATACGGACCTATTGTAATTTTAGCTGAAAAAAAGTTTAGCCGTAAAGTACTGTTAGGATTTTTGATTTACCCCTTTTACTGCCTTACATGGATTCCAATTACCATACAGGGCTTTTTAACTAAAAACAATAAGGATTGGAGTCACACTGACCACTCAAGAGAAATTAGTATTAACGATTTAGAAAAGGCTTAAAAAACACAGAGGAGCTATTACGTTAAGATAGCTCCTCTTTTTTTACTTACATAAATTCATCCCTTTTTCACAACCAATTCGTCTTCATTTCTTTCTATAGTTACCTTGTCCCCTGCTTTAACTCGACCATCTAGCATTTCTTCTGCAAGCTTGTCCTCAATCATACTCTGTATCGCCCTTCTTAAAGGCCTTGCTCCAAACACTTGGTCAAATCCTTTTTTGGCTAAAAGAACCTTTGCATCATCTGATATCTCAATATCTATGGCATTGTCCTTAAGCCTTTTTGCTAAAACGTCAACCATAAGCCCAACTATCTCTACTAAATGCTTTTCTTCTAGTGGGTGGAAAACTATAATTTCATCAATTCTGTTTAAAAATTCAGGTCTAAATGTCTTTTTAAGTTCTCCCATAACATTGTTTTTCATATCTTTATAATCTTTTGATTTATCGTCAGCTCCTGCACCAAAACCAAGACGTTTAGGCTCAGTAATAAGCCTTGCTCCTACATTGGAAGTCATGATTATTACGGTATTTCTAAAATCCACATTCCTTCCCTGGGAATCGGTAAGTCTGCCATCCTCAAGTATTTGCAACAAAATATTAAAAACATCTGGATGGGCTTTCTCAATTTCATCAAAAAGCAAAACAGAATAAGGGTTTCTTCTCACCTTCTCTGTAAGCTGTCCTCCTTCTTCATATCCTACGTACCCTGGAGGTGAACCTACAAGTCTTGAGACACTGTGCTTTTCCATATATTCAGACATATCTATCCTTATCATTGCATTTTCATCTGCAAAAAGAGCCTCTGCCAATGCCTTACTTAGTTCAGTTTTTCCTACTCCTGTCGGTCCTAAGAATATAAAAGATCCAACTGGTCTTTTAGGATCCTTAAGCCCTACACGCCCTCTTCTAATTGCCTTAGCTAATGCCTTTACAGCTTCATCCTGACCTATTACTCTCTTATGAAGTTCCTCTTCCATATTCATTAATCTTTCAGTTTCTTCTTCTGCAAGCCTTTTTACTGGAATGCCTGTCCAATCACCTACGATTCCTGCGACTTCCTCTTCGTCAACAGTATCTGTTGTAGTTTGATTCTTTTGCTGCCAGCTGTTTTTTGCAGTCTCCAGCTCATCTTTTATTTTCTGTTCTTCATCTCGTATTCTTGCAGCCTTTTCAAATTCCTGACAAACTATAGCATCTTCTTTTTCTTTTTTCAACTTTTCAGCTTTCTCCTCTAGCTCTTTTAAGTCTGGTGGAGCGGTAAATGATCTGAGTCTTACTCTCGACCCTGCTTCATCAATTAAATCAATTGCCTTGTCTGGTAAAAACCTATCAGTAATATATCTATCAGATAAATTAACAGCAGCTACAAGAGCTTCATCTGTAATCTTTACTCTGTGGTGTGCCTCATATTGATCTCTCAATCCTTTTAGAATAATAATGGCTTCTTCTTTTGTCGGTTCCGATACAGTAATAGGCTGAAACCTTCTCTCTAAAGCTGCATCTTCTTCCACATGCTTTCTGTATTCATCAAAAGTAGTTGCTCCAATTACCTGTATTTCACCTCTTGCCAGAGAAGGTTTTAAAATATTAGATGCATCAATAGCTCCTTCAGCAGCTCCTGCACCTATGATGGTATGCATTTCGTCAATAAAGAGAACTACATTTGCCGACTTTTTAATTTCCTCAAGGGCTTTTTTCAGTCTCTCTTCAAACTCACCTCTATACTTTGCTCCTGCAACCATAGATGATAAATCAAGAGTTACAACTCTCTTATCTTTTAAAGTTTCTGGAATATTGCCCTCTACAATTTTTTGTGCCAGCCCTTCTGCTATTGCAGTTTTACCCACTCCTGATTCCCCTATAAGGCAGGGATTGTTTTTTGTTCTTCTGCTTAATATTTGAACTACTCTTTCAATTTCTTTTTCTCTTCCTACTACAGGATCAAATTTAGCTTCCCTAGCCATTTCTGTCAAATCTCTTCCAAACTTATTTAGTACAGGTGTATTTGAATTATCTTTACCACTTTTAGGAACCCCCCCTGCATTTGGAGCTTCCTCATTTAACATCTTAAGCATCTCATGGAATAGTTTCTGAGGATCAACACCTAAATCCATTATTATTCTAACTGCAACACTCTCTCCTTCTTTTAAAATTCCAAGGAGAAGATGTTCAGTTCCTATATAATTATGACCAATTCTTCTTGCTTCTCTAAAACTTAATTCAAGAACTCTTTTTGTCCTAGGAGTAAGACCCAAAGGCTGTTCATTTGTCATTTCTCCCCGACCAATTAATTCTTCAATTTCTTTTATAACTTTCTCTTCAGTCATTGCCTGATTTTGTAAAACACGTGCTGCCACTCCACTTCCTTCTTTAATGAGTCCAAGAAGTAAATGCTCTGTCCCTACGTAATTATGACCTAATTCCATTGCTACTTCCTGTGAAAACTTCATTGCTTTTTCAGCTTTTTCTGTAAAACGTCCATACATATGTTAATCCTCCTTTTATCTCTATTTGTAATTAAAAGTAATTTTTTTGATTTAGCTAAACGAGTTCACTTTAACCTGTTCCTAATTAGTTCGGCCCTTTTAACATCTCTTTCTCCGGAAAGAAGCTGTCTTCCTACCGACTGTTGCAAATTTGCCGGTTGTATGCTAATAAATATTTCATTGAGATTATTTATATCTATGTTACTAATTATACCCATATCCACTCCCAGTCTAACATCTGAAAGTAATTTAAAGCTTTCTTCAGAAGAAACTATTCTAGCATTAGATAATATCCCTAATGCTCTGTATATCCTATCTTCAAATCTGAAAGGATTTTGCCTGTAAAGCTCCTTTCTAAGCATCCTTTCCTGATCAATAACCTGTTTTGCAATATTTTTTATGTTTGTAATTATTTCCTCCTCTGTTTGTCCTAAAGTTACCTGGTTAGATATTTGAAACATATTTCCCGATGCTTCAGAATTTTCTCCATATATACCTCTAACTGTTATTCCAAGTTTGCCACACACTTCAAGAATACCTTTTACATGTCCTGTCATTGTAAGGGCTGGAAGATGAAGCATTGCTGATGCTCTTATTCCAGTGCCAACATTTGTAGGACAACTGGTTAAATAACCAAAGTTTTCTTCAAAGGCAAAATCTACATTTTCCTCAAAAAGATTGTCTATACTATTGCATAAATTCCAAGCATTATCTAGCTGCATACCTGGAAAAAGGCACTGAATTCTGAGGTGATCTTCTTCATTTATCATAATACTTGCTCTTTCATCACTACTTATAATAATACCACTTTCCATATTACTATCTGCTAACTCTGTACTCATAAGATGCTTTTCAACAAGTATCTGCCTGCTCAGAGGACTTAATTTTTGTATATTTTCAAAATCAAATCTTCCAATGTCGCTACCTTTTTCAAGTATAACATCTTTTACTTTTTTCAATACCTTTTCTCCATCTTCCCTCTTCATTCTAAAAGGAAAGGGGAAATCTTTAAAATTTCGGGCAAGCCTTACTCTGCTACTCATGACCACATCTGACTCAGGTCCCTTTTCTATATACCACCCTTTCATTTATATTACCTCCCTACTTCCTAATAGTTTATCTTATATTCAAAACACCATTTTCCACAATTAAATGTACTACTTGTACAAGACTTAAGAAAATTCACTGTCTTTTATTAATTTTCATTCTTTTTTTGATTCCATTTCTTTAATTTGATCCCTGATATCAGCAGCTTTTTCATACTCCTCGTTTTTTATACAAGCATCAAGATGCTCCTTTAATTTTCTAATTTCTCTTGACACTTTTACCTTACTATAAACTCTTCCAGGTATTTTTCCGTTATATTGTACACTTCCATGAAGCCTTTTTAATAATGGCATAAGTTTTTCACCATAAGCTTTATAGCAATCTGAACAACCAATCTTTCCTGTTTTTTCAAACTCATTATAACTCATTTTACAACTGTCACATTTTATTTCTGAATTATGCTGCTTGACAGATTGCATATATGGAACACCCATAATACCTGAAAAAAAATCATTTATACTAAGAGGCGAGCCAATGTTAAACTTTCCTTCTTCTCTAGCACATTGATCACATAAGTAAACAACATGTTTATTATTGTTTATTATTTGAGTAAATTGAATGTTGGCAACTCTTTTTTGACATTTTTGACATAACATAAACATCGCTCCTTTCTAAAGTATATTAATTCATAAATACCAAGTTGTTTCTTAACCATTACATCCTACATTAAAAGACATACCAGCATATTTTTCAATATATTTGCTCTTAAAAAACCTCTTTGTTCTCTAGGCACAGTAGCCAAAACCTTATCGCTTGTTGCTGCCTTTAGCATCAATCCTTCTTTTTCTGATATTATGTTATAATCGATAAAATTATTAATAAAAGCTTGAGCTATCTGCTGGGAAATATTATCACCTATAGATGTAACAACATGCATAAGATGATTTTTATCTTTATGTCTTATACTAACTCTTTTTATCCTTATATGCCCTCCACCACCTCGCCTGCTCTCTACATAATAACCTCTGTCTGATGTAAATCTTGTGTCTATAACATAATTAATTTGTGAAGGAACACATTTAAACTGATTTGCAAGCTCATTTCTTTGTATTTCAATATATCCATCGGTGTCATTAATCAACTGCTTAATAAAAGCTTCTATCAAATCGCTGAGTTTCGCCATACCCACCACCCTCCTTAGTGATTTTTTGTTCAATTCACTTTGACTATCTTTGACCTTTAGTATTATTATATTTTATTTCTTTAAAAATTTCAAGGGAAAAGAAATTAAAAAAGCCCTTTAAAGATTAATCTTTGAATAGGGCTTTTTTAATAAAAGCGAGAAAAACACTCAACTTTCTTCTTTCTCTATAGAGTTTTTTCGTGTTTTATTATTTTTTTCTGTTACTTGAGCTAAATGACGTGCCTTTTTTTTCTGCTCTTCTGGAGTAATCCATTCATGAAAAGATGATACAAATTCCCCATACTGGGTTGTATCCTCTATTCTCTCATCCTTAATATTGTTTTTATTATTTTTATTTGACATTTATTTCAATCTCCTTTTTAAAAAACTAATACTATTATTTATTTTTTCAAAAAAATAAAATTTTATTAGTTTATAAGTAGATGTTATTTCTTAGCCATTGTTAAAAACATTATTATCAAAATAACTGGCTGATGAACAACATATACAAAAAGTGAGTGTCTTCCTAAAAAATTTATAACATTATCTTTTATATCAAAAGAAAAGATGCTTTTCTTTTGCCTATATATTATCTTGCTAAGTAAAATACCTGCAATAAAGAATGAGGACCAAGGTAATAGTGGATAGTAATCTAGTGAAATAAAATTTTCATTTGATAATCCAAACATAAAAAAATAATTGCTCTTAACTGTTAGATTAGAAAATATAAAATTTATTAAAATAATTGCAACAATCAAAATAAAAAGCCAAGGTATATTAAGCTTTTTAAATACTGGAGAAATAATCATACATATTCCTAATAAATGCAAAATACCAAATAAAACATACGCTTCTCTATTAAAAATATATGTAAAAAGGGTAATCATCATTGCAGTTAAAAAAACAATTATTCCTCGCTTAAAACTATTTCGGCTAAAAGAAGTACTTGTACCAGAAATTAATATAAAAGAAGATGCAACTGCAATTCTTAAAACATTTGTAAAACCAGAAGAATAATTTATCGATATTTCAAAAAAATATTCTAGGTTAAAGAGTATATGTAATACAATCATCAATATTATTAATATTCCTCTTGCCATATCAACTTCCCATATACGTTTTGAACTTATCTTTTCCATGCCCCCTCCTTAAATGGGTATAGGTACATTAAATTACTTTTCCCGCACCATTGTTATATTATTAAGATTTTTATAAATTTTTACCCTTAAACTAAATTAAAGATAGCACAAGCAAGCCCAAGTTAATAAATAACCTGGGCTTTTTATACATAAATGATTTTTAAATATCAACATATCTCAATGTTAAAGCATCAGTCGGCTGAGTCTCCACTTTCCTTTTTAGCCTGTTCAATTACTTTTTCGCTTACCTGTGCAGGTGCTTCTTCATATCTTTCAAACCAAAGCTTAAACTTACCTCTACCTTGAGTCATAGAGGTTAAATCTGTAGCATATTTAAACATTTCTGCCTGAGGAACTTCTGCTTCAACTTTCTGAATACCATTTTCCTGAGGATCCATTCCTAATACTCTTCCTCTTCTCTTATTTAAATCACCTATTATTTCCCCCATATAGCTGTCTGGAATATAAATTTCCGCATGAGCTATAGGCTCTAATAAAACAGGTGAAGCTTGAGGTAAGCCTTTTTTATATGCAAGACTTGCAGCCATCTTAAAAGCCATTTCAGAGGAGTCAACTGAATGATATGAACCATCAACCAGCGTTGCTTTTAAATTAACTACAGGATAACCTGCTAAAACTCCTTTTTTAATACTTTCCTGAAGTCCTTTTTCAACAGCTGGAAAATATTGCTTTGGCACTGCTCCACCAAAAATCTTTTCTTCAAAAGTCAATTCTTCAGTTTCTCCAGGCTCAAATTCCATCAATACATGTCCATACTGACCATGACCACCTGATTGTTTTTTATGCTTTCCTTCTACCTTAACTTTCTTTTTAACTGTCTCTCTATATGGAACCTTTGGATCAGCAAGCTCAACTGAAACACCAAATTTTGATTTTAATTTACTCACTACAACATCTAAGTGAACTTCTCCAATACCAGAAATAAGCATTTGATGAGTTTCTGAGTTTATTTCCACTTTAAACGTAGGATCTTCATCCTGAAGTTTGTGAAGACCACTCCCGATTTTTTCCTCGTCACCTTTTGACTTAGGTTCAACTGCCATAGATATAACAGGTTCAGGGAAAACAATTTTATCTAATTCCACAGCATTTGATTTTGTACAAAGAGTATCATTTGTATTAACATTTTGAAGCTTAGCAACTGCACCTATGTCACCTGCTACCAGCTGATCAACCGGTATTTGCTTTTTACCTCTTAACACAAATAACTGAGATATTTTTTCATTTTTTTCGGTGGAAGTATTATAAACTAAAGAATCTGATTTCAAAGTTCCTGAGTATACTCTAAGCATTGATATCTTACCAACAAAAGGGTCTGCTATTGTTTTAAATACCAGTGCTGAAAGATCCGCATCTTTTGATATTTCCAATTCACACATTTCATCTGAATCTTTCTTTTTAGCCTCTACTACCTTTTCATCAGATGGAGCCGGCATTAAATCTATAATTGAGTCCATCAAATTTTTAACTCCTAAATTATTAGAAGCACTTCCGAAAAACACTGGGGTTAAAAATCCATTTTTTATTCCTGTACGAAGACCACTGTTTATTTCTTCATCTGTAAATTCCTGACCATCAAAAAACTTTTCCATAAGTTCTTCATCTGTCTCTGCAACGGCTTCAATTAATTCCTCTCTTGCCTCTTCTATTTTATCATTTAAATCAGAAGGAATTTCAACTTCTTCTAATTTTTCCTTTCCAAATTTTAAGGCTTTCATGGTAACAATGTTAACATAACCAATAAATTTATCACCTTCAATTATTGGTATTTCAAATGCAATAACATTTTTCCCAAAAGTGTCTACCAGTTGATCAAAAACCTTATGGAAGTCTGCATTTTCATCATCCATCTTATTTACAAAAAACATTTTTGGAATTTTTCTCTCGCTTGAATAATCCCAAGCTTTTTCGGTACCAACTGCAACACCACTTTTTGCAGAAACAAGTATTACTGAACTATCAGCAACTCTAATTCCCTGTTTTACCTCTCCAACAAAATCAAAATATCCTGGAACATCAATAACGTTAATTTTGTGATTTTTCCATTCACATGGACATATAGATGTGAATAATGAATTGTTTCTCTTAATTTCTTCAGGGTCATAATCAGACGTAGTCGTACCATCTTCAACTTTTCCAAACCTCTCTAATACCTTGGTATTAAAAAGCATTGCTTCTGTAAGAGTGGTTTTACCATGTCCTCCATGTGACATAAAACAGACATTACGAATTTTTTCAGTATTCAAGTCTTTCATAATAATTCCCCCTTATATATTTAAATTGAACTTTTTTCAAAAGCTCTTTTCTTTGCTTTGCTTGTGCTTTTAAGGAGTGTTACTAAATTATTACATCAGATGCCTTATTCTTTCCCAAAAAGATAGTACTTTATTCACTTTATTATAACTCTACTTTAAGTATTCAACCAATAATTTAAATTCCCTCTTTATAAAATAAATTTCTTTTATCATTCTTATTCTTAGAATTGTAACACATATGTTAAAAATCGTAAACGGTTATTTTTTCCATTTGCAGTTTTATGAATATAAGATTAATTTCATTAATCTTATATTAAAATATGGAAGAATCATTGTGAAGTAACTTTAGTTTCTGGAATATTGTTCTTCACATTTATTAAATACACCCATTATTATATATTTTTGTTGACAATTTAAAATTCTCATTGTACATTAAGAATAAGTTTTAAGATTTTATTATTAAAGGGAAGGAAGCTAATTATGGTTATTGTAATGAAACCCAATTCTAAAGAAAGTGAAATAAAGGAAGTATCAAAAGTAGTAGGTTCATTAGGACTTAGAGTGCATATATCACAAGGTACAGAACGTACTATCATAGGTATAATCGGCGATAAGAGAAGGCTTGGTGATGTCCCTTTAGAATTAATGTCTGGGGTAGAAAAACTTGTTCATATCTCAGAATCATATAAACTCTCAGGTAAAACATTTAAGCCTGAACCAAGTGTAATTGATGTAAATGGTGTTAAGATTGGTGGAAAAGAACTTGTTATGATGGCAGGTCCATGTGCAGTGGAAAATAGAGAACAAATATTAGAAACTGCTAAAGCAGTAAAAAAGTCAGGAGCTCAATTTTTAAGAGGTGGGGCTTTTAAACCTCGAACTTCTCCTTATGCCTTTCAAGGACTAGAAGAAGAAGGACTTAAGCTTCTTGCAGAAGCAAAAGAAGCTACCGGACTTCTTGTTGTTTCTGAAGTCACAAGTGAGAGAGCTGTCGAAATAGCAGATAAGTACGTAGATATGTTTCAAATAGGTGCAAGAAACGTCCAAAACTTTCAACTTTTACGCGAAATCGGACGTTCTAAAAAACCTGTTCTTTTTAAAAGAGGTACTGCTACAACTATAAGTGAATGGCTAAACGCTGCAGAATACATAATGAATGAAGGCAACTACAATGTTATATTGTGCGAAAGAGGTATTCGTACCTTTGAAACAGCCACAAGAAACACATTGGATATAAGTGCTGTACCTGTAGTTAAAAATTTAAGTCATCTGCCAATAATAGTAGATCCAAGTCATGCTGCTGGAAAATCAGTTTATATAGACGCTCTTTCAAAAGCTGCTATAGCCGCTGGTGCAGATGGTTTAATTGTTGAAGTTCACCCCCAGCCAAAAAAAGCTCTTTCAGACGCTGCACAACAGCTGTCACCAGATGTCTTCAACCAGCTGTGCAAAGACATTGAAGGAATAGCCAAAATAGTAGAAAGAGAATTTAAATATGGTGGATAAAAAAATCTCTGTTATTGGTCTTGGGCTTATTGGGGGGTCAATTGTAAAGGCTTTAAGGGAACGCTTAAATGTAAGTGATATTACAGCAATTGATAACAATGTTGAATCTTTAAACCAAGCCCTGAAGGAAGGATATATATCCAGAGGTTTTTCCAAGTTAAATAAATATATATTTGATTCAGACATTATTTTTATATGTACACCTGTTAAAGTTACAATTACCTATCTAGATGCTCTTAAAAATAACGTTAAGGATGGCTGTATAATAACCGATACATCAAGTACAAAAGGAGAAATTGTAAACTATATCAACTCAATGGAAAAACCCCCATGCTTTATTGGGGGTCATCCAATGACAGGTGCAGAAAAAACAGGCTTTACCTCAAGCTATGGTCATCTTTTTGAAAATGCATATTATATACTTTCACACACTAAAAGTTCTACTGAAAACACCATGGAAACTTTATATAAAATAATCGAAGGTTTAGGTGCAATTCCATTAAAACTCAATGCTCAAATACATGATAAAATAACTGCAACAATAAGCCATGCTCCTCATGTAATAGCCTCCGCTCTTGTAAATCTTGTGAAAGATTCCGACTTAGAAGAAAAAATGCAAATTCTTGCAGCAGGAGGTTTTAAGGATATAACACGAATTGCATCATCTAGTCCTCAAATGTGGGAAAATATAGTTTTAAGTAATAAAGAAAAAATTCAAAAAATAATATTTGATTTTATAGAAACACTACAAAGTTTTATAGAATATATTGATAATAATGATTCTAAAAACATTTACAACTTTTTTGAATCTGCCAAACTATATAGGGACTCATTTTCAAACAACAGAAAAGGACTGATTCAGCCTTCAAATGAGTTGGTGGTTGATGTAATAGATAAACCTGGTATAATTGGTGAAATAGCAACTTTATTAGGGCAAAACGGTATTAATATTAAGAATATAAATGTATCAAACAGCAGGGAATTTGAGCAAGGGTGTCTCAGAATTACTTTACCTGATTCTTACAGTGTAGATGCATCCTTTAGTTTGCTCACTAGTATTGGGTATAAAGTATTTAAAATATGACTCTCTACCAGTGAATTAAGAGTTAAAATTATATTTTAAATACCCGATAAACTTCAAAAGAAGATTTTTAAGCTGTTTATGTTAACCAGCTTGATTATATATCCTAGCGGAAGCTTTTAAAAGTACGTTCCGCATTAATAGTTACATTTATGTTGTTATAAAACAAGAATTCTTATACTCAAGGAATGGGGGAATTTAGAGTGTTAGTTGAAAAAAGAGATTCATTGAGAGGCGAAGTAACAGTGCCAGGTGATAAATCTATTTCACACAGAGCTATTCTTTTCGCTTCTTTAGCAAAGGGAACGACCGAAATTGATGGTCTTTTAATGAATGAGGATTGTCTCAGTACAATTGACTGCTTTAGAAAAATGCAGGTTAGAATTGAAATACTGCAAGACAATAAAGTTAGAATTCACGGTAATGGGCTTTATAGCTTGAAGCCTCCAACTGCTGTTTTGAATTCTGGTAAGTCTGGAACAGCTCTAAGGTTATTACTTGGAGTTTTATCAGGTCAACCATTTAGTTCTGTGGTAACTAGAGACGATTCCGCACTAAGAAAACCTGTAGGTAAAGTTGTAACACCTTTAAGGCAAATGTGGGCAAATATTGATGGAAGAGATTCAGGAAACTTATGTCCTCTTAGAGTCACACCTTCTAAACTAAAAGGAATAACTTATAATTCATCCCTTTTAGACACTTATATAAAATCACCATTACTAATTGCTGGACTTTACGCAGAAGGTGAAACAAAAATTGTTGAGACAATTAAGTCAAGGGATCATTCAGAATTAATGTTAAACCATTTAGGAGCTGATTTAAAAATTGATGGTCTTGAAGTAAGCTCTAAAAAAATTGAAAACCTTTATGCTAATAATATTAAAATACCTGGCGATATTTCAACTGCTGCTTATTTTATAACTGCAGCTCTTTTAGTACCTAATTCTGATGTGATAATTAAAAATGTTGGTGTGAATCCAACAAGAACAGGAATTCTTGATGTATATAAATCAATGGGTGCTAAAATAGAATTTCTTAATGAAAAAACTGTAAACAATGAAAAAGTAGCTGATATAAGAGTAACGTCCTCTTCTCTTAAGGCAACTGAAATAAAAGGTGCTTTAATACCAAGACTTATTGACGAAATACCTGTTATTGCTGTTGCTGCTACACTGGCAAAGGGAACCACAGTATTTAAGGATTTAAACGGTTTTAAAATCAAAGAATCCGGTCGTTTGAAATACATGGTTAGAGAGCTTTCAAAGCTTGGAGCTTCCATTAAAGAAACTGAAGATGGAATGACAGTAGAAGGTGGAAAAGAACTCAAAGGAACCATTGTAGAAGGACATAATGATGCTGAAATAACTATGTCTCTTTGTGTTGCAGGTCTTATAGCAGAAGAAGAAACAATGGTAAGAAAATCACAGATTTTAGATATAGCATACCCTGAATTTATTCCTGTATTAAATAAACTATAAAAATAAGGGGGCATTTAAGTCCCCTTATTTTTAAATCTTTCACTTGGGAATATCTTAGAAATAACGCCCTGCCCTATTTTAAAGGACAAATTCCCGAGAATTTAACCAGTTCACTTTATCTCTTTTGATTTCGCTTCTCTTCTTGATTTTTCTTTAAGCCTGTATCCTAACACCATCAAACTATCGCTTAAGTGAACATTTTCAACAATAACATCATGAGTAATTTCCAAATCCATAGGAGAAAAATTCCAAAGTCCTTTTACTCCCAAGCTAGCTACTTTATCGGCAACAGCAGGAGTTTTCTCGTAAGGCAAACATAGCATAGCAATGTCAATGGATTTATTTTTAACAAATTCACCAAAATAATCAAAATCCATAACTTCTATTTTACGCAATTTTTCACCTATCAAATCAGGATTTACATCAAATATTCCTATTAAATTAAATCCTCTTTTTTCAAAATTTGAATAATTAGCAAGAGCTCTCCCCATATTACCTGCACCAATAATAACCACATTAAAATTTTGGTTAACTCCAAGAATATTTCCAATCTCATTATACAAAGATCCTACATTATAACCATAACCTTGCTGCCCAAACCCTCCAAAGCAATTTAAATCCTGACGTATTTGAGAAGCAGTTATTCCCATACGCTGACTTAATTCCTTAGAAGATACTTTTGTTATATCCATCTTAAGTAAATCCGATAAATATCTATAATATCTTGGCAAACGCTTTATTACAGCCATTGAAATTTTCTTATCCCCATTCATCCCACTCACCTCTAATATAAATAATGAATCATATCACAGATTAATCTCTGCAATAGATATAGAAGCTACACATACCCTAAAAAGTGTCCTATTACACTCACACCATAAAACTTTTCTAGTAAAAATTTACAAAAATATTATTTAAAAGTATCTAGATATTATTTTTAACAATTAAACTATTGTGATTATACACCTTTGTTATTTTATTGTCAATATTGCTTACGCATATGTTTTTTGCTACAATTGTCTAGTGAGTTCAAAAGAAAGATGTGATTAATTTGATTATTCTAAGTTGTAATGACATAAGTTTTTCATTTGGAATAAATAAAATATTGGATAATGCCTCTTTTAGCATAAAAAATACTGACAAAGTTGGAATTGTTGGGGTTAATGGAGCTGGTAAAACCACTCTTTTTAAAATAATAACTTCAGTTTATACAGCCGAAAGCGGAGAAATCTATACTGCTAAAAACTTAAAGCTTGGTTATTTAGAGCAAGACTCCGGTCTTAATTTAAATAATACCCTGTTGGAAGAAGTACTAGAAGTGTACTCTCACTTTATTAGCATGGAAGCACGTATAAACCAATTAGAAGAGTTTATAAGCACTGAAAAAAATGAAGATGCCCTAAACTCATACATGAAAGAATATTCTCGTTTGTCAGAGGATTTTTCAAGATTGGGAGGCTTTGAGTACAACAGCCGTGCCAAAGGTATTTTAAAAGGCTTGGGATTTTCAGAAGATGAATTTCATTTAGAAGTTGATAAGCTAAGTGGTGGACAAAAAACCAGACTTTCTTTGTCAAAACTTCTTTTAAAAGAGCCTGATCTTCTTCTTTTAGACGAGCCTACAAATCATTTAGATATTAATGCAATAGAATGGCTGGAAGGCTTTTTAAAAGAATATAAAAAATCTGTAATGGTTATTTCTCACGACAGATTTTTTCTAGATAAAATTACAGATAAAACACTAGAAATAGAAAATTGCCGTGTAAAGCTATATAACGGGAACTACTCAACTTATATAAAACAAAAGAGTGCTGACAGAGAAGTACAACAAAAACACTATGAACAGCAACAAAAAGAAATTTCTAAAATGGAAGCTTTTATACAGCAACAAAAAAAATGGGGTAGAGACAAAAGAGTTATTGCAGCAGAAAGCAGACAAAAAGCCTTGGATAAAATGGAAAAGATTGATAGACCTGAAAGTTTACCTGATAAAATTAAAATAAATTTTAAAAGCAATATCCCTAGTGGAAATGATGTTTTATTTGTCGAAAATATTTCAAAAGAGTTTCCAGAAAAACCTCTTTTTAATAACCTGACTTTTAATCTTAAAAAAGGTGAAAAGCTATTTATATTAGGTCCAAACGGCTGTGGTAAAACAACTCTTTTAAAAATACTCACAGAAAACCTTAAACAAACTGGGGGAAGCTTTCGTTATGGTCACAATGTTGAAATGAATTATTATGACCAAGAACAAGAATCCTTAAATCTTGATAATACACTAGTTGATGAAATATGGAATGCAAATCCCAACCTGTCAGAAACAGAAATCAGAAATGCTCTTGCAATGTTTCTTTTTAAAGGAGAGGATGTTTTTAAACAGATATCTACTTTAAGTGGAGGCGAAAAAAGCAGAATATCATTAATTAAAATAATGCTTTCAGGTTCAAATCTTCTTATTTTAGACGAACCTACAAATCATTTAGATATCAATTCCAGAGAAACACTTGAAAGATCTTTAGTGGAGTTTGAAGATACTCTAATTGTCGTTTCTCATGACAGATACTTTATTAATAAGCTTGCAACTAGGATTATTTACCTTGACAATACATCTTCCAATATAAATTATAAGGGAAATTACCAAGATTTTTTATCTTACAGGGATAAAATTAATACTTTTGAGCAAAAAAAGGAAGATACCGATGAAAACCTGTCTTCTGCAAAATTACAACACTTGGCTAGTAAAGAAGAAAAGTCTAGAAAAAGACGTTTAGAAAAACTTGTCCTTAACACCGAAGAAGAAATATCAATAGTTGAAAACCGGCTAAATGAAATAAACACTCAAATGCAGTCAGAAGAGATAATAACCGACCATGTAAAACTTATGGATTTTCAAAAGGAACACGATGAACTTAATCAAAAATTAGAAAAACTTTATGAAACATGGGAAGCAGCATTGGCTGAAAGTTAGAGACCTTAACTGTAAGTTAGAAATTGTGGATTAGACGTTCAATATTATGAAAATAAAGGCAATAGAATGTATTTATTAAAAGGGAATGGCATTATTTTTTAATATACCATTCCCTTTTTTACTTAAGTTTTTATCTTATTCTAAGTCTCCACCTGAAGCCTCGATGTTTAGCTTTATCTAAACGAGTTCACTTTCCTGACTTTTTATCTTAGTCCTCCAGCTATCAATACATTTTGCTGATGAGCAGCATCAATTCCATTATTGTTATGTCTCTTAGAGTTTAGAAAGTAAACATCAAAATGTCCGTCCATTCCATTCCCGGAAATTTTGTTATAATTAGGCCCATATCCATATCCCCCACTTCTGTTGGCTACATTATCTAAAAATGGAACCCCATCAACACCTGCGTGAGGCATACCTGATACAGATACTGCAAATCTTCTCTCGGCTGTCTCTAGAATAAAGGGACGTTTGCTCCACGTCCAATTCCATCCAAAAATTTCTTTCATCGTTTGAGTATCTCTTTTTGTAAGAGTTTCACAATCAGCATGGTTTGCTCCAATTGTTCTTTTTATCATAAAACTCTTTCCTGTTTCCACATCTATAAGTTTTCCTGTTGCACCAATTGGGAAAACATAGTTCCCTTCAGAAAACCAATCTAATACTTCACCTGAATTAGTTGTGGGTGTATCTTTTTTCGCTATATGATGAACAGGAATTTTAAGTACCTGTCCTACATCTAAAACAGAACCTGACGGCAAATTATTTATACTTTCGAGTTCATTATTAGGTATACCCAGTTGCTGAGATATACTCCACATGCTATCTCCCATTTTTACAGTGTAGTCTTTATAAGTTGTATAGTTGCTGGATGTATCAACAGGTATTACATTATTAAAGTATTGGCTGTTAGAGCTTGTATTATTTATATCCTGTCTAATCCATGTAACACTTTTGTGTATATATCCCTCACCTATAGGAGTATTCACCTTGTACCAATCCCCTGCCTTTCCCTTTATGTCTACCCTTGTCCAAGGCTGGAGATATCCGACTGCCTTAACATTAAGACTTGTTCCGCTGCTTAAAGTTGCACTGTTTGAGGTATATGCTTCAATGTACTTTGTATTACTCTTAAACTCTTTTATTTTTAAATTTTGTCCTGGATATATTATATCCCCAGTTAAACCATTAAGTTGTTTTATCGACGAAATTGTAGTGTTAAACAAACGGGAAATACGCCACAAAGAGTCCCCTGAAATCACATTATATGTCAATTTCCTTTCACTAGGGTTAAATGCCATAAGCATATTTACACGATTGTGCATATAAACTTCTACTCCTAGTTTTCTATAAGAAAACTCTGCTGGAACCATATACCTCAAGTTTATAACTTTCATTGGTGCCTCTGCTCTAATATACTTCCCATTAAAGGATACAATATCATTGTCTAAGTAAAATACAAGCTGATTCTCTCCATATTTTAAAGTACCTGTCATAGCAATTCTGTCATAATAGAAACTCCCTCCTATAGATTGGGCAAGTTCTATTGCTGGTACCATTAAAACATTGTTATGAGTACCAACACCTACTTCTTCAAATACAACATTGTTATTAAATGCAATACCCAGTGAATTATCCGCTGACCAAGAGATTTGCTGCATAGATGTGAGAAACAATATTACAATAGACATTGCTGCAACTAGTTTTTTCATTAAATTGCCCCCTTATAACATTATTGGTTTACATAATATTATAAGGGTTTATTTTAGTTTAATCAGTATTTATTGCTTTTCAATTTAATTAAGTTTTTGTTTCATAGACCATAATATTTTTTTATTCCTTCTTTTATGGCAAAAGCCAATTTTTCTTGATACTCTTGAGTTGAAAGTTTCTGTTCCTCCTCAGGATTAGATAAAAACCCACATTCAACTATGACGGTAGGTTTTTTAATATCTCTTAAAATAAGTATTTGCGTGTCTTTAACAAGTGCCTCTCTTTTATTTTCAGGATCAACAAACTCTTTTAATGATTTTTGAATGCATTCAGCAAGTTTCTTGCTCTCTGCCGAATTTTTTGGAAAAAACGCCTGAGCACCATGATATTGGGTCTGAGGAAATTTATTCAAATGAATACTAACCACTATATCAGCCTCTTCTTTATCCATTACTTTTTTACGCATTTGCAAATCCTGTCTTCTTTTATTTGTGTATCCCTTTGTCCCCTCTTCATACTGAAGTCCATCTTCTTCTCTAGTCATAATAACTTTAAAATCTTCTTCCTCAAGAAGTTCTTTTACCCTTTTTCCTATAGCTAGATTCACATCCTTTTCTTTTATCCCGCTATAATCGCTAACAGCTCCCGGATCTTCTCCTCCATGTCCTGAGTCAATAATTACGTTTTTTTTCATCATATCAGCATTTGTTGTCTCGATTGACTCTGCATTAAAATTGAATTTCAAGCTGTATACTATTATTGAAAGTAAAAAAATCAATGCTATTAAAAGTATTTTATCTTTTCTAAATACAAAAATCATTATATCTGTCCCCCTTTTATCAATATACAATAAAGATATTCAATAACAGGTTGACCATATACTATTAATTTTACAAAGCTTTGTCAATAGGTGCATGATAAATGGAAGAAACATTCTCCTTCACCTTTAATATATGAATCTTTGTCAATTTATTGGCTTGACTTCTTTTTCAATGTTCAATAAAATATATCTATGTGATTTGTAAAAGATTATTTTTATTAATCATTTACTAAATCTACAGTAATTAATATAATTTTTTGTAGATTTAAATATATTAATAATAAATTCCTAAAAGGGGTGAAACAATGTTTAAAAATTTAAGCGAATTAAAAAACTACTGTAAAGAACATGAAATTAAAATGATTGACTTCAAAATGATTGATTTATCTGGTCGCTGGCGCCACTTAACGATACCATCTGAAAGATTTACTGAAAAAACTTTAGAAAACGGAATTGGTTTTGATGGATCAAATTATGGTTATGCTACTCTTGAAAAAAGCGATATGGTTTTTATACCAGATATTACAACATCAAATATTGAATTTTCTGCAGAGATACCAACAATCTCTATGATAGGAGATGTTTACATAATAGAAGACACTCCTAAGCCTTTTGATCAAGATCCTAGAAATATAGCCAACAAGGCAGAGAAATATATGTCGGATATGGGCGTAGCAGATGAATTTAGGATAGGTCCTGAATTTGAATTCTATTTATTTGACCACGTAAGTCACAATATTTCTTCAGATACAATAGCTTCTGAAATTGATGCAAATCAAGCTGCGTGGAATAATTGTAAAACAGATAAGAATTTAGGATATAAAATTCCTTATCAAGGTGGATATCACATAACACCTCCTATGGATGTCTCTTTTGATTTTAGAAGCAAACTCTGCATGGAACTGGAAAAGAGACAAATTCCAGTAAAATATCACCATCACGAAGTAGGCGGTCCTGGTCAGCTTGAAGTAGAAGTAGAATTTGGTGGTCTAAGAGAGATGGCAGACAAAACAATGCTGGCAAAGTATATCACTAAAAATGCAGCTTTTAAAGAGGGAAAAACAGCTACCTTTATGCCAAAACCTGTGTATGGCGATGCCGGCAATGGTTTACATGTTCATATGCACATGTTTAAAGAGGGCAAGCCAATATTTTATGACAAAAATGGATATTCCGGATTAAGTAAAGAGGCATTGTATTTTATAGGTGGTCTTTTAACACATGCTGCTTCTCTTTGTGCACTTACCAATCCAAGTACCAATTCATATAAACGCTTATTGCCAGGATATGAAGCTCCAGTTGGTATTTGTTTTGCCACTTCTAACAGAAGTGCCGTTGTACGTATACCAGCATATGCAACATCACCTATGGAAAAACGATTTGAAATTAGAAGTCCTGATGCTACCTGCAATCCTTATTTTGCATATTCTGCAATTCTAATGGCAGGTTTAGATGGAATAAAGAAAAAAATAGACCCTACAAAAGAAGGATTAGGTCCATGCGACTTCAATTTATATAACTTAACTAAAGAAGAACAATCTAAAATTAAATTTTTACCAAAATCATTAAATGAAGCATTAGATGCTTTAGAAGAAGATTATGAGTATTTACTTGAAGGCAATGTATTTCCAAAGCGCCTTATAGATATCTGGATAGATAAAAAGCGCAATGAAGCTGCCTCAATCAATAAAATACCTCACCCTGCTGAATTCGAACACTACTACGATTTATAATTAAATTGGGGTCAGTCTTGAATAATTTACTTACTCAAGCCTGACCCCTACATTATTTTGCTTTTCTCTTTAATTGCACCCATCGATGCGATATGTTATAATAATGATATAATATTTTGAAAAGTAATTCAATTGCTTTTTGAAATATTAGTAAGTAAGTAAGGGAGTAGTAATATGAGTAAGAAAAAAAATTCTATTAATTCTATCATGGGGGAATTAACTAAATGTAGTAATGAACTTAGTGACTTAAGCAAAAAAACCGGTACATCTACTAAAGTAGATAAAATTAGAGAAGAAATTTCAGAATTTGGCTGGAAACACATTCTACAAAAATATCATCCTGATGTAAACATTGATGATCCTGCCGCAAATGAACTTTTTCAACTTTACAAATGCGTATATGATGACATTAAAAAAAACGATAAGTAATGGCTAATTAAATTATCTTGCACCAATATTCACCATTTAAGTTTGCTATTTTTAGGAGGCTATTTGCATGGAAGAATTCGGTATTAACCAGTTTAAAACCAAACAAACAGTTTACTACGTATCCACTTTGATTTTAGTTTTTAAATATATACTATTGACAACTATAAATTTGTCTCTTTTTGTGATTATGTTAAGCCCGTTAATATTTGATATTCACACAACCATTCTTTTCATTATTATGGGCTTTCCTTTTTTTTATTTTAGCTGTATTTTTCCTGAAGATGCCGCACAAAATAACAAAACTAGAAAACGATATAATTGAATTTAAATTTTTAATCGGCAAAAGAAAAGCATTATTAACAGATGTGCTTTTTATAAAAAAAGGCTTAATAAGCAGCTATCTTTTGTTGGTAAAACCTAATAGCAATACTTCATGTAAAAAGATACGGGTTTGTAATAACATCGATAATTTCTTCCATCTAATCTCTAATATAAAAGAAAAAAATCCTTATCTTATAACAAGAGGACTTTAAAAAATCTTTTTTTAGCACTATTTTTTTGAAATAAATTTGTTGTCCTTTATCATATACCTCCATGGATAATCCTTTGCCTCACCTGCATAGTCAATATTCACCCTTGGTGTAGAAATAATATCTTTACTGTCTACATCTTTATTTTCCGTGACGTATACGTCGCTTTTACACAAATCCACTCCATTTGTTTCTCTAGTTATGCTCATCGCCTGACACAGCTTACCAGGACCACTGCACAGATTTCGTATAACATCAGTCTTCCTGCGTTTTTTCATCAAATCAATTCCATCTATTGGCTCTATTGCTCGAATTAAAACTGCTTCAGGCTTTTCTTCTACATTCGTAACAATATTAAAACAATGATACATACCATAAATGAGATACACATAGGCATAGCCTCCCAGTCCAAAGGCAACTTCATTACGGCTGCTTCTCTTTCCCCTAAAAGTATGTGCAGCAGCATCTAAAGGTCCAATATATGCTTCTACCTCTACAATCTTACCTGTTGTAGTCCCCTCACTGGTATTATGTATTAAATTCTTTCCAAGAAGTTCTTTTGCAACTGTTAAAGTATTTCTTTCATAAAAGTTTCTCTTAAGTTTTATTTTAAATACAACTCCTTATCTTTTTTCTATTTAAAATATCTATAATTAATCACATTTTAGCTCAATAATTATTTTAGCACATTTTTTTGATAAATTACAAATTGTACATATTAAATTTGAAGAATAATATTCCAAAAACTAAAGTTTCAAAGTTTAGAGCCTATAAATACTTCATTTTTTCATTCACTTAAAAATAACATACACTCATAGGAAACTCGTTTATCTAAATCTGAACTATTTCACTTTGCTTTTATATTCTGTATAACTTTTAAAAAATTGTCCTTATTCACAGGTTTGCTTAAATAACTGTCCATACCACTATTAATACATTTTTCATTATCACCATCCATAGCATTTGCTGTCAATGCAACTATTATGGTATGTTTTTTGTCTTCTTCCATTTTTCTAATTTCCTTTGTCGCTTGATAACCATCCATAACAGGCATTTGACAATCCATAAATACTATATCATAATTTTTCTCTTTTATTGCTTCAACTGCCTCCTCTCCATTAACAGCTATATCACAAATTATATTTAACTTTTTTAACATGGTACTCAATACTTTTATATTAATTTCATTGTCTTCCACTAACAATACTTTAATATCTTTATTGTCAATGTTGGCTTTTATTAATGTTTTATTCTTATCAAAATAGTTAGCTTTATTTTGATGAGAATTATCGCCAATTAAATGATTTTTTTCATTTTTGTACTTAGAAAAAGGGATAAAAACTTTAAATATGGATCCTTTTCCCAGCTCGCTTTCAACAAATATTTTTCCATTCATAAGTTCTAATAATTTCTTTGATATTGCTAAACCTAAACCAGTTCCACCATATTTTCTGGTGGTAGAAGAATCTTCTTGGGTAAAAGGATTAAACAGTTTATTTATTTTCTCTTTTTCTATTCCTATCCCTGTATCTTTAACTTCAATTTTAATTGTATCTCCACCCTTTAACTGCTTTTCAGCAAAAACATCTATATTTATTTTTCCCTGTTCTGTAAATTTCACAGCATTTCCTATAAGATTCATTAATATTTGTCGTAGCCTGTTAGAGTCTCCAATTACTTTTTCAGGAACAGATGAATGTATTTTGGTTTCAATGACAATATTTTTTTCTGAAACTTTAGGCATGAAAATGGATATTACGTTTTCAACACAGGTTTTTATGCTAAAAACCGTTTCCTCTATTACGAGTTTTCCAGCTTCAATTTTTGAAAAGTCTAAAATATCATTTATTAAATATAGCAACATTTCTGAAGCTACTTTTGCCTCTTTTACATAATCTTTTTGTTCTAAAGACAGGTCAGTACCGTAAAGCAAATCCAAAAAACCAAGTATTCCATTCATTGGAGTCCTAATTTCATGAGACATATTAGCAAGAAACTGGCTTTTCATTGTGCTAGCTGACTCCGCTGCTGTTTTTGCCCTATTAAGTTCATTTTGTATTATTTTTTGTTCCGTTATATCTTCTGCTGTACAAACTACAAACTCAGTATTACCATATTTGTCTTTTTTAGGTTTACCCTTTATAAGGAGAAGTCTTTTTTCACCTTTGAAGTTTTCAATCTCTAGTTCATTTTCTCCAAGATTATCCTCATAAAACATGGACCAGTTATTTTGTGTTAATTTATCAGCAATATTCGCAGGAAAAACGTCATATAAGTCTTGAAATTCCATTTCTTCTTTTTTTCTGTTGAAAAATTTGGCATGTGCTTCATTTACTGCACCATATACAGTAACATTTTTTAGCACCCACAACTGAGCCTCTGAATTATCTAAAAGAATAGATTGGTTTATTATGGTTTTTAAATATTCTTCATCTTTTTTAATCTTTTTTCTTATGTTTGTAAATATTTTTGCAATTTCTTTTAATACCTCGATATGTTTCTCTTCCCATACTATATTTTTTTCTATATGCTCAAAAGCTAGAAACCCTTTAAGCTCCATTTCTATTTTTATGGGAATAATAATGCAATCCCTAACTCCCTCTTCTTGAAAAGCCATTTTTTCAAATATTGCATCTTCAGGTAGTTCTTCAATGCTGTTAATTACTAAATAATTTTTTTCCTTAATCTCTGAAATTATCCATGGTAAATCATAAACAGGTTCGTCTATTTTTTTAGCTCTCTTCTTTTTTATCCCTTCCCTGCTCCATTGAACTTCCAGTTTCATTATAGTTGGATCATCAGAAAAACCATAAATGTATATTCTATCTAACGAAAACACATGTGCTATTTCATCCATAATTTTTACTAATTCAATTTCATAATTATCTGTGGTAACATTAAGAGTTTTGCTACACACTTTATATATTAATTGAAGATACTGTTTTGAAAAAGTTTTTTTCATATTATCATCTAAGCTCATAAGTACCCTCCAAACTAATAATCTATATCTGACAGCTTCCGTCGATAAAAATAGTCAATTCTTCTAATAAATCAATTTCATATGGTTCAATTAACCTTTTCCCTTTTTTATCATATATAACTTTTACAACAGGTCTCATTGGCATTCCTTTATTTTGTTTTATTACAAGACATTTTTCATTTGTATTTAACAAAACTCCACTTCCATTTGGAAAGGCAGCAATATTTGCCGAGAACTTTTTTACTATCTCAGAATCAAAAAAAGTATTGCTCATACTTGTTATATATTCAATAATTTTATAGACAAACCTCTCTCCCTCAGTCCCTCTTTCTGAAATCATATTATCAAATGTATCACAAATTGAAATCAACTTTGCAATTTCGCTTATCTCACTTCCCTTAAGCTTAAGTGGATATCCAGTTCCATCTACCTTTTCATGATGCATTAAAACTGCAACTTTAGTATGGGCATTGCAAAAATCCTGCTCACCTAAAAAATCATACCCTGCCCTTGGATGCATAATTTTTATATATTCATCTAGTTTTTTGCTTGATTTATATTTAGAGGTTATTTTTTTATCATTTTGAATTTCCACTTTTCCTATATCATGTAAAATCCCTGCCATTGCAACATCTCTAAGCCTTAACATATTGTAGCCCATATGAGTTGCTATTATCGTAGATAAAACACATACATTTACTGAATGTGAATAAATGCTATTATCTTTTGATCTTATTTCTGATACATTTGCTAAGACATCTTTATTCGCTAAAACATCGTCTATAACTGAGTTAACTGATTTTAAAACACCACTATTATCAGCTTTTCCTTCCCTACAATACTTACCAATCATGTCTTTAACAGCATGCTTACTCATCTGTCTGGTCTTTTCAGATATATTTTCTTCTATAACAACTTCCTTTGAAATATCATCATCTACGTAGATTGACTGGATTTCCAATTCTTTTAACTTCTCAATATAAAATGGAGTTAGTTTTATACCTTCATTTAACAAAACTCTGCCTTCATCATCAAAAATTTGTTTTCCAAGTATTTCATTTCCTTTAAGTCTTGAAACATCAACAATTCTCATACTAACCTCCATAAAAACATAAGTTTTTATCTGCACCTATCATTTAAAGCTCCTAATATAAGCTTTATTTCAGTCAACAAATCAGAAAAATTTTCAAAATTTTCTTTACCCAATTCCTCCTCGGCTTTTTTAGCTTTTTCAACTATAGAATTTATTCTTAAGTTTCCTGCTGCACCTTTAAATTGATGTATCAATTTAGATGCTTTTTGTACGTTATTTTCCTTAATATTATGTTCAACGCTTCTAAAAATATCATTTAAAGAAGGCATACTTTCCCTAAAAAGCTGGCGCGCCGTTTCTCTGTCAAAACCTGTATTCTCTATAATCGCATCTATTATTCCATTACAACTATTATCACCATCATTTTCATCAGTATTTATAATATCACCTGATGAGTACTTATTTATAATTTCTGTTAACTTGTTTATATCTATAGGCTTACTGATATAATCATCCATTCCCGCTTCTCTACATTTTTCTTCATCACCTTTCATTGCATAGGCAGTTAAAGCCACTATATTGTTATGTTTATCTCCACTTTCACTTTTACGAATTCTCCTTGTTGCTTCATAACCATCCATAATAGGCATCTGACAATCCATAAACACTATATCATAATTTTTTTCAATGCACGCATTTACAGCTTCTTCTCCATTCATTGCTACATCACATGAAAGACCTTTTGATTTTAATAGTTTTATAAAAAACAATCTGTTTAGCTTATTGTCTTCTACCATCAGTATTTTTAATTTTTTATTAAACTCTGCTTCATTTAAAGTGTCTCTAGTTATAAATTTATCTTTACTTTCATTTTGTTTTTTCCCATCCAAAACCATTAATGAACATTCTAAAAAATCAATTCTTTTAAACGGCTTTGTAAGATATCCTGAAAAGCCTATCTCTTTTGCCTGTTTTCCTTCTCCCTTTTCAGCAAGAGAAGTCAGTAATATTAATGGAATATCTTTTGTAGAAGGTATTGCTTTTAAAGCTGTAGCCAAATCATATCCATTCATGTTTGGCATATTGTAATCAACAAATGCAATATTATAAATACATCCTCCAGATTTCACAAGCTTTCCTAAAGCTTCTGATGCACTTGAAGCTTCATCAACCATAGCACCTGCTTCTTCTAAATATATTCTTACTATATCTCTATTAATTTTATGGTCATCTACAACTAATGCCCTTATGCCTTTTAACTTTGAATAGTCAAAGCAACTATTTCCCTGTATTTCTTCTGATTTTTCCAATAATACAGTAAAAATAAAGGTTGTTCCTTTTCCCTCTACACTTTCAACATTTATATTTCCATCCATCATTTCTACAATAGATTTACATATAGAAAGCCCTAAGCCTGTTCCTCCATATACTCTTGTAGAAGTATTATCCGACTGGGTAAATGGCTTGAATAGTTCTTTGATGGTTTCTCTATTCATTCCTATACCAGTATCTTTTACTGTAATCACTAATTCATAACCATTTTCTAATGTGTTTTTCAATGCTACTTCTATAAATATTTCACCTTTTTGAGTAAACTTAATTGCATTACTAACAAGATTTATTAGTACCTGCTTAAGTCTTGTAGGATCTCCTGTTACATATAAAGGCACTTCAGATGTTATCAGCATATTTATTTCAAGTCCTTTTTCTTTTGCCTTTTCTACAAATGGAATTATCGAAGACTCTAGGGTGTTTACTAAATTAAAAGAAATACTTTCAAGGGCGATTTTTCCTGCCTCTATTTTTGATATATCTAAAATGTCATTTATCACTTGTAACAAAGTATCTGTAGATGCTTTAGCACATTTTAGGTATTCTATTTGCTCATCATTTAAATCTGAATTTTCAAGCAAATTAATAAAGCCAACTATTCCATTCATAGGAGTTCTTATTTCATGACTCATATTGGCTAAAAACTGGCTTTTAACTTTACTTGCCTTTTCTGCTTTTTCTTTTTCTAAAACAAGCTTTTCTTCAGCTGATACCTTTGTTTTTGCATCAGAAATTATGTTTGCCAATACCTTTAAGTTGTTAATCTCATTTTTGTTCCATGTTCTTTTATTTTTCACAGAATCAAAACCTAAAAATCCAATTACTTTTTCATTATCTGAAATGCTAACAGTTAAAATAGATTTTATTTCCTGTCTCTCAAACTCTTTTTTCTCCACCGAAGCTTCTTTGGGGAGCTCATTAATATCTGATATGCTCATAATTCCTGAGTGGATTATTTCACTTTTCCACCAAGGAAAAAAATCAATTTTAATATTTTTAAAAAAATCTTTTTGAGGTGTTACTCCTTCTCTACACCACTCATGTGTATCGGTTATAGTAGAATTATCTTCTGAAAAAAGAAATACATAAGTTCTGTCAACATCAAAAAATTCTCCCATCTGAGTTAACATATTCTTGATTTTTTCATTTAAATTAAAACTATTTACCTTTATGAAATCAGAAGAAATAATCGACACAATCTCCTGAAAGTTATTTTGAAATTCCAGTTCATTTTCATGTTCTATCCTTTTAGTTACATCTCGGGCAGCAGCATATATTAAAGAGCCTTTTGGTTGTGATCGCCATTCAATAAATTTATATCTTCCATCTTTTCCTTTGTAACGATTTACAAAGTTCACTACTTTTTGTTGTTTTCCCAGTTTGTCCATAGCTTTTAGGGTATCTTCAATATCATCAGGATGAACAAAATCTAGGAACTTTCTCTTTTCCAAATCTTTTTTACTATACCCAAGTATTCTTCCCCATTCTCTGTTTACTTTGTGAAAGTTTCCATTTGTATCAGCAATACAAAGCAAGTCTAGATTTATCTCAAAAAAGTTATCAAGTTCTTCAATTTTCTCCCTCTCATTTGATATGTCAATGAAAAAACTAACAAAATAATATTTTTCGGGACAAAAAACGGTTATTCTATAACACCTATTTAAAGCAATTGATTTTTTTTCAATTTCTTTTTTTCCTCCATTTAATGCTACGTCTCCGTAAAAAGATATCCAATCAAATTCACTTTTTTCTCTTATATCAGGAATTATATCGGTTACTTTTTTACCAATTGCATCAGTGCTTTTAATACCTGTAAATTTTTCAAACAAAGAATTAACCTCTAAAAATTCATAATCACATGGGTTTCCCGCATCATCACATATTATTCTATGATATGCATAAGCTACAGGCATTTTTTTTAAAACTTCAGAATATAAATCAGACATAATATAACACCTCTCTTTAAGAAGAAGAGTTATTTTCTCCCATCTTAAACAACTCTTCTACATCCAGTATTAATGAGACTTTTCCATCTCCTAAAATACTTGCTCCTGATGCAAATTTAAGATCTTTAAATTCTTCATTTAATGGTTTTGCAACCACTTCCTGCCTCCCTAAAACCTCGGATACAGGAAATGCTTTTAACTTTTGTTCAACTTCTAAAATTACCACCATTTCACTTTTTTTGTCCTCATCTTTTATATCGAATATTTCTTTAGAAGGTATTAGCCCTATTATTTCATCTCTTACATTTATAAATTCTCTTTTTCCCTTTACACTCACCCACTGGTCTTCTTCAGGCTTTAATAGATGTTTTATGTAAAGTGTTGGAATTATATAACGAATGCCTGCTACATCAACTATAGTTCCATTTATAACTGCAAGATTTATAGGAATTTTAAGAGTAAATATACACCCTTGTCCAGGATTATTTATAATATCAACTCTACCTCCTATTTTTGACATTTCTGTTTCCACTACATTCATACCAACTCCTCTTCCAGAAATGTTATTTGCTTCTTCTTTTGTGGAGAAACTTGGCATGAAAATAAATCTGTTTATCTCGTCTTGAGAATAATCCCGCTCATCATTAATTAAATTTTGTTCTTTTGCCTTATTATAAATCTTTTCAGTATCAAGTCCCTTTCCGTCATCCTTTATTTCTATGTATACACTTCCTCTTTTACTGCAAGCATCTACATATACTTTACCTTCTTCATTTTTGCCTTTTTGCTTTCTCTCTTCACTGCTTTCTAGTCCATGTGAAACTGCATTTCTCACAATATGCATAAGGGGATCAAATAATTTTTCAACTATACTCCGATCAACCTCTGTGTCTTCTCCTGATACAATGATATCAACCTTTTTCTCCAATTCTACTCCAGTATCTCTTCCAATCCTCATTAACTTTTGAAATGTCGGCCTTAAAGATACCATTCTAAGTGACATTGAAAGCCCCTGTACGTCTTTTATTGTTTTAGACATTCTAGATAAGTTATTCATAAATTGACTGTGAATGCTCATTTGTTCTTTTGCATCTCTCTCAAGTATAGAATAAAAAACCAACATTTCACCTAATAAATCAACAAGATTATCTATCTTTTTAACTGGTATTTTCATAAATTTATTACTTTCCAAAACAGTACCTTTATTTTTTTTACCTTTATCTTCTTGACTGTTTATCGACTCAATTATATCTTTAGGGGCAACCTTTTTTTCTTTTACAGCAACCTGACCAAATTTTAAATCTGTATAGTTTTCTTTTTGTTTTTTCAAAAGTTCCTCTAAATCAGACTCTTTAAGCTTTCCTCTTTCAATAAGAATTTCTCCAAGTTTTTTTTCTTCATATTCTCCTTTTTCTTTTTTATCATATTGTTTTATGTGCTCACTGTACTTTTTTAAAAACTCTTCGTCTTTTATTAGATTCTCATTTTTACATAAATTAAGAATCATATCTGCTGATGCAAGTATCAAACTAACTAATTGATTGTCTGCCTGAATTTCTTCTTTTAAATGCATATCTAAAACTTTTTCTGCTTTTGAAGAAATTTCAGATATTTCTAAATGTCCTAAAAAGGCTGAAAGCCCTTTTATAGTATGAAAACTTCTGAAAAGAATATAAATTATATCTTCATTGTCCTGATTTTTGTCAATTAAAACTGCATTAATATTTATTTTTTCAATTTGTTCAACAATGCTTTCTTTTATATCTTTATCAAATTCTTTTTCAATTTCTATAAACTTGTGTGTATCTTCTCCTATTATATCATTTACCATAGAGTCTTCTATTGTTTTATGCTGGTTTGCAGTACAGACTTTATCCTTTACACTTACTAGTTTAAAGGAACTTCCACCTTTCGATTTTTTTTCTTTATCTAAAGTCTCTATGCAAATATTTTTCACTTCTTGTAGCGTTTCAAGTTTTTCTAAAATTTCATCTTTTTTAAGCTTAGAAACAATAATAGCTTTAATTGTATTTTCTTCTATTACAAAATCTTCTTTTTTAGCTTCCTCTTCATCAGGCCTTCTAGGAAGAGATGATATTATTTCTCCTATACTTTCAATTTCACGAAATGTCAGCAACACTCTTACTGTTTTAAACATACAATCATCAACTAATGAAATATTTAAATTGTAGGCACTATAACCTTCTGAAAAATAACTCTTAACTCTATCAGCATTTTCTTTATCTAGTTCTAGAAATTCTTTTTTATCTTTATCGTCTGTTTTTTCTTCTACTGGCTGCTTTACTTCTTCCTGTCTTTCTTCTATTATTTTATGAAGTTTTGCTAAAATGCTATCAGAGTTTATTTCCTCTTCTGAACCTGTCCTAGTTATTGAGTCAAGACTGTTTTCAAGAAAATCATGACAGACAAATAAAAGTTCTATTACTTTCCTGTCTGCTTCTATTTTCCCCCCTCTTATATCATGAAGTATATCTTCCATATCATGTGTAAGTTTTTCCATCTTTTCAAATCCCATAGCAGCTGAAGAGCCTTTTATTGTATGTGCAGCACGAAAAAGCTGGTCAATTAAATCTTGGTCATAAGGATTTTTTTCTAGGCTTAAAAGTGCAATATCCAGCGCCTCAAGATGTTCCTTTGTTTCTTCAATATATATTTCCATCAATTCTTCATTCATAAATTCACTTCCTTTCAAAAACTGCCTATTTAATATATATAGTAGGCTTTAAATATTGAAATTTATGCTTTTTTCCTGTAAGACTTTCTGAATGACCAATAAAAAGAATTCCACCTGGTACAAGCACATCATAAAATTTATCTATAAGTCTTTGTTGAACTTTCGAGTCAAAATATATCATTACATTTCTACAGAAGATTAAGTCAAAAGACTTTTTAAAAGGAAAATCATCCATAAGATTAAATAACCTGAATGTAACAAGTCTTCTTATTGTTTCAGACGCTTTCCATCCTCTTTCACATTTTTTAAAATATTTAAGTAGATAATATTTGTCAATATTGTTTTTTATTGTAGAGGAATAAACTCCTTCTATAGCCTGTTTTAATACATTTGAATTAATATCAGTTCCTAAAATCTTTATGTTTAACCCCTGTAAAAAATGTTCTAAAAGAACTATTGAAAGGGTATATGCTTCTTCCCCAGTAGAGCATCCTGCACTCCATACTCTTATTTCATTATTTCTCCTTATTCTTTTGTTTTTGTCAATAATAAAATCTTCACTGCTCTTTATAAACTCAAAATGATTGTTTTCTCGAAAAAAATCAGTTTTGTTTACTGTAATTTCGTTTGAAAATTCAAACAAACTCTCTTTATCATATCCCTGAGTGAGGATCCTGAAATACTCTTCATAGGACTCGCATCTGCTTTTTACAATCAGTTTTAAAAGCTTAGACTGTAGCATCTCTTTTTTGTCCTGGCTTATATTTATTCCAAATTTATCATATATAAAGTTTCTGTATTTCAGGAACGTACCGTCACTCAAGTATCTCATTTATTTTATCTCTCCTTAAAAGTCGTCTTTATCTTCTTCTAGTGGAATAACATCATCTGGGTTTACAATATGGGTTTTTGAATTGTCTGAGCTTTTACTTTTGTTATTATCTCTAGACAATTTTTTTGTGCTTTTTTCTTCTATCATTTTCTTTGGAGCATGACTTGACAGTTTTTTAGTTCTCATGTTTGAACCTGTGCTGCTACCTTCTACAAGTGCCAATAATTGATTTACCATCTCATCTAAGTTTTCTGCCTGTGCACTCAATTCTTCTGAAGATGATGCACTCTCCTCTGCACTAGCAGCATTTTCCTGAGTGGCTTTTTCCATCTGGTTTATTGCCTTGTTTATTTGTCCTATTCCCTGAGTTTGTTCCTGACTTGCAGCTGCAATCTCATCCATAAGTTCATTTACTTTTTTAGATTGGAGCGTTATTTCTGATAATGATTCTCCTACCTTTTTGGCAACTTCTGCACCTTTGTGAGACATGTTAATATTGTTTTCAATTATCGAAGCAGTGTCTTTTGCTGCCTGTGCACTTCTTTGAGCAAGGTTCCTCACTTCTTCTGCAACTACTGCAAAACCCATTCCTGCATCACCTGCTCTTGCTGCTTCTACTGCTGCATTAAGTGCTAATATATTTGTCTGAAAAGCTATTTCATCAATTACTTTTATTATTTTTCCAATTTCATCGCTGGATTTTTTAATCTCTTCCATAGAACTCATCATTTCATTCATTTCACTATTTCCTTTATAAGAAGCATCTTTAGCTTTTTCTGACAACATAGCTGCCTGCTTTGTATTTTCAGTGTTTTGCTGCACCATAGATGCCGATTGCTCTAGCGTAGAGGATGTCTCTTGAATTGATGAAGCCTGTTCTGCATTTGCCTCAGCTAACTGCTGACTTGAACTGGATAATTGCTCTGATGCTGCAGTAACCTGCTCAGCTCCTTGGGACATGCCATCTACAATTCTATTTATTGGTTTTGTGATGCTTGAAATTATAAACAGGCTAAGTATAATCCCTGCTATCAACGCAATAATAAGTCCTATTATCACAACAGTGGTTGAAGTTCCAAGACTTCTTGCATTTTCTAAGGATCTGTCTTCCACATATGCTATTCCAGCATCCATATTTTCTGCTGACAGTGCCACAGCTCTTAGACCTGTGTCTGTCCTTGCATTATTTACTCTATCCATTTCAGCCCAATTGTCTTGAAGCCTTTGCATACCTGCTCTGTAATCGTCTGCCGAATTTCTTATATCAGTTACTTGTCTCTGGTTATCAGCATTGTCTAGTGTAGGTTCTATTTCATTTAAAATAGAATGCACTGAATCAAAATTTCGTATTCCTTCATCGATATAAGCATCATTATGTGTTATTTGAAATCTTTCATTTGAAATTCTTATATCGTTTGCCGTATCTAATACATCGTTCATTCTGTATATTTGCCAGACCCTTTCATTTAGTGCTGAATGACTTGCGTCTGAAGCTATTTCTCTTTCCATGTCTTCATTCATATTATCTAAAAACTCATCTACATTTGAAACAAGTACTACTGCTGACGAATCTAGCTCGCTTATTATTCCTTCCAAATCATCGTTTAGCTCTAAAGTCTCATCCATTAGGCCTTCATACTCTGATATATATATTTCAATTTCTTCAATATTGTTTTCAAAATCTCCTAAGTTTTCTGAATTTGAAGCCAGCTCTTTTCCTTCTTCGATGTATCCCTTAACATTTTCAAGATATACCAAAGAACTATCATAAAAGCTTCTGTCTCCGTCAAAAGCATAACCTCTCATCTCGTACATAAGCATTAGAATATTTTCTTCTATTTCTGCTGAAATTGCAACTTCCGGTACATATTCTTCTGCTAGAATTGTAGATTGAACTCTCGTATTGTTCATATTTATTGAAGCTACCACTCCAAGAACAATCATAATTAAAATAACAATACCAAATCCTGCTGCTATTTTGTAGCTTAGTCGTAAATTTTTAAACATTTTGAATCGCCTCCTGTTTTTCATTTAGTATTACTAAATCTTCATTTCCTAGAACTTTTTCAATTTCTAAAAGAAGTATGACTTTTTCTTTCACCTTGCCTATACCTGTTAAAAAACCTTCTTCCGCTCTTGAGTCATATTGGGGAGGTGGTTCAATTTCTCCTTTTTGAATATTTACCACCTCTGAAACAGTATCAACTATTATTCCCATAAGCCTTGAAGTACCTGCCAAAGAAACTTCAACAACTATTATGCATGTCCTTTGGTTGTATTCCATCTCTTTCATTCCAAACTTAAGGCGCAAGTCCAAAACAGGTATTATCTTTCCTCTAAGGTTAATTACACCTCTTATAAATTCTGGAGTTTTTGGAATAGCTGTTATATCCATGATACCTATAATCTCTTTAACTCTGTGAATGGATATACCATATTCCTCATCTTCAAGTAAAAAGGATAAGAATTTCCCTCCATCTTGTTCCATAGCTTTAACCTCCATTTCTAAATATAGATTCAACATCAACGATAAATGATGCTCTGCCGTCTTCTAAAATTGATGCTCCCATTACAAAAGATGGATTATAATATACATTGTCTAGGCTTTTAACTGCTAGCTTCCTTCTCTCATCAATTCCTTCCACAGCAATAGCTCTTTTTTCCCTTCTTATTTGCAGTAACAAAATACATAAATCACCCTCTTCTTTTTTTTCTTTTAGTCCAAATATCTTTTCTCGTGGCAGTAAAGGGATAATTTCCTCTTTGACTTTAACCATGTTCTTATTTCCCTGTTGTTTTATCCATGAATATTCCCCCCATTTAAGCACTTTTTTTAGGTATGTGGTAGGAATTATAAATTTTTCTTTATCAATATTTACAACTACACCATCTAAAACTGCAAGATTTAAAGGAGTTTTGACAACAAATGTACACCCTTTTCCTGGATTGTTATGTATCTCTACTTTTCCTCCTATTTTAGCTATTTCAGTTTTTACCACATCAAGCCCAACACCTCTTCCTGAAATACTGTTTACAGATTCTGATGTTGAAAAACCTGGCATAAATAAAAAGTCAAGTATTTCCTCATTGCTATATTCAATATCAGGATTTACAAGTTTTTTATTTATGGCTTTTTTTAAAACTTTTTCTAGATTTATTCCTCCTCCATCATCAGATATTTCTATATAGACACTTTCACTTTTTGTATATGCTTCAATGTTTACAGTTCCACATTCATCTTTCCCCTTTTCTATCCTCTCTTCTTTTGACTCTATTCCATGGGATATAGAGTTTTTAACTATATGCATAAGAGGATCAGTTATTTTTTCTGCAAGATCTCTTTCCATTTCAGTATTTTCACCTGTTACTTTAAGATGGATATTTTTGCCTAATTCTTTTATAGTCTCATCTGCAACTTTTTTCAATTTATTAAAATTTGCTTTTAGCGGAACCATCCCTAGGGACATTATTAGATTTTGCATATTTATAGTGGCTTTTGACATTTCCATAAATTCTTTAAAAAAATTTTCATTTGTTTCAACTCTATTTTCCATCTCTCTCTCTAATACTGACTGGGTAATAATAATTTCTCCCATTAATTCAGATAGAAAGTCAATATCTTCAGGCATAACTTTTAAATACTCTACACAATTTGTATTTTTATTCTCACTTAAGTCTTTAGACACATTTTTTTTATTATTTTCTTTTCTTTTTTTTAATTTTTCATTATCACTTTGCTGTTTTTTTAATCCATCAGCCTCTTTATTTTTGGTGCTCTTTTGCAAAAGATTATTTACTTCACTTTGTTTTAAATATAATTTTTCAAAAAGTTCTTCAACTGTTTTTATAAATATATTATTATCTACTACTTTATTGTCTCTGCAAATGGAAACTATTTTATCTGCCGCCATAAGAATTATATCTATACAGCCCTTTTGTGGCACAACTTTTATATTTTTTAGCAAGTCTAAAAGAGTCTCTGTTTTATGTGCTATCTCGGCTATCAATGACTGATTTATAAATCCTGCAAGTCCTTTTATACTGTGAAAGGATCTAAATAAGTCATCTATTAATTCAATTTTTTCCTTGCTCTTATCTATTTTAAGACAAATATTTTCTATGTTTTCAACATGTTCTGAAACTTCAATAATCACTTCATCATACAATTCTAGTATTTCATCTTGCGATTTTTCCTTTTCAGAATTGGTGAAAACTTCTCTATTTTGCTCACTCATAATAAAGGTCACTTCCTTAATTGGTATTTGTGATACAATTTATTATTTTAAGAATCATTAAGCAATGGCTAAGTAACAGACTAATGAACCTTTAAGATTTTTATACCTTGTCCATTATTATTTTAGAAATTTTATAAAGAGGTGCCGATATATGTATAGCCCCAATTTCTGAAGCTTCTCTCGGCATTCCATAGACAACACAACTTTTCTCATCCTGTCCTATTGTATAGGCGCCTGCTTTCTTCATTTCTAAAAGTCCTTTTGCACCATCTTTTCCCATTCCCGTAAGTATTGTTCCCACTGCATTTTGTCCTGCATATCTTGCAACTGATGAAAACAAAACTTCCACAGAAGGTCTCTGATGATAGACTAGAGGGCCATCTTTAACTTCTACATAATATACAGCTCCACTTCTTTTCAAAACCATATGCTTGTTACCTGGTGCTAAAAGAGCTTTTCCTGGAGTTACTCTCTCCATATGTTCAGCTTCCTTTACTTCCACACTGCAAATATTATCAAGTCTTTGGGCAAAAGACTTTGTGAAATTTTGTGGCATATGCTGTACTATAAGTATTGGAGGCATTTGCCCTGGAAATCTTGTCAATACGTCTTTTATTGCCTCTGTTCCACCTGTAGAAGCACCTATCGCTATAATTTTATTGGTTGTCTTTATCATTGCCTTAGAGTGAACTTTCTTTGAAACATTAACTTCTTTTGAAGTATTTGCTGAAAACCTCTTTACTAAAGAGGCTGATTTAATTTTATCTATCAACTGCTCACTCATATCTTTTACTGTATATGAAGAGCCAGGTTTTGCCATAACATCAACAGCACCAACCTCAAGAGCTTTCATGGCAACTTCTCCGCCTTTTTCTCCAAGAGAACTTACAATTATAACAGGCATCGGAAAGTGCTTCATAAGTTTTTCTAAAAAAGTTATACCATCCATTTTAGGCATTTCAACATCTAAAAGTAACACATCTGGCTTTAACTGTACTATCTTATCTCTTGCAATATAAGGATCTGGGGCAGTACCTACAACTTTAATATTTTTTTCTTTTGATAATTCTTTTGTAAGTATTTTTCTTACCATTGCAGAATCATCAACAATTAATACTTTAATGTCATTATCAGTTGTTTTTATACCAATCACTACCTCTCACCTCTATTCCCTTATAAACAAGTATTTCGCCCGTCTTATTATTAAATATAACTTTTCTTCCTGTTTGACCACCTACATCTCGAGTTGCTATTTTAATTTTGCTTTTCTTTAATATGTCTTCTGCAATTTTGCAATTTTCTTCACCTATAACTGGACTCAATAGTGGATTGTATCCTCCACCAACTATATGTGCAACTATATTTGATACATTCGCCCCCATATTTTTCATAAGCTTTATCATGTAGGGTGTTGCTATGTTGCCATATTTTGCAGTTCTTTTCTCTTTGTCTGTTCTAGGATATACGTAATGATTCATTCCTCCAAATTTCTCCTTTTCGTCCCAAAGGCAAACAGAAATACAGGAGCCCAAAACAGTATTTATTTTATATTCTTCTTTGCTCACAAATATATGTCCGGGCTGTAGAAAAAAGTTTGATGCATCATTCATATTTTAAACACCTTCTATCATATATCAGGTTTATTTTCTATATAATTAAATGACTCAATATAATCAATTACAAGGATTTTCAAAAAAATCACTCCTTAAAAGAATTGTTTTTTATCAACCCCAAATCATCCAATACCTCTATCATCTTTTTTCGTTCTACAGGCTTTGGCAAATACGCTTCACATTGCTCTAAAAAAGCAGTCTTTATGTTTTCAATGTCTCTTAGTGCTGTTACCATAACAGTTTTTACAGCATCTAAACCTTTTAAACCAGCCTCTTTTTCATATTCTCGTATTTTTTTCAACAGTTCTTGACCATCCATTTCTGGCATCATTATGTCAATAAAAACAACATCATAAGGCTCTCCTTCTTCAAATGCCTCTTTAAACTCTTCTAATGCTTCAATACCATTCACTGAAGTATGGCATCTTCCATAAGACATTAACATTCTTTTTAAAAATCTTCTGCTGGCAAAATCATCTTCAGCTATAAGAATTCTCATATAATCTCCTCCATTACATATTTATAATATTTTCTACTTCAACTACAGGCGCTATTTTTCCATTTTCAACAATAGATGCTTTTGATGCAAAATCAAGATTTTCAAAACCCTTTCCCAATTCTTTTACCGAAAACTCTTTTTTTTCTTTTACATCGTCAACAATTAATGCTCTTTTTTTTCCCTCAAATTCAAGTATTATCGAAGTAAAACTAGGCTCATTTAAAACTTCCATGTCAAAAACATCTTTTACAGACAATATATCAATAACTTCTTCATTTATTTTTAAAGAATTAATGTTTCCTTTTATTTTTACAATTTGTTCTTTGCCAATTCTCACTATTTTTTTTATGTATATAGCAGGAATAATAAAACTCATATTTTTAATCTGTACTGTCATTCCATCAACTACCATCGTTTCATCTGGTATTCTAATTAAAATAGACTTATTATTCCCTCCATTACTTTGATATCTGATTTTTCCTCCAACATCTACAAGCTCATATGAAAATTCTTTTATAATATTCTTTATGTAATTGTCTTCATCTCCATAATAATTTATTTCAACTGTAATGGTCTCATAATCTCTATTAATAAAAATATTTAAATCTGTTCTATCCTCTATGCAGTTTAATTCAATAAGGTTTTCAAAAACTTTATTTAAAACCATTCTTGTCTTTTCAATCTTAGATCTATCAATAAGTGTATCTTCTCCTTCAACTTTTATATTTATTTTTTTTTGCTCATTGTACGCTAGGCTTTTCATTTTTTTAACAGCTTCTTTTGTTATATCTTTAAATGATGTTTTTTTAAGTCTGGTTCCTTTGTTTTGCATATTTCTAATCAGCTTTCCATACCTTGAAAGATTTGATCTTATTTTATCTCCTGGCAAAAAACTTTTTTCCGCCTGTTCCATTAGAAAAGACTGCAAAACAAAAATATCACTTAAAGTTAACATTAATTTTTCTAATCTGTCATAGGGAATCCTCATAGAAATACCAATATTTTGTTCGGACTTTTTTGAACCTTCATTTATTTTAAAATCATCTATTTTAATTTTTTGAATTTTTTCCTCTAATTTTTCACAATTTTCTTCAACGCTTTTTTCTGATTCCTCAAAATTTTTATTTTCGATTGTTTCTTTTATTAATTCACAACAATTCAAAAGAGTTTCAACGATATCTTTTTCTATTAGAGTATCTGACTTTATTATCCTGTCTATGAATTTTTCTACTTTATACATAAATTTTTTTACACATTTCATATTTATAAATCCAGCATAACTTCTTAAGACATGAAAATCTTTGAAAATCTCAGATAATTCTTCACTTCTTCCACTTTTATTTTCAATTGATGGTATTTCAGATTTAAGTTTAAATAATTGGCTTTTCATTTCACTTATAAATAATTCAGTCATTTCATCATCAATCTCAAAAATTTCATCATATTGAATTGATTCTCTATTTTCAGATTTTTTAATTACATTATTTAGTCTAATTATTATTTTATCAAAATTTAATTCACTGTCTTCTTCTCCATTATCTCTTATGTAATTAAATGCCTTGTTTAAAAAATCATGACACACAAATAAAATTTCAATCATATTTTCATCTATCTTTTTCTTCTCATCTCTTATAAACTGAAGAGCATTTTCCATATTGTGTGTAAGATCTGCCATTTTTGAATATTCCATGGATGATGATGAACCCTTCATAGAATGAGCAATTCTAAAAAGACTATTTATTATATCTATATTATCTGGCTGTTCTTCAATAGTTTCTAAAAGATTTAGCATAGATTCTATCTGCTCTTTAGTCTCTTCAACAAAAATAGAAAATAATTGATTATTAGCATCCATAATTAATATTCACCTCACTTTTAAAGCTATTCTTCACTATATGATATATTTAATTCTACTTTTTCTTTTTCATTTTCATTAAAGATAAATGGAATTGTTATAATAGCCATTTTATCAAAGGATATTTCCATTTTTTCTCCTATTAAAACACTTGGAGGTCCTATATCTATAAACAGTCCTTTTTGAGACAATTGAGTCCCACAATTTCCCATGACCATATTTCCCAACTCTGCTAGGGCACTTTTGCCCATATCATCAAGTTCATTAACTTCAAGTCCACACATCATTGCCGATGCTATTTTACATGCAAATTCTCCGTTAAGGGTAAGAACAGCATGACCTCGTATAGAGCCTAAAAGAGTAATCATAATTGCTACGTTATCACTGTAATAAGGATTATCTCTTTTATACGCTTTTTTTACTTGTATATCAAATCCTGTGATGCTTTCTAAAAGACTTTTTCCCGCTTCAGATATTATATCTATATACTCTTCCTTCATTTTTAACTCTCCATTCATAATTAATATTTGTTTTAAAATACTTCGTTTTATTTTATCGTCAAAAATTACTGAGTTATTTAATTTTTTTCTTCTTCAAATTTAATATTAAAAGAAAATTTACTTCCTTCGCCTTTTTTGCTCTCAACGAATATATCTCCTCCCATTTTTTTTATTATATACTTTGAAATGTTTAACCCCATCCCCGCACCACTATATTTACGAGTATACGATCCATCTACTTGAGTAAATCTTTCAAATAGTTTTTCTAAATCTTTTTTTTCAATACCAATTCCCGTATCCTCAATATCAAAAAATAAATATTTTTCACCATTACATTTTTCCGCTTTTACTTCTAGACTAATACTTCCTTCAGGGGTAAATTTAAAAGCATTATTTAATAGACTATCTATAACCTTTTTTAATCTAGTTCTATCTGTAAATATCTTATCAGGCACATTCTCGCTGACAAAACAATTAAATTCTATTTCCTTTTCTACTGCAATAGGTGTGTATATATTTTCAATATCTGAAATCAAACTTCTAATTTCAAATATAGTCTTTGACAATTTCATTTCTCCAGCTTTCATTTTTGAAAAATCAAATAAATCGTCTACTATTTTCAAAAGCTTATCTACACAATTTTGGGCAATTTCAATATTTAATCTTTGTTCATCTTCAAGCTTTCCAACCAGTGTCAATTCAATCATTCCTGTAATTCCGTTAAGAGGAGTCCTTATTTCATGGCTCATATTATCGAGAAATCTATTTCTTTCTATGATAGATTCTTCTGCTTCTTCTTTTGCTTCTTTAAGTTTTTTAGTTGTATCTAAAAGAATTCTACTCTTCTTTTTGCTAATTGTAATATCATCAACAACAAGCAAATAAACTATTTCGTTATTATAAATAACTTGAGCAATATTTATTTTTAAAGTTTTTAAAGCAGTTTTTTTTTGAGTTAATATTTTATACTCAACTTCTATATTTTTACGTTCCCTGCCTGTATCAATAACCTTTTCAATGTTCTTTCTTATAATACAATTGCAACATTCTTCGCTATATCCACAACCTTTTTCAAAACTATTTATACATCCCATTCCCTCACCAAATTTTTTTCCAACAATTTCTTTGTATTTTTTTTTATTAATACTGATAATTCCATAGTTTATATCAATTATTCTAGTTTCTTTGTCAACAATCATCATACCAACAGGTGCTGATTCAAATATAGTTTTAATAGTGTTTTGTTTTTTGTTCTCATTGTAGTCATTACACGGCTTATCAATCATAAAAGTTTTTTCGCCTCCTTAAAAGGAAAACTTTTCTTTGAGAATGTTAAGCATATCCTTTTTATAATCTATCAATTGTTATTTTTTGTCTTGCCCTTTTTATGTTAATGATTCTTTTTGTACTATTTTTATCGTTATATTTCAAAATTTACTTTAGGCTTTTATTGCTATTTAATTACTTCTTTTTGAATTAAATTTCTTTAGATTACAAGTTCAAAATCATATCCATTTTTTAATTACATTTTCTAAATTATCTTTTTTTATGGGTTTTGCTAGGTAATCATCCATTCCAAATTGGAGGCACTTTTCTCTGTCTCCTTCAAGAGCATTTGCTGTCATTGCAATTATAGGTGTTTTAATGTTCAAACTGTTTCCTTTAATGGTTTTTGCCCCAGTATAACCATCCATAACAGGCATTTGACAGTCCATTAATATTAAATTATATTCTTTACTTTGACACATCTCTACAGCTTCTTTTCCATTAACAGCTGTCTCACATTCAAACCCCATTTTTTTTATAATAATTGCAGTCAGTTTTCTATTTGCAGCAATATCTTCAACTAGCAATATGCACTTATTTTTTTTAAATTCGTCTTTCCCAACATTAGTGATAAGATTATTATTTAAATCTTTATGCTGGTTACATGCAACAGTGTCTATTACATCTGCAAGTTCCTGACCTTTTGAAGATTTTGGGACATGTTCAGAAAAACCTTTTTCAAGGGGTAAATTAAACCTGAATTTTGTTCCTGAACTTTCCTTGCTTTCAACAGAAATTTTCCCCTCCATAAGCTCGATAATTCCTCTTGAAATTGCCAAACCCAATCCAGTACCACCATACTTTCTAGTAGTAGAACTATCGCCCTGGGTAAAGGGCTTAAAAAGATTGTCTAACACCTCCTTAGGCATACCAATTCCAGTGTCTGAAACTTCAAATTTTAAATCAACTTTTTTATATGTTTCTTCTGTTTTCTCAACTAAAACAACTATCTCACCTTTCTCAGTAAACTTAACTGCATTTGCTAAAAGATTGTTTAACACCTGTTTTAGTCTTTGAGGATCTCCTTTAACTTCAGAAGGAACCTCTTCTCTTATATCTGAATAGACCTTTATACCCTTTTTATTTGCTTTTGGAGAAATAAGGGATATAGAATTCTTTACCACTCTATGAATATTAAAATTTATGCTTTCAAGATCAACTTTTCCAGCTTCAATTTTTGAAAAGTCCAACACATTATCAATTAAATATAACAGTGAATCTGAGGCATTTCTCATTTCACAAAGATAGTCCAACTGCTCCTTATTTAAAGAAGTTTGAGATAAAAGCTCTGCAAAACCAACTATACCATTTAAAGGTGTCCTTATTTCATGAGACATATTGGCTAAGAAAAAGCTTTTGGCAACATTTGCTGCCTCTGCTGCTAATTTTTCTTCCTCCAGTTCCTTTTCTACCATACCCCTTTCAATTGCCCTTGATATTGAATCTATAAAAGATTTAAAAACAAACTTTTCAGCTAAAGTCCATATTCTTTTTTCCCGACAACTTTTAAAGGCTGCAAACCCCCAAAACTCATCATTAACAAACAATGGTAAGAAAAATACAGTCAATATGTTTTGAGACATAAACATTTCTTTTATTTTTTTGTTTTCAATATCATAAACTAATTTATTAAATTCTTTTGCTTTTTTCATTGGATCAATTAGATAAGAAAATTCTTTAAAAGAAATTTTATTTAAAAAATTTTTGTCTATTTTTTCTTCAGCACTCCAATGAAAAATTCTATATGCAGCATTTTCTCCTGATTTATTATTGTACTTATTTTCATAAAGACAAATAATATCAATATCTGCCGCATCTCCTATCATTTCAAGTGCCTTATATATAGACTCTCTGTAATTGCTGCCATGTAAAAGAATGCTTGTGGCTTTGGTTGTAGCTGATAATATAGTGTCCATCTTTTTTAATGCATTTTCACTTATTTTTTTATCAGTTATATCAAACATAGTTACAAACCATCCTGTTATTATGTTTTCTTTTTCAACATAATAAACATGAACTCCATACCATTTATTACCAAGACTAATTTCAAATAATTCATTAGCATGCTTTTTAAGTTTTGATTTAAGCTGATTCCAAAAAACAATAACTTTTTTTGCATCCATTTCTTCTACATTAGAGTCTATTCTCATTGCTTTTTTTGCTGAAGGATTTATTCCTGCAATTTTATATTTTTCATCAATTAATATAATTCCCTCTTCCATATTTTCATGAATTGTTTCTACAATAGCCATTTTCCTTTGAAAAAAACCTCTTATAATGGCCAAGGAAAAACATAAGCATGTGAATGAAAAAGCAGCAGGTGAATAATCAAAGTCTAACACTCTTATTAAATACAAAAAGTTAACAATTAAAGGGGCGAAAACTCCTGGAAGTACAAGATAAAATTCACGGGGACTTTTCTTTTTGTTTAACTCAAAAAAAATAAAAATACACCCTATAAGGGTTAATAAATATCCATACACTAGATTTGTATAATATCCGAAACTTCTTTCATATTTATAAAACTCGATTCCATTAATGGTATCGAATAAATATATATCTGACCAAAAAATCCAGTGATGTTCATTTAAAAATACTAAACTCAAAGTTAGTATTGGAATTATATTTAAAATTATAATAAATTTTTTTGTGATAAATTTATGCTTTTTTGAGTATTCTAATGAAAAGAGAAACCAAGCAACTGGTGCAAAGACAACTCCTATATACATAAGCCTTGCAAAAATAAAATTCATTGAATCTGGTTTATACACTTCAAAAATCGAAAAAAAAGACCATATAGAAATAAAAAACATTAACCTGATAAAATTAGTATATTTTTTGTCTCTGTCAAATCCTCTTCTAATAATCCACATAAGCATTATTGACATAATAATAGAGACAGACGTTAATGTAACAAAAGTTTCCAAATAATCCCTCCAAGGATACTCTTTTTAGAATTTATCTAATTTTCCTTGCTTTGAACCTGTTTTTCAAATATTGATTTGATTTTGGTGGATAATTCTTTTGCATCTATAGGTTTTCTTAAATAAGCTTCTACACCTAAGTTTTTTGCTTGTTTTACATTATCTAAATCTGCATATTGAGTTAAAACCAATACATTAATATCGTTATATCTGCTTGTATTTTTAAGCTTCGATATTAAATCAAATCCATGTTCATTATTAAGATTAAGATCCATTATTATTAAATCTGCTTTTTTTCCATATTCTTCGATAGAATTAAACATTCCAAACTCACTTCCAGCAATTCTAACTGTCATTCCCTGTTTTTCTAAAATAGCTTTTACTTCTCTTCTTATAGATGCGGAATCATCTACTACTACAGCGACTTTTCCATGAAACATTTTTTCACCTCTTCATTAGAAATATTTGCTCAATTCTTTTTTTGTAAAAAATACTAATAATTAAGCTATTTATTTTCAAAGTATAAGTTTATTTCCTGAGATGCTATTTCTATATATTTTATTAATTCTTCGATTTGAAAATCACTTTTTGTTTTTTCTTCGTTTTTAAGCTTTTCATCAAGTTCCTTTGCAATATCATATATTTCATAAGCTTTGTAACTTCCTGATATACCCTTTATGTTGTGAATTGTCTTTTTCATCATTTGATTGTTATCATGGAAAAAATAATATTGGAGTTTTTCCTTTTCTTCCAAAACTTCTTCTAAAAACACTTCATACAACTCTTTCATTGTTTCTCTATCTATACCTGCATCGTCTATAAAGGAATCAAAATCTATAGTTTTTTTAGAATAAATCATTTTTTTTCCTCCTTTATACTATTTGGATTTTTTTGACAGGAAGCATTTGGTTTAATAATCTACCAGTCTAGCCTCACTAATCTTACTATAAATATATCGGTCAACAAACCACATTTATTAACAAGATATCAATATTATATTTAGCATCAAATTCTATGTGCTATTTTCCAAAATCATTTACTTGACATAATATATGCTGTATAATATATGTGTAAGTGCTTTTTTTATCGACTTCACCGTAAGACAATTCTAGAAGGTAGGTGATATAAAGCAAGGTCTTATTAAAATTCATCAAGGCGTACCAACTATCCTTGTGGAGATTCTACATTAAGTATCTCTGTCAAGCAAGAATCCTTCTTCTTGTAAGGAGAGGAGACTCTCAATTTACTCTCATGCAAACTGCTTCTAAGTTGCAAACATTCTTAGCAAAAATCTTTCGCATTATAAACCTCTAAGTATGTAACGATTTTATCTTCTTTAAAATCCACTTAAAGTGTTTAACCTATTTAAAAATACAATATAGCAAATGTGTAGAATTGCACTAGAATTTTTTGGGAGGGTTATATGTTATGAAAAGAAAAATTATCAAAATACTGGTTCTAACTGTAATTGCGACAATGGTATTGGGTTCTGTTTCGGTATTTGCCCAAGCTGATTTTTCGGAAAGCGGTCAATACAGAACCACAACAATGAGAACAAGAAATCATACAATCTATTATCCACAAGATTTGGGCAGTGACGGATTAAAACATCCTATCATTGCTTGGGGAAACGGAACAGGAGCAAGAACTTCAACCTATAGCGGCATATTAAATCATCTTGCGTCTTATGGATTTGTTGTTGTAGCTGCAAATACTAGTTCAGCTGGAAGTGGAAGAGAAATGATTGAGGGAATAGATTTAATGATTTCTGAAAATGAAGACTCAGGAAGTATCTTTTACAATAAACTAGATACAAATGCAATAGGTGTAACTGGACATTCTCAAGGTGGAATAGGTGCAGTTAGTGCATCTCTAAGAGACTCTCGAATAGTTTGTTCACTTCCTATCATGGGCACTAAAACACGAGTCGGGACAATTAACACCCCTACATTTGCACTTGCTGGCTCAACTGATAGAATTGTAACGCCTCGTATGGTAAGATCCATTTATACTAGTTGCTCGGATACAGCTATATACGCCGAGCTTAGGAGAACTGGTCATATGGCACCTGCAGGTCGTTCTCCTTCAAGAGATATTCTTAATTATTCAGTAGCATGGTTTAAATATTACTTAATGAACGATTCTACACAACACAGTACTTTCTTTGAAAGCAGAAGTGGCATACAAGCCGATTCTAGCTGGACAAATATTCAAATCAAAAATGCTCCATCAAAACCTGATAACGTAATTGATGACTCTGATTCTGGTTCTGACCCTGATTCTGACTCTGATTCTGACTCAGGCAGAAGAACTTCAAGATATTTAAGGTTTTGGTATTATTTAAGGAACCGTTAATTATAATAATTTAAAAACTAATATAAATGCCACATCATATTGTCTGATGTGGCATTTATATTAGTTTTTTCTTTTTATAAATTTGGCTCATGACAAAATATGGAGGAAGCATTTCTGAAATATTTTCTTCACAGTTAATATATACACCAATATAAATTCCTATGCTTAAAAAAACAATTTATATGTGGTATGATATATATTAACTTTTAAACTTACATGGGAGGTGTTAAATTATGGATAAATTAAATGTTTCAACACATAAACAAACCCAAATGATTGATATTACTGGTAAAATACAGGGTTTTGTTGATAAAAGCAATATAAAATCAGGTATATGTACAATATTTGTACCTCATACCACAGCAGCAGTTACAATAAATGAAAATGCAGACCCTGATGTCGTACATGATATTTTGATGGAAACAGACAAGGTAATTCCATTAAAAGATGGATACCTTCACATGGAGGGTAATTCTGCAGCTCATATAAAGGCAAGCCTTTTTGGCTTTTCAGAACAAGTAATTATTGAAAATGGAAAGCTTGTTCTTGGCACATGGCAGGGTATATATTTCTGCGAATTTGACGGTGCACGCCAAAGACAGGCATATGTCAAAATAACCGGGTGATGATATGATTTTTATAGTTACTGCACTTATGATAGAAGCTGAGCCCTTGATTAAGCATTTTAAATTAAAAAAAGATATGAATGTGCATGCATTTCCAGTATACAAAAACTGCCACATTGTGCTAATAATAAGTGGCATAGGAAAAATAAAAAGTGCAATGGCAACAATGCATTTATTATCAATATATAAAACTACTTCAAAAGATGTGCTACTAAATGTTGGTTTTTGTGGTACAGGCAATACAGAATATAGCCTTGGAACGCTTATAGCAGCAAATAAAATAACTGACATGGATACCAAAAAAGATTACTATCCAGATGTCTTTATAAATAAGAATCTTCCTTTTACTGCCCTTTGCTGCTATTCTAAGCCTGTAAAAGATGTGAAAAAAGATATTTTTTGTGACATGGAATCGGCAGGAATTATGGAAGCTGGCCAAAAATTTTATTATGCACATCAGGTGATACTATTAAAGATTATTTCAGACTACTTAAGTCCAGAAAATCTTAATAAAGACAAGCTTAAAAGTTTTGTCAAAATGAATTTGCCATTGATTGAACTAATAATACAAAAAGCAGCAAGGCTAAATAATTCATTTAAAGGTGTTTCTTTAGATGAAAATGAAGTAACTATTTTGAACACTGTTTCTCAAAATTTAAGATTTTCTAAGGTTATGGAGAAAACACTTTATAAAGATATGATAAAAGCTAAAATTAAAGATATTGATATTTATAATAAAATTAATTTATTTTCAAAAACAACAGTTAACTCCAAAAGAGAGGGGAAGAAGATTTTTGAAGAAATCCGACAAAAACTTAAGTAACACCACAGAACCAAAACAAATGGATAACAAATATTTAGATAAACAACCTACAAAAAAGCACATGTTTAATGCAATCTATGTTGAAGAAGCTGCACTTAAATATCCTATTGCACAGCATATTCTTAAAAAGTACTCTCACCATACAATAATTCCAATAAAACACTATAAGGATGTTTTTAATAGAACCAACCAGCTCTTTTCTATTCAAAAACATAATCAAGCTTTAATTCTTGCCGTTAAGGATAAGCCATTTTTATATAAAGGTCCGGAAGTATGCCAGGATTTTGGTCATTCTAATTTTTATTATACTTCCTTTTTACTAAACTGCATTTTTGACTGTAAATACTGTTACCTTCAGGGAATGTATCCTTCAGCTAATATAGTGGCTTTTGTAAATACAGAGGATTTTAAAAATGAAATATCTGATATGATTTCAAAAAAACCGATTTTTTTAGCTACATCTTACGACACTGATTTAATTGGATTTCACAACATAATTCCCTACATGGACTATTTTTATGATTTTTTTAAAGAAAAAAAGAATCTTACAGTTGAAATACGTACTAAAAGTGGAAACCAAACTTTTTATAAAAATTATTCTTCCTTAGATAATTTAATAGTAGCATTTACTCTTTCACCAAAAGAAATTATAGAAAAATATGAAAAAAATACTCCACCTTTAGAATCTAGGCTTAAAGCAGTCAATACAGCAGTTGAAAGAGGATTTAAGGTACGGATATGTTTAGACCCTATATTTATAAGTAATGAATTTGATAATTTGTATAAACATTTTTATCAAAATGTTTTTTCTAGTATTGATGCTGACAAAATAGTTGACGTAGGATTTGGTTTTTTTAGAATATCTAAAGAATTTTATAAAAGGATTGAAAAACAACCTATGTGCCCGGATATATTTTTAGATGATTTTTGTCAGATAGAAGATGTAATTACTTACTCAGAAAAGCTTCAAAATAAGAGTAAATTAATGCACTTTGAAATATTAAAAAAATATATAAGTGAGGAGAGGATATTTACACTATGAAAACTGCAATTCTTACAGGTTCTTCAAAAGGAATAGGACATGCCCTACTAAAAAAACTGCTTTCTCTTGACTATAAAGTATATGGACTTTCTAGAACTTTTCAAAGTCCACAAAAAAACTTTATTCCTGTTACATGTGATTTGTTAAATACCGATAACCTTGTAGAAACTATTAAGTCTATAGAAAGTAAAGAAGCAAAAAAAATTCATCTTTTAATAAACAATGCAGGGGTAGGTTTTTTTGGTCCTCATGAAGAAATAAATGTTACGAATATTCAAACCATGCTTCGCACAAATTTAGAGGTTCCATTAATTTTATCTCATCTTCTTTTAAGAACTCTAAAAAAAACTAAAGGGAGAATTGTTTCTGTTTCTTCTGTAACAGCAAAAAAAGTAAGCACCCATGGATGTGCCTACAGTTCTTCAAAAGCAGGGCTATCTCATTTTCATACAAGTCTTTTTGAAGAAGTTAGAAAAGCTGGTGTAAAAGTTACAACAATTCACCCTGATATGACTAAAAGCAACTTTTATGACAATTTAAACTTCACATATGAAGATGGAGAAGATACAGTTTTATTTGAAGAACAAATAGCAGATGCTCTAGAATATGTTCTTACAGCTTCTGAAAATTTAGTTGTAAATAACATAACACTTAGACCACAAAAAAACAGAATAAAACGAAAAAACAAGTAATGGCTTGTGGCAAAAGTACGTATATCTAAAAATAATCTAAATGGAGGAATAAATAATGAAATATGATAATTTTGAAACTGCCATTTATTTCACCGTGTATGACCTGTTGGATGTAGAAGCTGTTTCTAAAGTTGAAGACTTTCTAAACTTTGTAGAAAAGCACATAAAGGTAAGTAAAGTGTATTTAGAAACTTTCAGGTGCAGCCAGGACATAGGAAAGGAGAAAATCGAGAAATTTAAGAGGTTTTTCCATGAAAAAGGGATCAAAACCTCTGGTGGAATTACAACCTCGGTAATGGGCACCCATGACTGGGAGTTTAAATCTTTATGTTATACAAATCCAGAGCATCTTAATCAGCTTGAAAAGATAGTTGAGTTTACTGCTAAGATGTTTGATGAAATTATCCTTGACGACTTTTACTTTACAAATTGCAAATGTCCTTCATGTATTAAAGCCAAAGGAAATAAGAGCTGGTCTGAATTTAGAACAGAACTTATGAAAACAGTTTCTCAAAATATAGTTTTAAATACTGCTAGAAAAGTTAATCCTGAAATTAATACAATAATTAAATTTCCCAACTGGTACGACAACTATCAAGCCACTGGCTATAATTTAAAAGAACAATTTAAACAATTTGATATGCTCTATACTGGAACTGAAACACGAAACCCAGATTTCACTCAACAGGCATTACAAAGATACACAGGCTATTTTTTAATGAGATACCTTGAAAATGTAAAACCAAATAATAATTTAGGCGGCTGGTTTGATGGATTTGACTGTATGTACAATATAGGTTCTTATGTTGAACAGGCTTATATGACACTTTTTGCCAAAGCTAAGGAAGTTACTTTATTCTGTGCTGGAACACTAATGTCAGAACAAAAAATATTAATACCTGTTATAGGGCACGTTTTTAATGAGCTTGATAAGTTTCTTGACAAATTAGGTTCCCCTATTGGTCTTAAATGTTACAAACCTTTTAACTCATCTGGTGAAGATTACATTCATGGATATTTAGGTATGTTGGGAATACCTTTAGAACCAGATGCTAAATTTGATACAAAAGCATCAACAATTTTGCTCACTGAAAGTGCAAAAAAAGATAATAAAATAGTTGATAAAATAAAAACAAGTTTAAATAACGGCAACAACGTTATCATTACTTCAGGATTACTTAAAGAATTGCCTTCACAGAATATTGAAAGTATTATAGAGTTAGAAGCTACTTCTAAAAAATCCCTTGTAAATCAATTTGCCTGCAATATGCAAAAATGTGCCTTTAAAAATTACTATCAATCTAATAAAAAAGTGCTTATTCCACAAATAAATTTCAACACCAATGATTGCTGGCAAATAATTGTTGGCATGGGGGAAAGCAAAAATTTTCCCATACTCTTAGAAGCTGAATATGGAAAGGGTACTTTGTATGTACTCGCTGTACCTGATAATTTTGGAGATTTTTATAATCTTCCTGATGACGTGTTAAATAAAATACGTGAAATTTTATTATCTGATTTATATGTAAGAATTGAAGGTCCTTCAAAAATAGGATTGTTTGTATATGATAATAACACATTTATAATTGAATCATTTTTGCAATTTAACAGCGATATAAAAATTGTGATAAACAGAGAAGATGCCCATCTTGTTAATTATTCCGACAATAAAGACTTGAACGGTACAAATGTATATGGAAAAACTGTTTTTACAGTAGATTTAGAACCTGCATCTTACAAAGTTTTTAAATTGAACTAAAAGTTTGGTTTAAAAAAAGCCTTCCACCCATTAAGGGGGGGGGTGGAAGGCTTTTTAGATACTTTTTAAATATTTTCTTTATATTTAATAATCTCTGCTTCTTCTACCCAGCTATCAATTGTTTCTTCAGCAACCCTGTCTTGTTCTTTTTCATCTAAAAGTTCTTTTATTTCATCTCTCTTTTCTTCAAAATCAAATACTGATTCTTCAATCTTTTCATATGCCTTTATGATATGATAGCCATGCATAGTAGGCACTAAGTCTGAAACTTCACCTTCTTCAAGATTTAGTGAAGCTTCTTCAAATTCAGGAACGAATTGACTTCCCTTAGTAACTGAGTAACCATCTGGCTCTTGTTCCATACCTGGATCTTCACCATATTCAGCTATCAACTCTTCAAAATCTTCACCACTTCTTGCCTTATCTAAAACTTCTTCTGCCTTAGGCTTAATCTCCTCTAATTTTTCCTCAAGGAAACTTTCAGCAGCCTCTTGATCTCCACCTTGCATCAAACCCATATACTCATCTCTAGCTTCTTCTGATATGCCTATTAATACGTGTTTAACTCTAGTTTGAGCAGGCTCAATCAACTCAACCTCTTGTGGTTGTTCAGGCATCATAAAATCCATCTCTCCTCCAGTGTCACCATCTCTTTGAGCCTCTAACTGCTCATCATAATATTCCCTTAGAGCTTCCTCTGAAGCTTCTACATCTTCTACTAAATCATTAATATAATTGTTTACCAAGATTTGTTCTGCTATATCCTGTATATAACTGTCTTTTGTTTGATTCATCATAGCAATCTGCTCTAAAACATATTCTTCAGCTTCCTGCATATAATCTATTCCTGCGTCTTCTTCGCCTCCCTGCATTTGCATCTGCATTGCAATTCCTTCAATTGACCCTTTGTATTCTTCTTTAGCATCTTCCATTATTTCATCTGTTACTTCATATCCATCTTCATTTATTTTCTGTCTCATAACTGATCTATATATAAGATCTTCAAATAACTCGTCCTTAAATCCATCAATTTGAGCTAATACCTGCTCATCATCTGTAGTAGGATCCATCTGATTAGAGTCCATAGTGTATTTGTAAATACTATAAAAATCTTTATATAATATTTCTTCACTATTAACCTCTGCTATTACTACATTTTCTTCTTCCTCTGATAATTCTGGCAACCCAGAAACTGGTTGTTCTAATTCATCATTTTCTACTTCTCCACTTAAATCTTCAGATTCTTGTACTTTATCAGAATCACAACCTACTAATATCAAGCTAAAAGATAATACTAACACTGCAATAAATAATAACCCTTTTTTGCTTTTCTTTAAATTCATCCTCTAAATTCATCCTTTCAATTTTTTTTACTTACCAAAATAATTTAATCAATTGTAATACTAATTGTAACTATGAAGTATGTCATAGATATGTCTAAAGTGTAAACATTTTCAGTTGATTTTAACCCTCCCTTTTTAAAATTTTACATATAAAATATTATTTTCATAAAATTACACACTTACTGACTTTTACAACACAATTTTATTGGTTTGTGTGCAAAAACAGTATAACATATCATAAAAGAAGCTGCAATTAAAGTTTTATTTTTACTAGAATTTTAATTTTTGGATGTTTAATTGACCACCTAAATCATCTATACTATAATTAGAAGAGGCTTTGACTCTCAGTCATTACGTTAGGAATAGATTAAAGTGAAACTTGTTTTTTACCAAAAATACACAAACATTCAAGAAAGGTAATTTATTTTATGTTTATAAACAATAACTTTAAAAACAAACTCTATAATATTATATTTGAAACAGATACCTTTGCCGGTAAGGCTTTTGATATAATTCTTATAGTAACTATTTTGTGTAACAGTATTTTAATTGTTGCTGAAAGTATAGACGTTGTAAAAAGCTCTTATGGAGTATTTACAAACTTTTTAGGATGGTTTTTTCTAATTGTTTTTTCAGTAGAATACTTTTTAAGAATTTTTGTTTCAAAAAGAAAAAGAGATTACATATTCAGTTTTTTCGGCATCATCGATATACTGGCAATATTACCAGTATATTTAGGATTATTTTTCCCACAGGCAAAATTTTTAGTAGTCATCAGAATTTTTAGACTTTTAAGATTATTCAGTATATTTAAAATGGCTCGTTATATACACGAATCCAGTCATTTGATACGTGCATTAAAAGCCAGCAAACCTAAAATACTTGTTTTTCTCTTTACAATTATTTTTATCATTGTTATGGTTGGTGCAATGATGTATACCATTGAAGGCCCTAAAAATGGTTTTGATAATATTCCTGAATCCATGTACTGGGCTATTGTTACAGTTTCAACTGTTGGATATGGGGACATCTCTCCCCAGACACCTGTTGGAAAACTTTTATCAAGCCTGTTAATGATTACAGCCTATGGAATTATAGCTGTTCCTACTGGAATCATTTCTCACGAACTTGCTTTAACGTCTAAAAATGTGGCAGAAATAAAAACTTGTTCTAAATGTTCTTCAAATGCTCATTCAAATGATGATAAATATTGCCCTAAATGTGGAATACCATATGAGTAAAACTCTCTTTTAACTTTAGCTAAACATTAAACTTTATGTTTAGATTTATCTCACCTAAAGATTACAAGAAATCCTCCACTTTACAGGAATACTTATATGAGATGGAATCTTAGAAAACTTACTTAGTATAAAAGCCTACTTTGCCTCTTGATTATTTTAATACTTTCAACAACATTATTTTTAGTATCATCTACTTGGCTACTATATGGAATTTTTTCTCCATATTTTACCCTGTCGTACATTGAAGTTACTTTTCTAAAAGGTCTGTCTAATTGATTAATTTTTTCAGCCTTTTTATAAATTTCTCCAGTGCTATAGGACTTTTCTATATTTATACCTTTAATACTCATATTTTTTAAAATAAAACCATATAAATACTTTACTTTTTCTTTGGGATTTTTAATTTTTTCTGCCTGTCTTAATGCCTTATTCATACTCGGTATTGACTCTTTATTTTTACTCTTTTTTGAAATTCCAAGAGGCATAACCCTCTCAATGCTGTCTGTATAATAACTATTTTTCTCTTCTCTACACTCAGTTTTTTCAAATAAATTTATAATTTTTTCAGGCAATCCAGAAGCTTTATCAAACCTTTTAGAAAAAATGTTATCTAAATTGATTTGATTTTGTATTATCATAACAAAAAAGGCATATGTAAATGTAAAAATATAAAATTGATTTCTAAGATATTTTAGCTCTTCAAAATATGAAGAAAAAATCAATGCTAAAAGAATCATAACCGTGGCAACATATATTTTGACTCCACTTATTAAGTAATTATATTCTTTAAAATATGCTCTGATTGTAATCTTCTCCAAATAAAGAAACCCTCACAATACTTGCTATTGGATAAACACTTAGAAACATGGCTACTATTGACATAATTTTAAGTATAGTTTTTCTCTTTTTTTCATTCATAAGCATTTTCCTCCCTGTAAGGAATATAAATATCTAAATCCCCTGGTAATTCCTCTTTTTCACTTGTATTTAATAACATTATAGAAACCATGTTCTTTCCTTTTTTTATTTTTCTTATGGTATCACATATTTCTTTTGTCAAGTAAGATGTAAGTATTATGACTTCTGTATTTGAATATTCTTTAGAAATATCATTAATGAAATACTCAAAATCCTGAACTTTTTTTAATTTAAGCCTTGCAAGAATATTCAAAAGTCCATTTATATGTTCCTGTCCAGATGCCTCTTTCGTAAGTACTACGTTTTCATTTTCATTAACAGCACTTCCATTTGTAGAAAAGCTTAATGGCATCCCCTGCCTTAATGCTTTATTAAATATAGTTGCAGCAACTTTTATTCCAAATTCTATAAATTCTTTATTAATAACAGTCTCTGGTTCATTATCTTGAGATTGAATGTTTAAAATAACAGCAGTTCTCAAGTTAGTGGTAAAATCGTTCTTTTTCACCATGATTCTGCCTTGGTTTGCTGTTGCCTTCCAATGAATTTTATTTAAAGAATCACTTGCCATATATTCTCTTACCCCTGAAAACATAAATGGGTCATCGTTTATCCACCTTTTCACAATAGTGTCTCCTTTGACATTCTCCTCTCCCTAAAGGAAGAAGGATTCTTGCTTCACAAAGCTACTTAATGCAGACTCTCCACAAGCATAGTCGGTATGCCCTACCGAATTCTTAATATTAACAGAAGCATTATAGTCAGCATTAGTGGTATAGTTGCAATATTCGCACTCAAACAATGACTGACTTTTTCTATTATTTTTACTTATATGACCACACTTCGAACATTTTAACGATGTGTTTTTTGGATTAACATATATTACATCTCCACCTAAATACTTTTGCTTATACTCTAACATAGATTGAAAACTGTACCAACCTTGCATTAATATTACCCTATTTAATCCTGATTTAGCTTTTACATTTCGTCCTGGATTTTCAATAGTACCTTTAGCTGATTTAGTCATATTCTTTATTTTTAAATCTTCAAGTACAATTAATGCGTGGTTTTTGCAAAGCTTTGTACTCTCTTTATGTAAAAAGTCATTTCTTATATTAGCAATCTTATTATGTAATTTAATTATCAGGATATAAAAATTTTGCATAGTCATTAATGTTTTCATTTAGATGGAAGTAATCAAGTATTTCAACTGCATCAGGAAATACTTCATTTACCATGTTCCAAATCCACTGTGCTCCATCTCCAATTATTACAGTTTCTTTTATCTTTCCATATCCAGCTCTATCTGCTGCTGCAAATAAAAACTTTTTGAAATTCCTCACACTTCCCAAGTAAGAAACGTATTCTTTGTTTGTTATTATTTAGCTTCCATCTTTTCTTATTATAACATCACTGTCTTTAAAAACTAGCCCTAGCTTCATTTCTTTCCATGTTGAACCTTTATTGTTTTCTGTTCGTTTATTTAATTGTGATCCATCTGTAAGAATATATAATCGTCCTTCTTTTAAATTTTTTACTACTTCTTGCGGTGCTACATATTCTGGCCTTTCATATGCTAATTCTGCTTTAGTTTTTTCTTTTTCAAATACTCTTTTCCCTACTTCTTCAGATATTATCTGTTCTTGCGTAGGGTTAACCTTAATATTTAACAGCTTTTTTATTGCTTCAGTAGCTCTTTCAAAAGAAGGAATTAATTGAGACATATACGTCATTATTTCTGTCATTCCTTTTGTTATTCTGTGCTCTCCGTATATCTCAAGCTCTTTATCAAAAACTCCCTGTCCTTTCCGACATCTTCTGCAAAACAGCATATCTCTTGTTACAGGAACATATCCAAACATAGATAGTATGCGAGTTGTAACATCTCTTTTGGATATACCCCTTTTCTTCCCACAGGAACAAATTCTATTAACTTCACTTCTTACAACGTTGCTTAAAAATGCCCCCATCATTAGTAACACTATTTGGATAAGCGATTTCATTGTTTTTCTTGCTAATTTTTCCAAGGTAGTCATTGTAAGTTCGCCGTTGTCATCAAGCTTCACAGCTTCTTTAGCAAATTCCTTTAATACCCATTCCATTTCACCTATGTTTTTTGATACAATAGTATCGATGTTTTTAATCATAGTCTAAGAATCCCCTTTAAATTTTAATTCACATGGGTATCTTAGACTATGCTTTTGTCTATTTTCAATGGAGCTTTTAAACATGGTTTTTTATTCTTCACATAAATTAAATGCACCCCAATTTATTGGTTGCGTACATTTTTGAACACGATTATTAAAGGCACCTCAATTTATTCCCATATTACAGAGAGGAAAACTAGACTAAATATTTTTTATATCCCTATTGACATTTACGCAGCGTCATGGTTTATATTAAATATAAGATTATTTAACGGCCGATAAGTGATTAAAAATTTATAAGCAACTAGAAAAAATGTCAAAATCTTTACTCGTTAAGAATAAATTCTAAAGAATTGAAGATATTTTAATAACTACATGTTTGGCAATAATACTTTTACAATAATTATTTTGGATATTGCAAAATCATGTTCATTAATTCATGTATTGCATATAAACTTCATTGACTTCATGAAAAGTATTTATTGCAAGTAATAAATAAGAAGGGATGAGTATGGAATACAGTATCAATAAGCTAGCGAAGTTGGCGGGAGTTACTACTCGCACCCTGCGTTACTATGATGAAATAGGACTTTTATCTCCAAGACGGGTAAGTAGTAATGGCTACCGTGTGTATGGTGAAAGAGAAGTTAATCTTCTCCAGCAGATTTTATTTTATCGCGAACTTGATGTACCGCTAGATAAAATCAAAAGTATTATGTGGTCGGAAGACTATGACAGTATAGCGATGCTAAAAGGGCATCTGTCAGATTTAAAAGAAAAAAAGAACAGAATAGAGCTTTTGATTGCTAATTTGGAAAAAACTATTGCCTCATCGAAAGGAGAGATAACAATGAGTGATAAAGAAAAATTTGAAGGTTTCAAAAAGAAGATAGTTGATGAAAATGAAAAGAAATATGGGAAGGAAATTCGTGAAAAATTTGGTAACAATGTTATAGATTCCAGTAATGCTAAAATGATGGGATTGACCGCTCAGCAATATAAGAAGACAGAAGAATTGTCTCGTGAAATAAACCATTTCTTAAAAATAGCTTTTGAACAGGGGGATCCAGAAAGTGAGCTTGCCCAAAAGGCATGTGCTTTGCATAGAGAGTGGCTGGGGTATTTTTGGAAGCACTATTCTAAAAAAGCACATCTTGGATTGGCACAGACTTATGTGGAGGATCCTCGGTTTAAGAAATATTACGATGACATTTCAGTGGGTTGTGCTAAATTTTTCCAGGATGCAATTAAAATCTACTGTAAATAGTTTATTTTATCCTAACATTGTATAGTCTAACTGCACCTTATATAAGGTGCAGTTCCTGTTATAAGCTACACATGTAGATTCCATGTGTAGCTTTAGCCAAACGAGTTAACCTTATTTACACTAAAAGTTTTTTTCTTAATTTTTATCCTTTACAGTTTTAACAATGTTTTCAAAACTCAGTCCGTATTTGGAGGCTATATCTTTTGCATAGCTCTTTCCCTGTGGAATTCCCTGCACTATTTTATAAGTTCTTTTAGCCTGTTCACTGTTTTTTAGTTCTTTGTTCTCTATGACGCTGGATATTAAGCTTACTACTTTACTGCCCTCTGGTATTGACGAATTAAGTTTTTCCAGATTAAGTGCCAGTTCATGAAAATGAGTAGCAAAAATTGTTCTTGCACCAAGAAGTTTTAATCCCATAATAACTTCTTTTGAAATGTATAGACCTTCGTATGGACTGGTACTTTGTAATGATTCATTTAATAAAATAAGGCTGTATTGGGTTGCTTCATTAAATATTTCTTTTAACCTTTTAGATTCTTCTCCTAGACGACCCAATTGAGATTCAGGTTTTTCCTCAACAGGGAAATGCGTAAAAATTTTATCAACAGGACTAATAGCTGCTTTTTTACAAGGCACATAACTACCTAATTGAAACAGTATTTGAACTAGTCCAATGGCTTGAGTATAAGTGGTTTTTCCTCCTTGATTTGGACCAGTGAGTATGAATATTCTGCTATTTTTATCAAAATCAAAGTTATTACAAACTATTTTATCATTTAGTTTTTTATCTGTTTCTACATAACTCATATTTATTGCCAGATTTATGTTGTACATTTCGTTAATCTTATACTGCCTTTTCTCTTTTGATAAAACTTCCGGCTTGCACATGTTAAGTTCCATGCTTTTCATTTTGTATATTAACTTTTCTAATCCAAGTAAAAATATAATTTCAGTTCGTAAGTCTATCAATAATCTTGAGTTAACTTTTACATACTTTGCAATGGATTTTGCAATAGGTTTTGTGGCACTTTGAGTGATGTTATCAAGTTCTTTAAAGATTGCTAATTGAAATGGATTTGGTATGGATGCAATTCTATTGTTCTTTATTGTTTCAATTTCTTTAATTTCAACAAAAGGAGAAATTCCAGTTTGTTTACTAGTGGACTTTTTCCCAAACAAACGGTTCATTAGAGTATTTTCCTTATATGGTTCTTCATTTATTGAAACTATTGTAAACTCAAAAGGATGTAGTTTGGCGTTGAAATTAATACCAAGGGTTACACTGGATATTTTTCTCAAGCCCTTCTGAAGTTCTGGCAGTTCTTTTTCCATTGATTTAAAAACAACATCATTAGATACGTTTTTAATTTTCTCATATAATTTGTTTAAGCCAGTTGATTTAAGGTTTTTATTTGTTTCTTCAAATACTTTTTTTAGTTGAGTTATACAGCTAATATATGTATCCAATTCTCCAACTCTTGAGGCCGTTTCCTGCAATATAATCTCATGGAAGCTTCTATGTGTACTTATAATTAACAATTCATCCATCAAAGGAAGTATATTTTTAAAACAAGAAACTATTTGAGGATTATTAAGTAAATCTTCAATAACATCAAGTCGATACTTGATTACATTAGTATCTTCACTCAAATTTGTTAAGAGATCCTTAACAGATATTGTATGATGAGTATCTGGAGATAGTGCATTTGCAAGTTCTTGTAATTCCAGATTTGAAATCATATCACAGTTATCAGAAATAACCTGTTCAGAGTTCCTAAATACTTCTTTACTTGGCCAAAGCAAACTAATAAATTCATTTAAAGAATCTTCTGTCATACTTGTTTCCCCCGTTTACACTATGAAAATATTGCTTATAAATGAATGATTGTAACAGTAAAGAACAATACATCTATTTACCTAGCACATTAATATTGTTACATAAGAAAGCAGATAATGTCAACAAATAAAGGGTTTAACTTAAATAACATGCACCTTTGTGTTTGGGCGTATGTTATTTATGTGAATGAAAATATGGAAGAAACATTGTGGAGCAAGTTGTAGAGCGTGTTAATACGACGAGGAAAGGGAGAGCATTGTTTGAGCGATAGCGAGATTTGCTCGACCCCGAGGAGTATTTACACGCTCTAAACTGCGTAACTTTAGTTTCTGGAATATTGTTCTTCACATTTAATATATACACCCAATAAATTGATTCTTGTTGTTAATTCCCTTTAAATCAATTATAATAGAAGCAGGTGCACTTCGACCGTAAACTTAAACGTTGATTCATCTTTAGTTTCTGTAGTAGAAAGCTTTTTTGGAGGTGCAGAATCCTAGTTAAACCCTAAATATACTGGGAAAGGTAGATAAGATGGGTACCCCATAGGATTAAGGAAATGTTATGGAAAGTAAGGAGATAGAAAATGAGAACCTATAGAATAATATTAAATCTTATAATTTTAAATTTTATATGCCTCTTTATGCTCTCATGCTCCATTATGTCATCCCAAGAAACCAATACCCATGAAAAAGGCAAAAACAGCGAATGTTCAGAACTACCTCCTTATCATATTGTCTGGTATCACATTAATACACCTCAAAAGGATACTGAATTAGTTTTAGAAGAAGTAAATAAATACCTGAAAGAAAAGATAAATGCAACTTTAGAGATTCGTATGATAGGCTGGCAGGATTATGATAGGGAAATAGATGCAGTTATTGCTTCGGGTGAACCCTATGATATCTGTTTTACTGCAGCCTATAAAAATTGCTATACTCAGAATGCAGCCAATGAAACATTCATTGAACTAGATTTCCTTTTAAAAGAACACGGTAAGGGCATATTAAAAAACTTAGATCCTATTTTCTTTGAAGGTGCAAGAGTGAACGGTAAAATATATGCTGTACCCGCCAACAAAGAGATAGCTCATCAAAATGCATTAATGTTCAATAAAAAATACGTTGAAAAATACGGATTTGACCCTTCTGATATATCCAGCCTTTATGATATTGAACCAATGCTTAAAATCATAAAAGAAAAGGAACCAGACATTATTCCCTATGCAGTTCAATCTGCTTACACCAATGCACCATCATTGCCTTTTGACACTATTATGGAGAATATTCCAGGAGCCCTATATTATGATAACAGAACGGAATATGAAATTATAAATCAATTTAATACACCGGAATATAAAGATTTTTTTACTACAATGCGTAGGTGGTATCTGGCAGGTTATATCCCTAAAGAAGCAGCCTTTGCATTGCAGTTGGAGGATTATGAAAAGAGTGGAAAATGGTTTGTTTCACCATTAAGCAATGTACCCCATTCTGATATAACTTTAAAAATGAGATTTGGATATGAAGTAGTGGTTGTCCCACTGCAGAATCCCATAATAGAAAATCGTGACTGTCAGGGTTCTATGCTCGCAGTTTCCAAAACCTCACAGGATCCTGAAAGGGTAATGATGTTTTTAAATTTATTGTACACAGACAAGTATCTTTATAATCTAATTGTCTTTGGAATTGAGGGAAAACATTACATTAAGAAATCTGAGAATATTATTGAATTTCCTGAAGGTATCAACCAGCATAATTCTTCATATACCATTGCACCCTTTACTTTGGGAAATATGTATTTATCATACTTTGACAAAAGATATCCCCCTACAATTTGGGAAGATTACAAAAAATTTAATCAATCAGCAGTTGAGTCTCCTCTTTTAGGATTCAATTTTGATCCAACTCCTGTCAAAAAAGAGATTTCAGCAATTCAAAATGCTTCATATGAATACTGGGGTCCCCTTGTTACTGGAGCTGTTGATCCAGAGGTATATTTACCAGAAGCAATATCTAAATATACAGCTCTTGGACTTGATAGAGTAATAGAAGAACAGCAACGGCAGCTGGATGAATGGCTGGAGCTAAAGAAGGAAAAATAGTGCTGACTAACAATTATATTTTAGTATTTAAAATTATATTAATCAGCACTAAGGAATACCTTAGAAATAACGCCCTATTCTCAAGGATAAAATCCTGATGATTTAACGGGTTTTGGACGATGAGAATCGGATGTTATTTCTTAGTTATTACTAAATTAAATTATCAACACTATTTTTAAATACCTTACTTAAAATATTTATCAAGGAAATTAAGCACAGTATTTTGATATTCTATCTTGTCTTCTGTAAGAAACCAGTCACAGTGCCCTGAATTAGGCATATAATGAACTTCTTTGGGCTCATTTGCACTATCATAAAGCATATTGGCATCAGACACTAATACAAGTTCGTCCTTTAAACCGTGGAGTATAAGTACAGGTGCCTGGATATCCTCTATTGCAGAAGTATAGTCGACGCATTTATATATTTCCTCTGTCATATCCTGTTCTAGAGGAAGGTTAAGATATCTTTTCATCCACTCAAGCCAATCATTATCTCTCTCCATACCGTATATCTTACCTAGGTAAGCCATTGCAGCGTCTGATATAACAATTTTGATATCCTCTTTATATTTGCTTCCAGCAGCTATGGCTTTACTTGCTCCATAGGAGGCACCACAAATACCTATTTTATCATTATCTACATCGTGTCTGCTTTTTAAATATTCAATTGCACACCCAATATCTTCAACATCCTTTCTTACATCGCCTACATATTCTTTAGGAGTTTCATAATAATTCCATACCCTTGCATTATAAACTAAAACCTGATATCCTGCGTCAACGAGAAATCCCATAGACTGTATAGCTTCAGCTGCATAGCTATTTCTTCCATGCATAACAATGATAGTACCTTTTGGGTTTTTAACTGGGAAAAAAGCTCCTTTTAATTTTAATCCATCTTTAGTTGGTATATAAACCGTTTCATATTTTTGAGTAACAACATCCTTAAAAGGATCTTTCTCCATTATGGAGTAACCTATTGTAAAAGGATGTTGGGATTCAAATACAATGCCGTAATAGATAGCAAAATCAGCTAATGACTTCTGCATTTCTTCTGCTTCCCTAGAAGCTGTGTAATCCTGCCACTCTTTATCTTTTTGGGCAAGCTCATCATATATATCCGAGAGTTTAAAGTCTGAAGGTTCGCTGACCTGGCCAGGTTTACCGATAAAACCAAAGGTTACAGATTTTCCTTTCTCAATTACCTTATTCCAATCTTTAAAGGTAACAACATAGCGATTGTCTTCATGAGTTACAATCTCTGCGTTCCATATGTCTGTTATTTCGCTGTCTAAGTCAAATTCAAGTTTCCACTGATCAATTTCCTTATCACCGTTATTTTTAATGGTAATACTACCCAAAAACCCTGTTTTCCAGTCTGCTAATTTTTCAAAGGAAACTTCACTTTCTGAAGCTGCACAAGAAGGAACAGCATTAAATAATACCGGTAAAAGAAGACATAAAACAATAGTCAATAAAAAAATTCCACCCCTATAATTTCTCATATACATATAAATACCTCCTTAAAAAGTTTATTGATGTTATAAATTAAGTTTATTTCAAAGGCTTCTACATTTAAAGTCTAAAAATTTTAGTATTATGTATTAATCACAGAAATTTTTCAAATGGTTTTATTGCACATAAAATTAGAATGAGTTACAATAATAATAAGATTTTATAGGGTGCTGTGATTATGATTAAAAAACTCTACACAAGATATTTTAAAAACAAGTTTTTTAACCGAATGTTTATTATTTTCTCTGCCATTTCAATCATTTCTATTCTCTCTTTAGCATTCATAGCCGCAAAATACATAAACATGTCTTATCTGCAAAAAGAAAAGGAATATAATAATCAGGTTTTAAATAGCATGGAAAGATATTTTGAGTCAAAACTTGAAGAGTCCAGAAATATTGTTCAGCAGATATACATGAATTCTCCTATGCACCAGGAGATAGATAATTTAATAAAACGAGGATACGAAAGTCATTTGACGTATAAATTAGATAGATTCTCCCAGAGTCATGAGGCTACCTATATTGGTTTCGAGAAATATTTTGAGTCAACCATATATAACGCTGAGGATATAAATAGTATTACTATTTATAGTAAAGAAAAAAACGAGGTTTTTATCTATTCCGATATTTTGAGGATATCAGATGAAGTTATGTTCTATAATGAAATTGATAATGTTCTGTCCGGTATATGGGGGAGAAAGATTTTACCTGACCATAACGTTAAATATCCTTCAAGGAAAGAGAATACACTAATTTTTACTATAGTCTATCCTGTTATGGATCGTTTTTCATTAGACGTTACTGGTTTTATATCTATTGATTATGATATATCTGCCATAAATAAACTGATTTCAAAATATGCAGATTTTAAAGGCAGTGTCTTCATATATACAGAAAAAGGACAAGTTATTTTTGATTCTCTAGAAAAGCTCTATGAGAAAATGCCAATGGAAATCAAACAAGCCTCTAATCAAAGAATGAGTGAGGCAGATATTATCAGTACTAGGAATTTGGAGGATTATGGAGTATCAATTACGGTACTAACCAGAAATCAGCATATGGGTAAAGGTAACTCCCCTGCAAAGGCAATTTTTTTAATAGCATCAGTTTGTATTATAGGGGCAGTTTTTCTTGTATTCATGACCATAACTACCTTTTCAAAGAGAATTAAGCTGATATTTACAGGTTTTAAGAGAGTAAGAAATGGAGATCTCACTGCAAGAATTCCTATTAATGACCTAAAAGATGAGATTAGTGAAATGGCTGCTGACTTTAACTTGATGTGCGATGAAGTTGAAGGATACATAGAGAGAATATATGTGTCTGAAATAAAGCAGAAAACAGCCGAATTAAAGGCAATGCAGGCACAAATTAATCCTCATTTTTTATACAATACCCTAGAATCCATAAGAATGAAAGCAGAAACAAAGGGAGCTTATGAAGTGAGTGATATGATTTATATTCTTTCAGAATTGTTCAGACACAGTGTTAAAGGAAAGACAATAGTAAGCATCAATGAAGAACTGGAATACTCCTTAATGTATCTAGAACTGTTTCAATTAAGATACAATGATATTCTATCAGTAGAATGCAATATACAAAAAGAAGCTCTTTGCTTTGGAATTGTTAAACATTCGATACAGCCTATCATTGAAAACTGCATCAAACATGGGGTAGATATAGAGAAAGAAGATAATATCATTATAATTAAAATCTATATAAAAAATAAAGAACTTTATATTCATATAATTGATAACGGCAGAGGGATAAAGAAGGAAAAGCTCTATAAGTTAGAAGAGTCCCTTACTAATAAAGACAGCCGTGATGAAGAGGGCCTGGGTCTGGTAAACGTAAACAAACGGATTAAATTAGTCTATGGTAGTGATTATGGTATTTATATTTTAAGCAAGTATGGAAAAGGAACTGAGGTTATTTTAAAAATTCCTGCAAAAACTAAAGAGGAGATGGAATCTGATGTATAAATTGTTAATAGCTGACGACGAGCCATCTATAAGGGAAGGACTTAAAAATATTATACCTTGGGATGAGTACGGTATAAAGATTATTGGTACTGTTTCAAATGGACTAAAAGCACTAGAAGCTGTGCAGTTAGAAAAACCAGATATTTTAATTACTGACATTAAAATGCCTCAAATAGATGGTCTTAAGCTCATAAAACTTGTAAAAGAAAAGAAGATTGAAATTAAGTTTATAGTATTAAGTGGATATGATGATTTTGAGTACCTTAAAGAATCAATAAAACTTGGCATTGAAAATTATCTTCTAAAACCTGTGAATCGCGATGAACTAAAGGCTACTATTATGAGCACTATTGATAAAATTAAAAATAGTTTTTATAAAAAGATTTATTTAGAAGAAGATATACGGATTATACGAGATAATATCCTTTTTAGATGGATTACCAATTCCATTGATAAAAATGAGCTTTTAAAAAGGTCTAAGATGATAGGAATTGACCTTGAATCTAAATGTTACTGCACGTGTTTTATAAGGCTAATGCATGAAAGGAACAATAATGTTAACCTCAAAAAAAGAACAAACTCTTTGATTTCTAAAGCCTATGAAATATGCAGTAAAACAGTTGAAAAAGATAATAGTGGAGTAACCTTTTGTGCTCCTGATGGAGACATTATTGTTTTATTCATAGAAAGAGAGCAGGTTCTTGAAAAAATAAATATCAGAAAAGTTCTTGAAAGTTGCCTGTTTTCAATAAATGAAGAATTAAATTGTAATGTTTTTATCTGCATTGGCAATGTTGAAGGAGAGTTTAGTTCAGTCCACAAAAGTTATTTAGGTGCTGTAAAGCTTATGGAGTACAGCTATATTCTGTCTCCAAATAGAATTATTGATTTTGAAGATATAAAAAGTTTTCGCCCTAGTAAGAAAATAGTATCTGATAAAATTAAAGATTGCTTAAAAGAAATGTTTTTAAAAAATGATCAAGCTGGAATAGAAAATCTAATAGATGATATTTTTTTATCAATTCCGGAAGGAAATTGGGAGAAACTTACCATTTTACATTCTGCAGCATTGCAGTTTCTCATAGAAGTGATAGGAATAGCCAAAGAATTACTTCCTGCTGGCAGAGTCTTCGAAATTATGGGAAGCCCTTCTGCAGATATTTCTAGACTAAAAACAACGGAACAGACAACAGAAAATTTAAAAGAAATATCAAGAAGACTTTTAGTCTTTGTAAATATGAAAACGTCCAGCATAAACCCATTAATTAAAAGGTTGTTGGATTATGTGAATTCAAGTTACATGGAGGATATTTCTATAAAAACCTTGGCTTATAAACTAAATACTAATGCAAATTATCTCGGACAGCTGTTTAAAGAGGAGATGGGAAAGTATTTTTCCGATTACTTAAATATCTATAGAATCAATAAGGCTAAGGAACTCCTTCTAAATAAGAATTCTAAGATAAGTGATATTTCAAATTCAGTGGGCTATAAAGACCCAGCATATTTTTATAGAATATTTAAAAAGTATGCTGGTTTATCACCTAAAGAATTCAAAAACTTTCACCTAAGAGGTGATATAACTACTAAAAAGTAGAATCCTTTGGGGGTCAGGCTTGAATAATTTACTTATTTAATAAGTCTTATCAGATCCCTTAATGCCTCACGAACTTTTTCTAGCTCTATTACATTTACATTTTCCCAAAACTCTTCTTTTTGAACTTTTTCAATTATATGCTTTTGTTCTTTTACTTTAGGTATATTATATAACTTAGATAATTCTTTTGCTGTTTTTACAATGCTTCTTATAGGCTTTTTAGCATTATTATTTTGAAGTAGTGCCAAATTTACAGTATAAATAAGATAATCAAACCTTTTTGCAAGTTCATCATCTTCTATAGGTGGAATTAATGGTGAAATATGCTCTTTTATTTCTGATACTTTTTTTACATCTAAATGTTCCCATTCATCCTTATTTTTATAAGTATCCACATAACGCAAATGAAGCTTTACTCTAAAACTTTCTTCATTTAGAGATAAAACTTTATCCCTTAAATCTTTTACAAGACTCTCACGATATTTTATATATTTGTCTTTCTCATATTGTGTGTCTTGAAGCTCCCTTACAATATTAACTTTTAAATTGTATATCTTTTCGGATAAAGACTTTTGTATTCCTAATCCACCGGTATTTTTCTCAACACGGAAAAATTCAAAATTATTGCAAAAATCAAATATTAAAAACTCTTCCTTGTCAATTCCCACACCAAGTAAATCTTTGCAAGGTCTTGTTCCTCTTCCTATCATTTGCCAGAATTTAGACTTAGAACGTACTTTTTTGAAAAACACAAGATTTAATATTTCATGAATATCTATACCTGTATCTAGCATGTCCACTGAAACTGCAATTTGAGGAAACTTATCTCTTGTGGCAAAATACTCCATTAAAGAATCTACATGATTTATGCTGTAATCTATCTGTTTTATAAAATCTTCTTCAAAATCTGGATATATTTTATGGAATCTATCTACAATAGCTTTTGCATGAAAACTGTTTTTTGCAAATATTATTGTCTTTCCAAGTTTTTCTCCAGCTTCAACTTTTAAACCCTTATCCATAAGCCTATTTAAAACCATATCAATGGTACTTTCATTAAAAAGCCATTGGTCTATGTCATTGCTTGATAAACTATCATCTATAATTTCATCATCTTCAAATGTATTTTCAAACTCTTCCTTCTCTTTATCACTCAAATCATTATATAAAATACCATCTGCCATTATTTTTGGCTTAACTTCAATTGTTGAATAAGGTACAAGATATCCATCTTCTACAGCTTTTTCAAGGTCATATACAAAAGTGGTTATACCTTTTTCTAACTCAAATATTTTATATGTGTTTTTGTCTATTTCATCTTTTGGGGTAGATGTAAATCCCAATAAAAGTGCATCAAAATAGTTAAAAATGTCTTTATACTTTTTGTAAATGCTACTATGACTTTCATCTATAATAATAAGGTCAAAGTACCCTGGAGTAAAAAGTCTTTTTCCAGATTCATTTTTAGTTTCGTCAATTGCATTCATCATTTCTGGATAAGTTGAGAATATTATGCAAGCCTCCTCTGGATTATCAATTTCATCTAAAAGATTACAAAGGGGCAAATTGGGTAAAAGATTTTTAAAATTGCTTTTTGCCTGTTGTACAAGAACTTTTCTGTCTGCAAGAAATAATATATTTTTTATATATCCATGACCCTTTAGTATATCAACAATTGATATGGCTGTTCTGGTTTTTCCACTTCCTGGTGCCATAACTAAAAGCATTTTTCTCTTTCTTTTCTCTATCGCCTCACAAACTGCTGTAGCAGCTTCCCTTTGATAGTATCTGTTTGCAATACTACTGTTTATATCTATATTTTTAAGAGGTTTTTTATTCTTTCTTCTATTTACAATAAGCTGCATCTGATCCTTTGTAAAAATACCTGCAACCTGTCTTTTAGGGTATCCCCTTTTATCATCTATAAAAAGTATTTCAAATCCATTTGTAATGAAAATTAATGGCCTCTGTCCATATCTCTCCTCTAAGCAGTCTGCATATAGTTTAGCTTGCTGCAGTCCACCAACAGGATTAACACTGGCTTTCTTTGCTTCAACTAATGCTAAAGGCTTTCCATTATCACCATATAGCACATAGTCAACAAAAGCTAGACCTGAAGGAGTTTCCATCCCCTCTACTCCTACTTCTTCTATATAGTCTCTTCCTAATATCCAGCCTGCAAATTTTAATTCCACATCAATATATTTTTTTCGTGTCTGTTCTTCGCTTATACTGTCAACCTTAAATTTATAGTTTTCTGATGCCCTCACTCTATTTGCCGTCATTGATTTTCTAAGCTTCTCATTTTCACTTCTCATTTGTTCAAGCTTTTTATCTTTTGCACTAAGTCTTTCATACAATTCCTGCAATTCTTCTGGCCTTTTTCGCCTTTCCCTACTCTTTTCTAAAAGTGACTCATCAAAATCTTTAACATTGTACTTTTCTGAGTAACAATAATCTATCCATCTTATAAACTCATGTAAATTTCTCAATGACAAAACAGCCTCATCCCAATCAATTTCTTTATTAGTGTGAACTGCTGTATTGCCAAGCTTTATAATGTATTTTAAAAGAGGAAAAAGTCCCATATCTATTATATCTTTAAAGGATGATTGATGTATTAAACTTGATATATTGTTCCGATATGGCACAGTTAAATCATCATCATTTGCATATACCCACTTAACTGAAAGCTCTAAAGCTCTTCTTGAAAGGATTGCACAGGTAGCCGGTGACACTAAAAGGCTCTTTTCTGCTTCAATTGCACTTTCTGCAAAATCACTATATTGCTCTTTAGTCTCTAAAAAATCAAAATTTGTCCCCATAATACACTATCTCCCCTTGTAGTTCCTCTTTACCTGTCAATACTATATGCTGTAGAATAATTGTCTTATATGACTTATTATATATTATATCAAATAAAAAGAATAATGTTTTAGACCTTTAAGTTATTCAAAAGAAAATATTTTCATTAACCCTTGACAAATCAAGCTACAACACACACTTTAATCATGATTAAATTTAATTATGATTAAAGTGTGTGAACCAATTGATAAAACCTATATCTATATGAAAACACTCATAGAGCTTCGAATAATAGAAAAAATTCTGCCTGTTACAGATAAAGCAAGAAACTTACCATTTGTATTTAAAAATATAGGTAAGTGGTGGGGGAATAACAAAATAGAAAAAAGACAGGAAAAAATAGATATTCTTGCTTTTTATGAAAACAAAGTTATATACGATGAATGTAAATACAAAAATGAAAAAATGAGTACTGAAGTCTATTTTGATTTAAAGAGCAAGAGTGAACTTATAAATATAGGCTCAGAAAAGTACTATTATTTATTTTCAAAATCTGGCTTTAAAAATAAGCTTATCGATTTATCTAAAAAGGATACTAAGATAAAGCTCGTGGATTTAATGATGATAGTGAGTTAACCTACTATCTGTGATACATAATGCTTAGGGAGAATTGACGCATACATATTTATGAAATTTAAAGCTATATAGTTTTCTTTGTTGCCTTTTTTTACTTATTTTAAATCTTCTTTTTTTAATATAATGTCACTATTTATCAAGCTATAGCTCGCAATAATTGCAAATATTGAAATTGCAGGAAAGTGATATCTGCCAGCAACTTCAGTTATCATATGTAATGCAATTATACCTGATATTATGATATATAAAAAGATAATCTCATAATTATTCTTTTTCTTAATTACAATAAATGCACTTATTCCAACTAGAACTAACATAATATAATAATAAATATTACATAAAAAATTTAATCTGTTGTAATTTTTAATAAAATCAATAGATGAAATCTTTTCCTTATCCAGACCAGAATTAATATATTTTAAAACATCATCATCAGATGACCACATAACCTTGTGTTTTCTTATAAGTAAATTAACGTTTTGAAAAGATTGATATTTAAATCTTGCTATTCCTTTCCTAAGAAGTTCATCCTGTACTTCCTGTGGGCTTTTTTCTTTATCTTTCATTAATTTATTAAATACATTTGAATCTTCGTAATTCCATACACCGTTGTACTCAATATTTGAGCCAACAAAAATACTAAATCCCATTGGGGATTTTGCTATATCTTGACCCAGTGTATTAACTATTAAAAAGTTAAGAAAATTAGATGTAATGAAAAAAAATATTGGTAGAAAAATAAATATGACCACTCTAACTAGATTATCTTTTACACTCTCTATTTTAGTATTCTTTGCAAACACAAAATAAAATATACCCATAGCAATTATCATTAACAATCCAAGTGGACGTATCGCATTTAATATTGCACATAAAACTCCCAGTAATATAAATAAAATAGCTGATTTATAATAGTTTTTATTGTTTTCATAAATATAGTAAAAAATCAATATGCATATTAAATTAATAAAAGTAAATAAATGTTCAGTTGCAACAAGAGAATTATAAAAAATTTGTGACGGCCATAATGCCCATAATAGTGCAGCAATAAAGCCACATCTTTCACCAACTATTCTCTTTCCTATAAGATAAATGAGAAACACAGTACCACAACTCAAAACTATATTTAATAATTGTGCTACTATGACTTCGGCACCAAAAATTCTATACACCATTGACAATACTGCTGGATAACCAATAACATGAGGAAAAAAAGAAATGTAGTTATTTCCATCCAGATTACCATTAACTAACTTTGAAGCTACACTATGATAATTACCAAAATCCGATACTGGAACAACATTTACAACATTAATCCATATTAACCTAGTAACAAATGTTAATAATATTAATGAAAAAATCAATATCTTTCTATTATTAAAAATAAATTTATTATCTTTTAAAAATTTCTTCGCCAAAAATAATAAAGCCACTGATAGAAAGAAAATATATATTATAAGCATTATATTGTTTTTAAATACCGGAGCTACAGGCTTACTCAAAGAAATTATTAGACCTGTAAACAAAACAAATAGCACCATCAATATTGAAAAAAAGACAGAAATAAAATATTTTAAGTTTTTTATAACTATACCTCCTTCAATAATATTGTTTTTTTACTCTGTAATAAACAATATTAAAGTTTATACAATGAATATTCAAAACGTATAGTAATCATGCTCTTATGTATTTTGAGGGCATGATTTATTTTAAATAATAGATTCCACCTATGTTTAAAAATTACAGGATATATATTATTATTTTCCGTTTTTGTTATAGATATAAACTTGTAGTAATAGTCCTAGTGTTCCAGATAAAAATAAAAACCCACCACCAGTTGTTTCTACAATTCCAGTAATTGGTCGAGGATTATCAATACCATAAAACACCAAAACAATACCTATTAACAAGGAAACACCAGAAAAAAAATACATAACTTATTAATTATATTTTTGTCCATATTATTTCATCCTCTCTTTTTATATTTACCTCAAATCATATCTAATTTACAGCTAATTCAACCAGTATGGGCTTATGATCTGAACCTAAGTCAGATCCAGTTTTTCTTTCTATCACAGTAATGTCTTCACTGACTAAACAATGATCTATTGGAATTTTAAAAAATGGAATCATTGATGGCCAAGTAGGCTGAATACCCTTTCCTAACCTGGTATCATATACATCCATATCTCTAGAGAACTCTTTAAAAATATTTGTCCATGACGTAGTATTTAAATCACCTATAACTATTAGACTGTCACTAAACTCAGACCTTTTTGAAGCTAAATCTCTCAACTGGTTGTTTCTGTCTTCGAAATAATTTGCCCCCATAGGTGGAAGTGGGTGCGTGCCAATTATTGTAACTTCTTTCCCATTATGCATAAAGTCTGCTACAACATTAGGAACACGAGAACCTCCATAGTATTCAATACTTTTATCTTTTAAAGGTATTTTACTTAATAAAGCAATTCCAAAATTATCTTCTCTAGGTTTTATAAGACTGTATTCATAAATCTCAAACAGTGGCTGAATATTTTCTATCCACTCTCTATTCACTTCCTGCAAAACAAATAATTCAGGGTTTTCTGATTTAATATATTCAATAACACCTTCATAATTATCATTATCTGTATAGACATTAAAGGATATAAGGTTTAGCGTATTACTATTTTCAGGCATAACATAATCAGAACTTGAAAACTCCAAATAAAAAGGTGCTATATGAAAGAAATTAACACCTAAAACTAGTATGGCCAAACTCAAAAATTTCCACGTCTTTAATAATAAAAACGTCACAGTAAATAATATTGCAACTACAAAATATTGAAACTTAAAATGTGCAAACAATTCTAAATACCATGCAAATCTCCCAAAGTATCCAACAACATTACAAATAAAAAATAAAGCAAATAGAGCCTCCACAAGTCCTTTTATTGATATAGATTTAAAATAAGATTTTTTATTTACACAATCACTCATTTAAATGCTTCCCCCCAAGTTTTAGTTTAATCTTATAATATACTTTATGGATAAAATCATCAATACATTTTAAATCTTTTTATCTTATTGACATGAAACATTTTCACCATCTAGAGACTAACGGAGTTCAATCTTAAATTCTGAAAAACAAAAAATACTCTAAAGTCATTATATAACTTAGAGTATTTTATAATATTTAAGTGAACTCGTTTAGCTAAAGCTAAACATCGAGGCTTCAGGTGGAGTTGAGTCTCCACCTTCTAGAAGGTGGAGTCTTAGAATAAGATAAATCATATATTTACTCTATTAGAAATTTATCATTTATTCCAAGAATATATCTTCTCATTAATGATGAATCTGTTGAGTTAGGTAACTTTTTAATCTATACCCAGTCAACAATAACCTCTTTTTTCTCAGGTGCTTGTGGAAATTCTTTCAAAGGATACCCAAAGGCTATAGGTCCGAATACCACTTCATCTTCCTCCAATTTTAAAACAGATGCTTTAAAATTATCATCTACTGCCATAGTGGCAAATCCAAGCCAACAACTTCCGATCTTCAGTGATCTTGCCGCTAACATCATATTTTGACAAACCATAGGGCAATCCACTTCATAGCTGACCATTTTTTTACCTATAACAAATATTATTGCAGGTGCAGAGTAGCATATTGAGTCTTCTAATGCATCATCAAATTCTTTTCTCATATTTTTAAAATACTCATCTGCATTATCCATAAAAGCTGCATATATAGGTTTGGCATTTTGAGCAAGTTTTTTTATTATTTCATCATTTGTTACAACAACAAAACGCCAAGGTTGAACGCCTGCTCCTGTTGGTGCGTAATTACCAGCATCTAAAATTTTCTTGATTGTGTCAACCTCAATTTTGCGATTAGAATAAAACCTAACAGACCTACGATTTTTAATGTTTTCAATTACTTCATTCATAAATAAAACCTCCCTATAATTAATCTATTGGAACACATATATCCATCTCAACATTTGAATTGCCAAGTGTTGTTTTTGTTTGATCATATATCTGAAGATCACGACCTGTTTTTGAAAGCTCATAACCTGAACAAGGTAGCCAGTCTTTGTATATATAACCATATGTATTTGCAACTTCTTTAGCAGAACCAGTGTGCGAAAATACTAGATATCGTGAATAAATTAGCTCAAATTCTTCCATGCCCTTTGGTACAGTATAATTGTTACCAACTTCAACACAGACAGTATGTATCAGTGTGTCTTCATCCTTATATCCATTTTCACAAATACCATAAATAATATTGGCCTTTACTTTTCCCTGTATTTCATCTATTCGTTTTTTAAATACTTTAGAATGAAATTTTTCAATTGTTGATTTTTCAGCATTTTCTCTAAGTGTAGTAAAAAGCTTCATTCCTACAGCTTTTTTTGCTTCGTGTATTACTATTTTGGGTTGAATACCACTTTTAGAATTATTGTTTATTCCTAAAAGACTTATTTTGTCAGAAATCTGGACTTTGGTCTTTAGCTTTCTATATCTAGCTGGAGTTATACCAAAATGTTTTACAAAAGCTCTAATAAACACTTCTTGAGATTCAAATTTATTATCTAAAGCTATGTCAATTATTCTTAAAGAGGTATTATTTAACTGTTTAACAGCTCTTCCAAGTCTTCTTTTTCTAATATAAGACATTACTGGTTCTCCTGCCATTGCAGAAAACATTCTATGAAAATAATACTTTGATAAACATGAAATTTTAGCAAGTTCATCTAAAGTTATTTCCTCGTTGAGGTTTTCATCAATATAATCAATTGTGTCTTGAATTCTTTGATAGTAATTCAATGTATTCCCCCCTCTTAAAACACATTTTATCATTATTATTGTATCAAAAATTGATGTTTTTTGCTTTTAATAACTAACAATCATTTAGTCGCATTAGAAAGATATTTATCTATTAGCTTTTCTGCAAGTTTTTTATGTGCATTAGCTTGTGCAACCAGAATAACTATAGTCAAGTATAAGCAAAATTATATAATCTTTACTGTATCTTTTGTTTTGGAGAGGCATAAGAACTTTTGCTTTTGTATAGTTATTTATCATTATAGTTAGTTTCCTCAATAATATTATGCGGTATTAAAAACCACATCACAAGCTTTAGATAACAAAATAATGAGATATTTAACATTAGAATGAGATAGAGGTTAAAAATTTTATAAAATCACGTATTTTAAATTAATATGATGGAAAATAAACCAAAACCAATCTTGTAGTATTCAATACTACGCGATATACTATAGTTAACAAGAAGTTGCAGCAACAACAAACAAGATATCTTGTTTTAAATAAATCAAGCAAAAGGCCGATGCTTATAATAGTACAAAAAAGTGTTTTTTTAATTTTATATCTTTGAGAAAAATATACATAAAGAACGTGCAAAGAACAAGGGGAGCTTGAAATATCCGGATTAAAGCAATACTCAAAAGAAGAGGAGAGTGAAATATGTGGACTAGGAGAATACTTAAAACAAGAGCAAAATCTGTGCTAAGAGTTTCATACTGGAAAGCATTTTTAGTTAGTCTAATCATTATGATTGTTGGTGGTAATGGCAACTCACCAAATTTCAATTGGAATTCAAATAATAGCGGTGGCTATTCTGAACAATTTTTTAACATGGGTAATTTACCCTTTATAATCTTAACAATGGTCGGAATTTTTATAGGGGCACTGATGTTCGCTTTAATATTTAGAATTTTTCTTGGTTACCCATTAGAAGTTGGAGGAAGACGCTATTTTTCTAGAGCAGCACAAGATGATGTTAACATGAATTATTTAGGCTTTAGCTTTGCAAACGGAAGATATGGTAATATTGTAAAAACAATGCTGTGGAAAGGTCAGTTACTTTTCCTTTTTCAACTTTAATATTTTGCTAAAGAAAAGTAAAAGAGGACTAACGCCCCTTTTACTTTTCTTTTGTAATCCTTATCTCTTATAAATTCTAACGATCTAATTTCTTAAAAAAATCAATGCACTTTCTTAGGTAATAAAATTAAAATGAGACAAGAGAACCGTCCCCCTGTCTCTGTCAGGAAATCAGGCTATCAATCTTCCCCTTATCAAATCCTATTATTATTTCTCCACCTACATCAATTACAGGAACACCTCTTTGACCTGATTTGTTAATCATTTCACTTGCTGCATCTCTGTCCTTTGAAACATCAAATTCCTGAAACTGAACATTTTTTGACTCAAGATACTTTTTCACCTGTATGCAATATGGGCACGTTGGTGTTGAATAAATTTTTACATCCATTGTAAAACCTCCTTTAATTTTTATATTACAAATTTCTTATGTGATCTATCATTTTCTTGCCTGCAACAGCTCCCTGACCGACAGCTGTTGATATCTGTTTAAAACCTCCTGTACAATCTCCAGCTGCAAAAACTCCTGGAATGTTTGTCTGCTGGTTATCGTCCACTACTATGGCATTTTTTTCAGTTACAATCCCAAGTTTTTTTGCAAAATCTGCACTTGAAGGACTTTCGTAAGCTACGAAAAGACCATCTATCTCTTCACTTGTTCCATCTTTAAAAAATATTTTTTGAAGAACCTCTCCTCCATCAACTCTGTAAACTTTTTTGGTTACAACTTTAAACCTCTCTGCACCTTTTTCGTACTTTCCTTTTGCTTCAAGCTCTTTCCCATTGGTAAATATAGTTATATCCTTTGTAAATGCCTCAAGCTCAATGGCTTCATGTACAGCATAATCACCGTAGCCTAATACTCCTACTTTAAGGTTGTTATAAAAAAAGCCATCACAGGTGGTACAATAACTAACACCTTTTCCTTCATAAGAATCTAGATTCTCTACCCTTACTTTTTTCAATGGTTGCCCTGTGGCAATTAAAACCGATTTAGCTTGATACTGTTCATCTGAAGTGAGAACTTTAAAATGCTCCTCCTGCTGTATTGAAATAACCTTGTCGTCAAGTATCTCAGCACCTAATCTTTCAGCCTGTTTTTCACCCTCATCTAAAAGTTTTTTTCCACTTATAACCTCTGAAAAACCATAATAGTTTTCAATTTTTTCTGCTTTCCAAAGAGAGCTATCGTCTTGCCCTATTACAAGTGTTTTTAAATTTGCCCTTACAGTGTATAATGAAGCTGATATACCTGCAGGACCTTTTCCAATTATTATTACATCATACATATGTATTATCCCCTTGTTTATTTTTTTGATTATTTTACTTTGGTGATTCCCAATAAATAACATCTAATTTTCATCGTCCATAACCCATTAAATCTTCGGGATTTTGTTCTCAGGAATAGAACGTTATTTATAAGGCATTCCTTAGTACATTGTATATTTTAAACAAATATTTTTCAACGCCTTTTTACTTTCCTGTTAAAAACTTTTCCGCCATAATACTAGCTACCACTCCATCACCTGTTGCAGTGGCTATTTGTCTTACATTTTTTTCTCTAACATCTCCTACTGCGAAAACACCAGGAACGCTTGTTTTCATATCTTCATCTGTAATAATATATCCATATTCATTCATTTCAATTTTATCATTAATAAAATTTGTTTTAGGCTCCATTCCAATATATACAAACAGTCCATCAGTTTCAATTTCCTGCTCTTCTTTTGTCTTTACATTTTCTATCAATGCTCCCTTTACAAAATTTTGTCCTAAAACTTTTCTCACTTCACAATCCCACATAACACTTATGTTAGGATTTTTAAACAATTCTTCTTGGGCTGCTTTTGAAGCTTGAAAATGATCTAGTTGATGAATGAGAGTAACATGCTTTACATACCTAGTAAGAAAAACAGCTTCCTCAACAGCCGAATTACCTCCTCCTATTACAAGAACATCTGCATCTTGATACATTGCTCCATCGCATGTAGCACAATAGTGTACCCCACGCCCTCTAAACTCTCTCTCTCCTTCTGCTGGAAGCTTTCTTGGTGTAGCACCTGTTGCTATTATAACTACCTTTGCATAATAATCAGCATCTTCAGTTCTTATAAATTTTTCCTCTCCATAAAGATTTAACTCGGTTAACTCTTGCATATCATCTATAACTGTACCAAAATCTTCTGCCTGTTTCTTCATATTATCCATCAAATCTACGCCTCTTACCACTCCGTTTGTGCCAGGGTAGTTTGCCACGTGAAAAGTTGATGCCACCTGTCCACCTACAAGCCCTTCATCCACAACTATTGTAAAGAGCTTTGCACGTGCAGTGTAAATAGCTGCCGACAATCCTGCAGGACCTCCTCCTAAAATAAGAACATCACAATATACTTTTTTTCTATTCCTAGTTAAACAAATATCTCCAATAACATTTTCAATACCAGCTTTAAGTTCTGGATTGCTTATATATCCATTTAATCTTGAGCAGACTTCCTTTCCATTTTTGAAAAAAAGTACCGTCGGACTGCTTAAAACCTTAAGTTCTTCTGCCAATTCTCTATTGTGCTGACGATATATCTTCACAAACTTTATCTTGTCTAAATATTTTTGGGAAGTTCTTTCAAATACAGGTGCAAAAGCATAACACGGTGGACAGTCATCAGAATAAAAATAAACAATTACTGGCAAATCACTTTTTAGTACAACATCTTCAAAATCTTTAGCGTTGATATACAAAATATTTTCTTTCATAACACACCTCTCCATAAAGATATAGTTTTATCTTAAACCTAATGCTATTAAAAACTTATTTATTCACTACTTATATCTTTCAACTGCTTCTAAAATTGTATTTTTACTTATCTGACCAGAAAATGCCTGTATTACATACCCTTCTTTATCAATAAAATATGTTGTCGGTATGCTTCTTACATTATATCTTTGAGCAACAGCACCCTCTTTGTCAAAAAGAACTGGCAGAGTATATCCATTTTCATTTATAAATTCTCTAGCAGCTTCTTCTGTTTCGCCTCTATATCCATTTGTCAAATTAACCGTCAATATAACGGCATCATCACCTTCTAAAAGCTCTTTATTTGCATCATCAAAATCTGGCATTTCGGCTATGCAAGGTGGGCACCAAGAAGCCCAGAAATTTAAAATCACCATCTTCCCTCTGTAATCTGAAAGGGAAACTTCATTTCCGTCAAAGTCAGTAAGCGTAAAATCAATTGCTTCTACTCTATCTGAATCTACGCCCTCACCTTCATCAATGCTTACATCTTCATTTTCTACCATCAAATCTTCATCAGTATCTCTTTCATCTTCACCATCTGTCGTATTACTAAAAAGCATGTTACTTACCACTGAATCCGTATCTCCAAGATGATTATAAACAAAATAGGATGATCCTAATAAAAGTACCAATACAGCCACCCATGTAATTGCCTTTTTTTTATTATTCATAATATCTTCCTTTCTTATTAAAAATTTTTTAAAAGTTAAATTTAATTAAGTCAAAAAACATTGCTATTCCAAAAAGTATTAATATAATCCCTGACACCATTTTTATTTTGTTACTGTGTTTTTTCAGAAAATTGAAAGCACCTTGAAGACTTTCAAACATCAATGCAGATATTATAAATGGCAAGCCAATACCTGCTGAATAAACAAGCAGTAATGCAATTCCACTAGCCATAGTTTCTAAATTTGCTGCCTGTGCTAACACTATTCCTAGTATGGGGCCAGTACACTGGGTCCAGCTAAATCCAAAAACCATTCCTAAAACTATAGATCCCCAAAATTTCAAATTGTCAAACTTATAATTTAATCTTCTCTCCTTGCTTAAAAAACCTATATTTAGCACCCCTGTATAAAATAAGCCAAATATAATAATTATAATACTAGTTACCTTTCGTAAAATATCTTGATTTTTACTTAAAAAACCTCCAATAAATGTAGCACTAGCACCTAATACAGTAAACAAAATAGTAAAACCTAATACAAATCCTAATGAGTTAATTAAAAGCCTTGCTTTATTTTTATCTTTTTGCTCTAAAGTTCCTTCTGTATTTGTCCCGGCAAGATAAATGAAATAAACTGGAATAAGCGGAAGGACACATGGGGATATAAATGTCAAAATTCCCTCAAAAAAAGCCAATCCATAAACCTCAATCAATAACTCTCACCTTCCTAACATTTAAACTTTTTATTATAAATATTAGATACCACCTAATTTTTAATTATAACATCTTTTTATTTTTATCACTTTAGAAAATTATTGAATAAATAATGTTCTAATTATTCTTCGTACTAAATATAAATAAAGTATGTGAAGTCGCTTACGCTAAAGATGAACATTAACAGCTTAATATAAAGACTCTTCTTTATCATAAAAACTTCACTTTATAGGAGATTGAATCATAGAATTAAATAAATATATCTATAGAAAGGATTGATTGTATGAGTGATTCTTTTAATAAAAAAATATCTGAGCTTTTTGGAAAAATGGACGAAAGAATACTAGAGGCAAAAATCAGTTCCGCACTCGAAATGTTAAATAATGGTGATTATGAGGAGCTGGCAAAAAAGATCAATAAAATGGACAAAGAAGAGCTTATTGAAAAAATTGATAATTTTGATGATTCAAAATTACGGGAATTAAATATCGACAAAAATGAAATAAAACAAAAAATCAACACTGCAGACGTAGATAAACTAGCTGGTCTTCTTGGAGAAAAAGGCGATATACTTGCAAAAAAATTTAAAGGCTTGTTGGATAAAATTTAAAACTTACATCTGCATGTACTAAAAAGCACATTCTTATAGGAGGTGAATTTGTTTTATGAGTGATGATTTCAACAATAGGATAAAACAACTAGGAGACATTTTGGGCAATGAAAATATATCAGAAAATCTAATCAATATACTTTCTTTGCTGGCAAACTCCACTAAAAAAGAAAACCCTCCTGAAGATATACAAAAGGAAGCTCCCGTGCAAAACAATACAAGTAGTAAAAAAGATACACCAAAAGAAGATTTTTATAAAAACGCAGAATTAATGCGTAAAATTAAAAATGTAATGAATGATGCTAACACCCTTGAAGACCCAAGAATTAATCTTTTAACTGCAATAAAGCCCTTTTTAAATAATAGCAGGCAAAAAAAAGTAGGAGATTGTATAAAACTATTTCAAATGGTTCATGTAACTGACATGATGAATGATATTGAAAAAAGTATGTGAAAGGGGGACTTGAATGATTTATGGCGTGGTTCCCAGACGCAGAAGATATCCTTTGAAAAATCCACGCAATTTTGCATATAATAGAACATCTTCTGATAGTACTGCAAAAAAAGTAGAAGAGATTCCTCTTCCAAATAAAGTCGATACTGTCAATGATAAGAAAGATAATGATACTGGATTTTCACACAAAAAAACCAAAACAAACAAAAGGTTATCTTTAACAGATTTTATTTCAAAACGCTTTAAAACTGATGAAATAATACTCCTTGGTTTAATTTTTCTACTTCTAGAAGAAAGAATAAATGATGATTATTTGTTAATAATACTCACATACCTTCTGATTACTGGAATGGATTAAGAGACTTTTAAGTCTCTTTTTTTTATGTATTTTTACATTTATAATAATTTGATTTAAAAATAGACAAAATAGATATTATACTATTTTGAAGTTAATAAATTAATCTAGTTTTAATGGTGAACTATTTAAATCAACAATTATAAAGGAGGATGTCTTTTGCGTAAAAAAATACTATTATTGATTACAATAATTGCCACATTTATAATTACAGGTAGTTTGTATCTATATAGGGTTGAGGTATCTGAACTATATAGTTACAGTCGTGCTGCTGTATCCTATTATGGTTCTAGAAGCCAACAAGTGGTGGATATTCAAACTCGTCTGGCAAATTGGGGATACTATGATGGAAACGTTGATGGAATTTTTGGTATAAAAACTTACAGGGCTGTAAGACTATTCCAATCTACGAATGGTTTAACAGTAGACGGAATAGTGGGACCAGAAACTTTAACGGCATTAGGACTTCCAACAGGTGATACCACTCCTAACCCAGCTGACAAGGATTTAAACCTTATGGCACATATAATACATGGTGAGGCAAGAGGAGAACCATATACAGGTCAGGTAGCTGTCGGAGCAGTTGTCTTAAACCGTGTACGAGATAGCAGGTTCCCAAACACTATTGCTGGAGTTGTATACCAGCCTGGAGCATTTGATGCAGTAGCTGATGGACAAATTAACCTTCCCCCTAATGATACTTCATACAGAGCTGCACGAGATGCTCTAAATGGATGGGATCCTTCTGGTGGAGCACTTTATTACTACAACCCGGTAACTGCCCGAAGTCAATGGATATGGACAAGACCTATAATTAAGACCATAGGAAAGCATAATTTTGCCGGTCAATAAAATCCCGGTGCATCAAGAGCCTTTCATATAAAGTATTTCAATGCTTCCCAAGACTTTATGTAAAAAAGTCGGCTTCGCCGATTTAAGGCTAGGGTAATCCTTTAAAGTACAGCCTTTCGGTAGACTTTTTTGATGCCAGAAAGCAATGCACTTTCTTAGCCATTAAAAAAGGGGCACTTAAGCCCCTTTTTTTAATCTTTCAACTTTCTTTTTTAACTACCCTTTTTTTAAACAACAAAAATCTTGAAAATATAAATACTGTTAACAGGATAAATAATACCGTCTTAATAATCCAATTTAATAAAATCAAAACCAAAAATCTTAAAATTCCCATGCCCTGACCTCCAGCCATAAGGGAATTTAAATACATAAGCAGTAATTGAAAAGAACAAAAAACCACATCAAATACCATCAAAAAGGCAACAACTTTCCAGAAAAAAGTGTCCGCAGCTTTTTTTCCGATTGCAAAAATTTTACCCTTAAAACTAAATGCTGCTGGATACCAAAATAGCATATATATCCTAAAAAACATAAATCCAAAAAACAAAACAATCGCTGTAATTATTGTAAATAAAACAGCCAAACCTAAAAAGTCAAATTCCCCTTCTATTTGCCCTCTCAAAAGTGCTATAGCAGGAATTGATACCACCACCATAAAGGCAACAAATAATATAGTATAAAGTATTGTAGCTGCAGATATAAATGACATTCTCCAAAAATGCTGTTTTACACCTTTTAAATATTGACTTTTTAAAAATTCAGCATTTAAGATTCCTTTCTCTGCTTTAGATTTTTTGGACAAAAAATTATTTAAAGAATGAAAAAGTCCCGAAGATATAAAGCCCATTAAAAATCCAGATACCACAATACCAATAAGTCCATATATTAAATATTCAATTTGAAACAAATATTTAAATGCAAACTGAATAACATACATCATATTATCCAGTACATTCCCACTTCTAAGTACAGACATACCTAAAACAAATGGAAAGAAAAAATAATACTCAATAATACAATAAATTAATGTTATTAAACCAAAAATTATAAGTAAATCATACCTCTTTAAAAACGGTTTAATTGCAATAAGTAATTTTTTCATAAAAAATCTCCCCTGATATTTCTCTAAGTAAAAAACCAAACTAATTATAACATATACTAGTGGCAGCTGCAATCAATGTCGTAAATTCTCCCCCATCTCTTATCTACTGCTTCATAGACAGTGATATTCTATTTCTTTTTGCATCAACCTCTAATATTTTTACCTTTACTATATCACCTACAGATACTACTTCCATTGGATTTTTAACATATCTGTCACTTAATTGTGATATATGAACTAAACCGTCCTGATGAACTCCTATATCAACAAAAGCTCCAAAATCCGCAACATTTCTTACAGTACCTGTTAATTCCATGCCAGGTTTTAAATCTTTAATGTCAAGTACATCTGTTAAAAGTATTGGCTTTGGAAGTTCGTCTCTTGGATCTCTTCCAGGTTTTAAAAGCTCATTTATTATATCTCTAAGAGTGGGCACACCTACTCCTATCTCATCTGCTATACTGGATACACTTCTTTTATCTACTTCTGTATTAAATTTTGTAAGCTTTTTTTCTTTTACATCTTTTAGAGTATAGCCCATTTTATCAATAAGTTTTTTGGCTGACTCGTACGATTCTGGATGTACTGAAGTATTGTCTAAAACATTGTCACCATCCTGTATCCTTAAAAAACCTGCACATTGCTCATATGCTTTATCTCCAAGTTTTTTTACTTTTTTTAATTCTTTTCTGTTTTTAAATTTGCCATTAGTCGCTCTGTACTCAACTATATTTTTGGCAACAGCTGAGTTAACACCTGAAACATAGGATAAAAGAGAACTAGACGCTGTATTTAAATCTACTCCAACGCTGTTTACACAATCCTCCACCACTCCCTTCAATTCTTCTCCCAGTCTTTTTTGATTCATGTCATGCTGGTATTGTCCAACCCCTATTGCCTTTGGATCTATCTTCACAAGTTCTGCCAAAGGATCTTGCAGTCTCCTTGCAATTGACACAGCACTTCTTAGCGAAACATCATATTCAGGAAATTCTTCTGCTGCAAGCTTTGAAGCCGAGTAGACAGATGCACCTGATTCACTGACTACCATATAATATACTTTTCTGTCCAGTTGCTTTATAAGATCTGCAACAAAAATTTCCGACTCCTTTGAAGCAGTTCCATTTCCAATAGAAATCAAGTCCACATTGTGTTTATCTATTAGACCGGATACAATCTCTTTTGCCTCTTTAGTCTTGTTTTGTGGAGGTGTGGGATAAACCACAGCCACATCTAAAACTTTGCCGGTATCGTCAACCACAGCAATTTTACAACCTGTTCTATAGGCTGGGTCAAGCCCCATTACTGTTCTTCCCTTTACTGGAGGCTGAAGCAAAAGATTTTTTAAGTTTAAAGCAAAAACCTTCATGGCCTGTTCTTGAGCAGTTTCAGTAAGCTCATTTCTCACTTCTCTCTCAACTGAGGGAAATATTAAGCGATTATATGAATCTTCCAAAGCCTCTTCAACATACTTAGAAACAGGCACTGCTGGTTTTTTTATAACATTTCCTTTTAAATAGTTAATCACTTTTTCTTCAGGCACATCTAATTTTACCTGTAAAAAATCTTCTTTCTCCCCTCTGTTTAGGGCAAGAATCCTGTGCCTTGCAATTTTAGATACAGACTCTGAAAAATCATAATACATCCTGTAAACAGAATCCTCTTCTTTTTTTGATTTTGATACAATCAAACCTGATTGTATAAATATCTTTCTTATATCCTTTCTAAATTTTGGATTATCCGAAATTTCCTCTGCAATTATATCCATTGCACCCTTTAGTACATCTTCAACTGAATTTACTCCCTTTTCATCGTCTATAAAAGTCTTTGCAACATCATCAACATCTGCATTTAAATCACCTTGATCAAATATAATATTTGCCAGTGGTTCAAGACCTTTTTCTTTTGCAACTGTGGCTCTAGTTCTTCTCTTTGGTCTAAATGGTCTATATATATCATCAATTTCTTGCAAGGTCACAGCTTTTAAAAGGTTCTTCTCTATATCCTGTGTAAGATTTCCCTGCTCGTCAATTAATCGCTTAACTTCTTCCTTCCTCTCTTCGAGATTTCTCAAATAAACTAATCTTTCATGAAATTCTCTTAAAACCTGATCATCCAACTCGCCAGTCATTTCTTTTCTGTATCTAGCAATGAAAGGTATTGTGTTACCATCATCTATTAATTTAATTGTGTTTTCCAATTGAAAAGGTTTTAGTTTAAACTCTTTAATGAGTATTGAACTAATATCCGCCATTAAAATCCTCCCTTGTTTTAACATGTCTTAGAAATAACTTTGTATTCTCAAGAACAAAATCCCAATGATTTAACGGGTTTTGGACAATGAAAATCGGATATTATTTCTTAGACATTGCTTAGTATATCATGTAGATAATTTTTTAATATTTATACCTTTTGTTAATTCATAAACTTCTTGTCTATCAACCATTCCAACATTTATGTACTGTGCATTATTTACACCACATGCCATTGCAAGCCTTAAAGCCTCTTTTAAACTATACCCTTTTTTAAGCCCTGTAGCAAATCCTGCAACTAAAGAATCACCTGAACCAACTGTATTTATAACCTCTATATCAGGAACCTCTGCTAGGAAAGCTTCCTTTTCTGTCACTAAAACAGCACCTTTTTCACCTAAAGATACTATTACTACTTTTATTCCATCTGCAATAATTTCACCACATACTTTTAATATTAAATCAACAGTGTCAATTTTTTTTGCTGCTAAAATCTGCAATTCTCTAATGTTCGGTTTTATCATATAGGGCTTCGCTTTAGCACCTTCTTTTAAAACTTCACCACTTGTATCAAGAATTACCGGTATGTTTTCTTGCTTGGCATTTTCAATAATCAGGGCATAAAAATCCTTAGGACATCCATTTGGAAGTCCACCAGATAAAACAAGAACTTCAGTACATTTTATTATTTCATTAAAATTTATAAGAAATTTATCTAAATCTTTTGAAGTAACAGAAAAGCCTTTTTCTAAAATTTCTGTTTCAGTTTTATTTTTTTTATCTATTATATTGATATTTGTCCTTGTTTCCCCTTTTACCTCAACAAAATTCACGCTAACACCAAGGTCTGTCATTTGGTTTTCAATCCAATCGCCTTCTTGACCACCTTTAAACCCTGTAGTTAATACTTTTTCATCAAGTATTTTGACCACTCTTGCAACATTTATTCCTTTACCGCCTGCAGATTTCACAGGCTCACCTGCTCTAAACATTTTTCCAGATTTAAAATCTTCAATGAAATATATTTTATCAACAGCAGGATTTAACGCAACTGTAGTTATCATAATTACCCCTTTAAAAAAACAATTTTTTAAAATTATATCATAAATTTATGTTCTATTTTTCTGAATTTATAATTACCTTTATTTTTTCTAAATATTTTTCAGAAATTTCCTCTGCAATTTCAGGATTGTCTCCTTCTGAATAAACTCTACAAAGAGGCATATCAGCATCTGGCAATACAAGCACCCATCCATTTTCAAAGATAAACTTAACCCCGTCTAACAATTCAACCTTTTCACCATTTTTTTCAGTTATTAGAGTTCTCATAACACGTCCCTTTAACTCCCATGGACAGAAGATTTTTTTCTTGCTCAAATGGAACTCTGGAATTTCATTAAGAGATTCTGTCAAAGTCGTATCTTCTATACACAAGTACTCAATTATCTTTACAAGACCAGCTAATGCATCGAAATTGAGCAGGAATTGGTTCATATTTTTTCTGTTTTTAAATAAATTATAATTTAGCATCTGTTCCATTACTGCCTGAGGAGAAGTTTTTGTTCTGACTATTTTCCCATCAAATTTATCCGCTATATCTTCAATTACAGATGGTGCAGTAATAGGTACAGCAACCTTAGAATTTGGAGACACTCTAAATGTAATTAAAGATGTCAGTGCGATAAATAAATCATCTTCTACAACATTGCCATACTTGTCTATAAGAGCAAGTGCCTCTCCATTACTGTCTATAAAAGCTGCAAAACTTGCACCACTGCTGTTTATCTCATCTACAATTGCAGTGTGTTCACTTAAATTTGCAGAAGAAAAGCTGGCAACTTTACATCCTAAATCTGTTAACATAGGTACCACAATAGATATTACAAAATCAGAAGGAGAAACAATGCACAGTTTAGGCGGATTTTCTCTTATAGTTTCCACATCTACCTCATTTAAAATAGATCTTACATAATAGTTTTTAAAATCAGTTATATTGTTAAGTCGGCTGATTTCTTCTCCTGAACACCGCTTAAAATCTTCACGGAAAAAAGAATTTTCAATTTTTCTTTCCATTACTCTGCTTATACTTGCACCCTTAGCATCCATAAAGTCAACTTTTAATTTGTTTGGATTATCATCACTAATCTTTATATGTATTCCACCTTCTACCGACAAAAAACTTATCGCATGCCGTGATATTGGAGTAAGAAGGCTACTTAAGTTAAAAACCTCAACACCTACCGACAAAATACCTGATATAAAAGCATGCTTAAACATTCTTGCTGAACTTGATGTGGTTGAACTAACAACAACTTTTGAACCCTTTTTTAAAGTTGAACCATAAGCAGCTCCTAATCTAGTGGCAAATTCTGGAGATATGTCCACATTAATTATACCTGACAGACCATTTTCCCCAAAAACACCTCTAGAATGTTTTGAACCCCAAATTATATTTCTATCCACCACTGCCAAAGGCTCAACAGTTTTTTGAGGCCATATTTTAACATTAGGTTTTATAATTACTCTTTCATTAATTGTAGAACTGTCTCCCACCACTGCATTTTCGTAAACATGAACATAATGTTTAAGGTTAGATTTATTGCACAATATGGCTCCTCTAATTTGAGAACCATGTTCTACATAATTGCCATCCCAGACAACACTTCTCTTTAAAGAAACATCATCTTCAATAACATTATTATTGCCTATTGTGCTTAAGCTATCAACTACAGCACCTTTGCCAATCTTACAGTTTTCACCTATTAGACAAGGTGGATTAATGGTAGCACTTGGATTAATGGTAGTTCCACTTCCCACTAGCACCCCCGGCTTTATTTCTGTTGCATTTATATTAAGATTAATCTTTTTTTCTAAAACATCATAATGAGCTTGGAGATATGCATGAAGATCCCCTATATCACACCAATAATCATCCATTATATATCCAAAAATAGGCTCTTTTTTTCTCAAAAGCATCGGGAATAAATCCTTGCTAAAATCTACTTTGGTATCTTTTTTGAGATACTTTAAAACTTTAGGTTCTAAAATATAGGTTCCTGTATTAACAGTATCACTAAAAACTTCTCCCCAGCTTGGTTTTTCTAAAAAGCCTTCAATATTGCCATCTTTATTTGTTATAACAACACCATATTCTAAGGGAACATCGACTCTTGTAAGGACAAGCGTAGATAATGACTTTTTCATTTTGTGAAATTTAATCGCCTTTGTAATATCCATATTAGTAAGAGAATCTCCACTAATTACGATAAATGTTTCATCTAAAAACTCTTCAGCATTTTTTACACTTCCAGCTGTCCCCAGCGGAATGTCTTCAGTAAAGTAATGAAGATTTACTCCAAAATTAGAACCATTACCAAAATAGTCTTTAATTTTTTGTGGTAGATACATTAAAGTAACACCTATTTCTGTAATTCCATGTGATTTTAAAAGATTAATAATATGTTCCATAATAGGAGCATTCATCACAGGAACTAAAGGTTTAGGCATATCACAAGTAAGCGGCCTTAACCTTGAACCTTCTCCACCTGCCATGATTACAGCTTTCATTTTAAAGCTCATCCTTTCACTTTTCTGTTCTTTATCAAATCCAGTATAACTACATAAATTCTTAATTTTATCTTATCCCAAAACTCCACCTTCTATAAACCAGAATTCCTCTTATAACCTTTAGATAGACTAGGATTTACAAAAACCATTTTTGTTATAATTTTGCATCACATCTCCGTCTTGCACCTAGCATCGCCATCTTTTTAAATAAATAGCAAAACATTTTTTTAACCTTACAATTATTACATTCATATAATCAAGGATATAAGTTTTATTGCTTAATAACGGCTAAGAAATAACTCCCATTCTCATCGTCCAAAACCCGTTAAATCATTGGGATTTTGTCCTTAAAAATAGGGCATTATTTCTAAGGCATTGCTTAGTGGATAAATAGGAAATAAATATATTATTTTAGCCAAGCTATAAATTATTATATTCAATAAAACTCAAAAAAATCCTTTATTATTAAGGTAAAAATTTATGTTTATTTTGCCAATTATACTTTACTTCTATCTAATAATTTTATAAAATATACGCATAAGCTTGTTTCGCCTATGAAATATATACATGAGTTAATAGATAAATACATATTTTTTGTGTTTATTATACAGGCGTAAAATGATACAATGGTGTTGCTGAATTCTCCAAACCACACTAATTGGGGAAACGAGGTAAAAATGTGAGGTCAAATCTTATCTTACAAAAGAAAAAACTTACTATTTAAACTCGTAAGCAAAAACACAAAAGAGGGGGGATTATTTTCAATGTTAAAAAAATCTGTTCTATTTGTAGTGGTATTATCTGTTTTAATTTTTAGCTTTTCTGTTAGTACTTTGTCTGCTTCAGCTCAATCTAGCTTGCTTAGAGAGGGTATGACTGGAAATAATGTTTCAGAACTTCAAAGAGACTTAAATACCTTAGGATATTTAAATGTAAATCCTACAGGCTATTATGGCTCTCTTACAAAAGCAGCTGTAGTAAGACTACAGAGCGAGCACGGAGCTGAGCAAGATGGAATTGCAGGCCCTATAACATTTTCTATAATAAACAGATTGCTAAATGAACAGACCAGTGCTACAAGATCGAGCAGTAACGACCTATTAAGAGAAGGTATGAGAGGATCCAGCGTTACAGCTTTACAACAAGATTTAAAATCACTGGGGTACTTACACGTAAATCCTACGGGATACTTTGGAACTCTTACTAAAAGTGCTGTAATAGGACTTCAGGCTGATAATGGAATTGCACAAGATGGCATTGCCGGCCCTGATACAATGTCTGTAATAAACAGACTTTCACAGGGGACAAGTGCTGATGCTAGCACTGCATCTCAAACAGCTACAAGGTCTACTACAAGAACTAATTATTTAGTTTCATGGTTTGGAGGAGCAGAAAATATTTTAAAAATAGGCAGTACAGCAGAAGTTTATGACATTGGGACAGGGCGCACATTTAATATAAAAAGAACATATGGCTATAACCACGCAGACGTGGAGACACTTACAGCAGAAGATACAAGGATAATGCTAGAGATTTATGGCGGTTCATGGAGTTGGGCAAGAAGACCTATTATTGTTAATGTTAATGGACGTAAAATGGCAGCTTCTATGGCGGGCATGCCCCATGCAGGTGTCGATGACTTGCCTGCAAATGCATATGTACAATCAAGAAGTGGAGGATTCGGCCCAGGGTACAATCTTGATGCAGTAAAGGGCAACGATATGGATGGTGTGTTTGATATTCATTTCTTAAACAGTAGAACTCACGGCACAAACCGAGTTGATACAAATCACCAAGACGCAGTTAGGACTGCAGCAAAATGGGCTGAGAAAAACAATTTCTAGGTATATATAAATATTTACAGACTCTAAACTACAAAATTTTAGTTTCTGTAATGTTCTTCTTTACATTATTTACAGGGCATCTCTACAAGGGTTGCCCTGTTTAAATGTCTTTAAAGCCCTTTAAAGAATAACGCCGCTTATGAGTATATAGCTTTAGAATTAATGCATTTTTTGTTTCTATGTTTTTTTGATGTGGTATATATTATACTTAAAGATAATACCAAAAATGAGGTGATGTTTTGCGTTACGTAATTCTTGGCAATGGTGCTGCAGGATTTTCGGCTGCAGAAAAGATTAGAAACTTAGATAACTCAAGTGAAATAACCATAATTAGCACTGAAAATGTACCTGTATACACTAAATTTTTACTTCCCGATTATGTAGGGGGCAAATTAACCAAAGAAAAGCTTTTTTTGAGAGATTTTAAAAATTATAAAGATAATAGAATACGTCTTATGCTAAATCAAAAACTTGATAATATTGATGTTGTAAGCAAATGTATAAAACTTGCTGATCAAGTCAGCGTAAAGTATGATAAACTTCTCTTAGCAACTGGTGCTAAGCCTGTAATTCCTAAAATTAATGGCGTGGAAAACTCAAACTACCTTACTATAAATTCTATCAACGATGCAGATGTTATGAAAAACAAGGCATCTAAAGGGAAAAATGCAGTAATCATTGGTGGAGGCCTTACAGGTATTGAAACTGCTTATGGATTGAAACGTCTTGGAATGAATGTCACTATTGTTGAAAGAGAAAATTCTATGCTTCCCCAACATCTTGATAAAACATGTGCAGAAATTCTTGCAAAACGAATCCAAAAAGATGGCATAAATATTTTACTTTCTAAAAATATTAACTCGATAAATTCTAAAAAAGAAAATTTCTTAGAATTTTCAGATGGTGAAAAATTAAATTACCATATGCTTATTATTGCTATAGGAACAAGACCAGATCTTGATATCGTGAAGGGAACAGGAATTAAGTGCCAGAGAGGAATAATTGTAAATCAATATTTGGAATCATCAGTTAAAGATATTTATGCAGCTGGAGATATTGCAGAACTTGCAATTAATCAATCAAATGGCTATGCTTCCAGATATATATGGGCTAACGCTCTAGCTCAAGGGAAATGTGCCGCATTTAACATGGTTGGCCAATTAAAAGAATTTTCAAATTCTGAAGCTGCCAATAATGCTGTAAGATTAAGAGATGTACCTCTTATTTCAATGGGTCTTGTAAAACCTGATGAAAAAGATTTTGAGATAGCGGTAAACTTTGACAAACATTCTAACGTATATAAAAAAATAATTTTAAAAGATAATAAGGTTAAAGGAATGATTTTTTTCGGTGATGTAAAAACTGGAAACACAATTGCGAATTATATACGAAAAGATAAGGATATTTCTGATATTAAACATTTGATTTTTTTCTGACAGTAAATAATCAGGCAGCACTCCCCTTAGTTAAGTTTTAATGCTAGGGGATACTAGAAGCATTTAATATATATACCCGATTTAAAACTGTACTTTTAGAATATGGGATAAAGGTGATATAATGGGTTTTTATGATGAGATAAGTAAATACTATGACTATATCTTTCCTGCAAATAAGGCACAGATGTTATTTTTGCAAAACTTACTTACAAAAGATCAAAAAACTGTCCTTGATGTTGCATGCGGTTCAGGAAACTACTCTATTGAGCTTGCAAAAGCTGGGTATGACGTTACCGCCATTGATTCTACAAAAGAAATGATAGAAAAATTACGCCAAAAAGCACAAAAAGAAAAACTTAATATAAAAAGTTATATATGTGATATGAGAGAAATTATAAATATTTCACCTCTTAAATATCACTTAATATTTTGTATTGGAAATTCAATTGTTCATTTAAACAGCATAGAAGAAATAACAGACGTATTAAGACAAATGAAAAGTCTTCTAAATAAAAATGGTTCTTTAGTTTTACAAATAATAAATTACGACAGAATAATAAATTTTGGTGTAACTGAACTTCCTAAGATAGAAAATAAAGATATAGGACTTGAATTTGAAAGAAAATATGAATTTTCAAAAGATAAAAACATAATAAACTTCAATACCAAACTAAAAGTTAAAGAAGGGGTTTATAGAAATTCCATAGAACTGCTTCCAATAAAGAGCCTAGAATTTGAAAATATCCTGTTAAACGCAGGGTTTAAGACCTACAAGTTTTATGGAGATTTTAATTACTCTCCTTATAATGAAAAATCATATATACTTTTGCTGGAGGTTAGAAATTAGAGGTTAGAGGTTAGAGATTAGAGGTTAGAGGTTAGAGATTGAAAATCAGAGTCAAAGGTTTAGCTCTTTAAAAGCTCGGAAACTTTGACTCTGCCAAATACTGGTATTTGCTTGTGAATTTACTTTAGTGCTTTGATAATATTTCTACTGCTTTATAATACTGAATGTCCGGTTCAGGTAAAATTCTATGAAACTTTTCATTTAAAGCCTCCTGAGTTGAAAAATCCAACACACCATACGGATAAAGTCCTTCATCTTTTTGAAATTCGGCAATAGAATTAAAAGTTGTTTTATCCATAGTCATATCCATATTACCAACTTCATACCCGCTTATAGTTAAAATCTTTTTTGCATTATACACATCAATGCTCTCTTCACCTAAGTCTGGTTTATCTATTTTATTCAACTGGCTTATATTCCTCACATCAACACCTTTTATTATATTATCTACAAACATATCTGGCTCTAAACCTTTTCCATCTATCATTCTTCCCTTTGGAGTATAATACCTGCCTGTTGTCATTTTTGTCCAACCTATTATTTCATCATCTAAAGGATGTACTTTATGCTCAACTAAAAGGTCATAACCATTTATAAAACTTTCCCCAAACTCCTTTTTGTATTTTTCATGTGCTTCAGGAGTAATGATGGGAAAAATACTTTGAACCTTTGCCTTCCCAAATGTTTTTGTTCCAATCAACATACCAGCTCCTTTGTCCTGTATGGCTCCAGCCAGTATTTCAGATGCACTAGCACTCATTTCATTTACAAGTACCACCACGTCATACTTTAAATTTATTAATCTTGAATTATACACTTGATCATACATAGACTCAGATTCAAACTCCAACCTTGTAATAAGACCTGCAGGTACAAATTTTTTGGCAACTGCAATGGCCTGCCCCACTTCTCCGCCAGGATTATTTCTTAAATCAAGTATAATTTTGTCAATATTGTTATTATCCATTTCTTCTAGAGCTTCATTAATAAACCCTTCTGTATTTGCGTTAAACACTTCAAGTTTTATATATCCAATATAATTTTCTATTTTGTATTCACCAGGCTCTATTTTTATCTCCCTTCTTTCAACTTCTATCAATCGAGTATCATCTTTTCTCATTATCTCTAATGATACCGTTGTTCCTTCTTCTCCTCTTATCATCGTGGCTACTTGTTCATCAGATTTATCTGAAATATCAACACCATCTACCTCTTTAATAATATCTCCCTCTTTAATTCCTGAACTTTCTGCCGGTGATGATTCAAATACTTTTAAAACTATTATTCCTCTACTAACTCTAGAAAACATAATTCCTATTCCCTTATAAGAACCATCCATATCATTTAAATAATCATCTGCTTCTTCCTTTGTATAGTATGTAGTGTAATCATCCATAGTATCAAACATACCTTTTAAGGCTCCTTCTAAAAGCTCTTCTCTATATATATCTCCACTATAATTATCCTCTATCATTTCTATAACGCTTTCTAAATAATCTAAATCTTTTAACTCTTCCTGTGCAAAACTTATACCTGTCGCCAAAAAACAAAATACCATTGTAATTGACAATATTAATTTAATTTTTTTCATGAATATCCCCCTTTTTTTTCTGTCAAAAATAATAGTCTATCTTCAAGACTCCACACAACTCCTCCTTTTTTTACTCACTAATAATTTATTATTCTTTCTCTGTAGTCCTTATTTAAATCATCTCTCATATAATCTATATATTTATTAATTATAACCGCAGCCCTACCTTTAGTAATATACTCCATTGGCTTTAAATATCCTCTATCATCTCCTACTATTAGACCAATTCTTTGAGCAGCATAAACTGAATCCCTTGCATATCCTGGGATATCACTATTGTCTCTGAATGTAGTAGCTGCACCTCCAGTTGGTGCAAGACCTGCTAACCCTAAAGTACTAATAAGAATAGTTATTGCATCTGCTGTAGTAAGATAATCTTCAGGATAAAACCTTCCATCTCCTCTTCCACTTATTATTCCTCTGTTAAATGCACTATTTATGCTGTCATAATATTTATCATCAGGAAGCACATCAAAAAAGCTTTGAGCTACTTCTTCCTCATCATTGTTGTTAATTCTTCTGTTTGCCCTTGGATTAATCAGTGCTGGATCTTCTGGAACTTCTCTGGCTGCATGTATAATAGCATCTGCGAATTCTGCCCTAGTCATAACATCCCTCGGGTTAAACTTAGAAGCATCATCATTAAATACCTCAAGGCTATAAAGTGCCATTATATCTTCATGCGCCCAATGTCCTCTCAAATGATTTATATCAGGAATCATAAGTCTTTTGCTTGCAGGAAATGTTTCAATCTGTAAGCTGTCTTTTTCTTCAACTATTCTATCTGTGGACATACCTTCTAAATCAAATTCAGGAAGACTTGAAGTATATCGAAGCACACTGTTATTATGCTGGGTTTGTACAAATCCTCCTTCAAAACTTATTGTCTCTGGTTTATTTTTAACATATCTCATATTTTGACTTGTTGTGGACGATAGATTTACGCTTGCAGTTCCTCCCCACTTGTCTGTAAATTCTCCTGCCCTGTTTTGACTTTGAATAACATAGTCCAATGTCTGAGTTTCAGTTGTACCCCAGTACTGGTTATATCCATAAAATTCCCCTGTCACATCCACTGTAACAGTAGCTCCATTAGCTCCATTTCCCTCTTGGTAAGTCTTTCTTCCCCACATATTGCCTGCATAATAATCAACAGCAGGATTTGAATGTTTAATATTTGTTCTGGTATAATCATAGTTTTCAAGTCTATACGTTTCGTTCTCAATTCTTATTGTTTCACTATACCCATCATTTAAAATTGTTTCTTCAATTGTCTGACCATTTTTCTTTTCGTTTAGCACCGTTTCATAAGACAAAGTTCTATTTAAAGTTGCAGAATTTTCAAAATTATTAAGCCTGTAAGTGTAATTTGAAGTTATAACATTTTCACCTGTAGTATTGTCCTGTCTTACATTTTTAGTAATTGTAAGAGTTCCTTCAAAAAGCATAGGTTCACCTGTTATGAATACCACCTCTTTATAATCAAAAACTGTTCTACCCGGAGCTTCTCCAGATGAGATACCTCCTTCATAACCTGAATCCCCCATTCTAGCATATACAAACGTTTGCATTGCTGTAAATATTAACGCTGTTAACAAAATAATATTCATTAGTTTTTTAAGCATATTGCATCTCCTCTTTAGATTTTATACTTTTAGATTTTATACTTTTAAATTGACAATTACTCCACAAGTATAATATATGCATCTTCACTATCGTTTCCTTCACTTTTTATTACCCTCACTCTGTCACCTTTTTTTAAATCTGAAGGTTGTGCAATGCTGTTATCCTTTAAAATAATGCTGGTATCTAAAATATTAAGAGTTGTGTTTTCCTCATCTTCCCACATAAAGGATGAAGAATCATATTCTTTGACATCAATCAGCATAAAACCATGGGGGTCTTGTGGCTCTAACTCTTCACCTTCTTCATTTACTGCATTTTCAGCCATTATATCATAAATTTCACCTCTTATATTTTTATTTCCGTAAGGTGCAGTGGTTATAAGTACTGCATCTGTTTCATCTGCAAGTATATACACAGTTCTGTCTTTAAAGCTTGACTCTCCAAAATCCAAAAAGTTTCTCTGTCCAATTATACCTTCATCATCCACAATTTTAGTATCATATGTAAGCAAAAATGTCTTAGGTGTATTGAAAAATTCCCAATCCAACCCATCCAGTCTAGAAAAAGACTCAACAGCTACACTGTTATTTGTGTCTATATCAGCTATCCTCCCACGATAAATATCAATAAAATCTGGATCAAACCTGTCATTTATCGCAATAACACCTGCATAGTATTCTCCATCTTCATATCTTCTGTTTGCAACTACATATGCCATATCTTCTTCAGATATGCTATTTGCTGAAACAAGTCTATTGTCTTTTATAATTATCGTTCCATTATTGTATTTTACATTCCTGTATTCGCTCTCTAACATAAACCCATCAGATGTAGTATTTGTTATGGAATCATCAAAAATTCCTGCTTCACTGTCGTTAGAATTTCTAAAGGAAACGGCTACAGCTTTTTCATTTCTTCCAAAATCCTCTTTGACAGCTATATATGCTTCCCTATCCTTAAATAATTTTTCTACATCATACTCATTTAAGTTTTTGTCATTGTAAATAAAGTTATTGTTTTCATCCAATTCCATGGAATAAAAGCCTTTTTGCTCTGTTCTCAACCATCTTCCATTTTGAAAAACCTCTAAATTTCTTACTATAAGCCTTCCTGTAACATAATCTAAACCATCTACTATTCCTTTATATATATTTGCAATATGATGCCCGGTTCCATCAATTGTAATTTGTTTTACATCAGTAAATTTGTCAGTAATATTTAAGATAAGCTTTACTCTGTCCCCTTCTTTAAGTGTATCATAATCAGTAACTCTCTTATTTAATACAATAAGGGGGTCATCTATTTCCAATACTTGCTGCATTCCATCATCATACATTACAACTATATTATCAGATCTTTTTGATATGATTTTTCCATATTTAGCCCTGTAATTATCTACAGCACTTATTATTTCTATATTATCATCATCAAGCTTAATATATGCCGTATCCCCTGCCTGTATATCTTCAATATCCGCTTCTCTTCCATTTCTCAACACTTGAATATCTTTTGGATTTGAATAATTGTACGTTTTAAGAAAATCAATTCTCTCTAAAGGAGATTTTTCCAAGTGATAATCTGAATCATTATAAAGTGTTATATATCCTAAATGGGGATTGTTTTCTTCCACAATTCCATTTAAAATACCTTGCTCTCTAAATCTTAATTCTATTGTTTTTATCCCTGTAACTATATTATCCCTAACAGAAAGGATTGCATCTTCACCTTTTTGAATATTTTCAGCTTCGCCTATTCTGCCATCAACAAAAACTTCTGCATTACTACTTAAAACATAGGTTATATCAACATCTCTTCCGTCTGTATCAAAAGAAAAATTTCTACTTTCAATATCCACAGTAGGATAATTTAAATCAAAAATTTTTGATATGTTAACTTCTCCATTATCAACGCTATTTATCTTACCGACTACATAATTTGTATCTGATGTATTTGAAATAACACTTATAAATTTTACTCTCTCCTCTGGTGAAATAATGTACTCAATCCTGTCTCCCTCTACAAGAAGACTGCTATTTCCAATCACTCCGTCCCTGTAAACAATCAGGTCAATATCCTGACCTCCTAAAGGCACTCCACTCTGTTCATTTATATTTCCTCTTTCATTTGAAAATTTGCTGACTATGTGATGAAGATTACCATCGCTGTTTCTTATGCTAAATATATTCTCTACAACATCCCCTCCTTCAGTAAAATTTCTTGAATCACTTATATTTTCTACAGTACCTATTTTCTTTTCATATTCTAAAACAGGATATATAACGGAAGATGAGTTCTTTACTATCTGAGCCATCTGTTCTCTTGTAATTGAACCAAGAGGTCTAAAATATCCGTTTCCCATTCCACTCATAATATTATTCACTAATGCTGCCTCTATATAAGGCACCTTATGAGGATCAGCAACTGTCCAATCAGAAAAGCTATTAAATATTTCCTGTTGCTCATAGACAGGTTCAATTTGAAGAGCCATAACCATCCACTGTGCGACTTCCTGCCTTGTTGCAGCACCATTACGCAAAAAGCCCTCTTCTAAAACTTCATCTTCTTGTAAATTTATTGCATCTTCATAATCTTGCCAATCTATTAATCCATCTTCTGCCGCCAGTCTCAAATAGCCGTCTGACCACATTCTGAGTGCACTTTCCTCCCTATCTTCCTCTATTCTTTGATTATCCAGCATTTCAGCCATTCTCTGAGCCTCTTCTTCTCTTCCTACTGCCCTGTAAATTATGGCTATTGCCTCTTCTTTTGTTACATTGTTTGTGCGCCCAAAAATTCTGTTTCCATATCCCTTTATCATTCCCAATGCACTAACTTCATAAATAGCCTCTGTGCCCCAAGTTCCAGAATTTCTAACATCGTCAAAGTCAATATTATTCAAAACTGTTGACGCGTTATCAGTTCCCTCAAATACCCTTTGGGGCACTTCTTGAGAGTATAAAGCAGTGGAAAACAGTAATAGGCAAATAAATAACATAATATATATTTTTATATAATTTCTTCTCCTGTACAAAATATAACACTACCTTTCTAATTAAAAGATAATGGGCATATAGCCTCTCTTTTATTGATTTTTAAGGAGGAAAAAAGTAATCCCATTTTCTATATCGGCTAATTTATACAAATCTTTTATTAATAATTTATTACTATTTGCAATTACATATATCTATGCTTCTTTCTAAATTCTAAAGGGGTCATATTTATATTTTTTTTGAAAACGTGGCAAAAGTATGGTGTGTTGTCAAAGCCACATTGAAGCGAAATATCAGAGACTGGAGAACAGGTTTTTGCTAAAAGCTTCTTTGCCTTATTTAACTTAACCTTTAATATAAATTCATGGGGAGTCATTCCTATATTTTTAGTAAAAACTTTATGAAAGTGACTTGGACTTAAATTTGCAATCTTGGAAAAATCGCTAAGCATCAATTTACTGTCTATATTATTTTCAATATATTTAATAACATCCTTAAGAGACTCAAAATGATGGGACATAGGAATTGTATTGTTTTTGAAAGGATCTGTAGAATCCTGATAAAGATAACATATTAGATTTAAAACATTGGTTTTAAGATTTAAATCTGATACATCTGTTGGCGTAACAAACTCTTTGAATATTGATTCAAATAAGTAACGACTTTTTTCTTTATTTAAAGGCTGAAAAATTTGTGGGATTTTATCAAGTATAGGATTAACACAATAATTTTGAAACTCCTGATTATTATACACATAGTATTTGCTAGGATCTTTATATGTATTATTAAGTATGTCAACAGCTATTAAATAGCAACTGTATGGCATAATACCTTGGGTATATTGACCGGGCTTTCTATAAATAATATCCCCTTCTCTAATATTATAATGTTTGTCATCAATTATCATAGAAGCACCGTCACTATATAAAATCAACTCAAATTCATAGTCATATACATATCTTTCTTTTAAAACATGACCTTTGGGCAAATCCTCAACCTGCGAAAACAAAACAGCAGTAAGTACCTTAGGCGAAATTTCTTCATTTTTAACATTTACTTTTTTAAGCTGAATCCTCATGAATTTGTCCCCCCACATTAAATGAAAGTTCAGGTATATCCTTTACTTAAATTTAAAAATCTAAAAACAGGATAATTCCTTTGCCTGCACAAAGCAGACAAAAGAACCTTAACCTCTTACATTTATCTATTTCTACATTTTTTCTGGAGCATTAATACTAAGTAATTCTAAAACATTTGCTATAACAACCTTTGTACTGTCTACCAATAAAAGCCTTGCTTTCATTAACTCTTCTCTTTCACCCTTTACTCTACAAGCATTATAAAAACTATGAAATGCTGCTGCAACATCTAAAACATAGCGAGTAAGTCTACTTGGCTCAAGTGTTTGAGCAGCCAGCTTTATTTCTTCTGGATACTGGGAAAGCTTTCTTAAAAGCTCAATTTCTTCTTCTTTATCTAGCAAGTGAACATCTACAGAATTTATTTCTGGAACACTTACTCCTTCACTTTCTAAAAGTCTAAGCATACTACATATCCTTGCATGAGCATACTGAACATAAAAAACAGGATTTTCATTTGACTTTTTCACTGCCAAATCTAAATCAAAATCTAGGTGGTTTCCAGAAGCTTTGGTATTAAAGAAAAACCTTGCTGCATCTCTTCCCACTTCCTCTAAAAGGTCAGTTAATGATATTGCCTTTCCCGTCCTTTTAGACATTCTTGCTATTTCACCATTTCTATACAATCGTACCAACTGAAACAAGACAACATCGAGCTTGTCCGGATTAACTCCAAGAGCTTCTACTGCACATTTCATCCTAGAAACATGTCCATGGTGATCAGCCCCTAAAAGATTTATTACCCAGTCAAACTTCCTCTTCAAAAACTTGCTTCTGTGATATGCAATATCCGCAAGAAAATATGTAGGAACCCCATTATTTCTTAATATAACTTCATCCTTTTCAGCTCCAAATAGACTGGATTTAAACCAAAGAGCTCCTTTATCCTCTTTTGTATATCCTTTTTCTTTTAAGTAGTCAAGAGTTTCTTTTAGTTCACCGCTGTCATAAAGAGACTGTTCTGAAAACCAAACATCAAAGTTCACTCCATACTCCTGTAGACCCTTTTTAATTCTTTCAATGTTTTTAGGAAGAGCATAATCAACAAGAGCCTTTTGTCTCTCACTGCTGCCAACATCAACAAGCTTGTCCCCATGTTCTTTAACATAGTTTTTCATGTGATCTATTATATCATCTCCATGATATCCATCCTCAGGGAACTCAACAGCATTTTCTCCCTTTAAAAGCTGAAGGTATCTTGCTTCAAGGGATATCCCAAACTTCCCTATTTGATTTCCTGCATCATTCACATAAAACTCTCTCGTAACATCATATCCTGCTTTTTCAAGGACACTTGCTATACAATCTCCTAATGCCCCACCACGAGCATTTCCCATATGGAGCGGCCCTGTAGGGTTTGCACTAACAAACTCAACCATAACCTTCCGGCCGCTCCCTATATTTATTCTGCCATATTCTTTTCTCTTTTTTTGTACCTCTTTTAGCGAATCATACAGCCAATTATTATTTAAATAAAAATTTATAAATCCAGGTCCTGCAATTTCAACTTTTTCAACATAAGTATTGCTAAACTCCATATTATTAACAACAGTTTCTGCAATCTGCCTTGGAGCCTTTTTTGCAAATTTAGCTGTCTGCATCGCTATATTTGTAGAAAAATCTCCATGTGTTTTTTCCTTTGGAGTTTCCACAGTTACCTCTTCTATTTCAAAGCTTGGAAGCTCTTCCTTTTTTACAGCCTTTGAAACAGCACTTCTTACTACGTTATCAATTTGTTTCTTTATAGTCTCCACTATATTTGTCATCAAACTGCCCTGCCTCTCTTATAAACATATGAAAATCATTTTGTCCAGATTTATTATCATCTATATCTAATCGATAGTCAACCCTTACCTCTCCACCTTTGTCATCAATATCAACGGATACAATATTTGTAGTTACTTCTATTGTAAAAGTACCATACTTGGTGTCATAGTATGACATATGCTTCTCTCCCTGCTCAAATATAAATTGAGTGTTGACTGACCCAAATCTCATAAGGGTTACTATACCATTTTCTGCGATTTTCAAAGTTGTCGTGGTTCCTTCCATGCCTGTAACCTTACTTTCCTTATATGTTACAAAATAATTCTCACCTTTTTTATAGTATTTACCTTCAGTAACTAATTCAAGTGTATTTTTGCTTTTGCTCCCTGAAGTTTGAATCCCTTTTACAGAAATAATAACATTTTTATTCATATTGTATCTCCTCCATTTGATAAGGGTGCATACCCTCTTAGTTTAATACTTTCCTGCTTGCATGTTCACTATTATCACCCATTGTTTGCTGCAAAGTAATGCTTCTAATATCTCTCAATATCAACTTTTTCAGCAGAATGTATTTTCCCATTCAAAATGGAATTACCAAGAGATTCAAACTTTTTTATACTGTCACTGGTATAATACCTATACACTGGTGCAATCATATTGTCTCTTTCAATTTTCTTTGCATCAATGACCTCCTTTACTACCCTGGCAACTTCTAGGGCTGAATTGATAAGCTTAACACCATCCCCCATAACTTTTGAAATGGTATTTTTCAAAAGAGGATAGTGGGTGCATCCTAAAACCAGTGTGTCTATATCCTGTTCTTTTAATGTCTTCATGTACTCCTGTGCAATTTTGTACGCAATATCATTATTCCACCAGCCTTCTTCCACCAACGGCACAAACATTGGACAGGCCTTTGAGTAAACCTCAATAGTTGGATCTAAGCTTTTTATTGCTTTTTCATATACCCCACTGCCAATTGTGGCAACTGTACCTATCACTCCAACTTTTTTATTTTTTGTCGCATTTACAGCAGCCACAGCTCCTGGTTGAACAACTTCAACAACTGGTATATCAAAATTGTTTCGTACCAACTTAAGACTGCATGCACTGGCAGTATTGCAGGCAACTACAATCATCTTTATGTCTTGGTTTAAAAGAAATCGTATGTCCTGAAAAGTGTACTTTATAACAGTTTCTTCTGATTTAGTCCCATATGGTGCTCTTCCACTATCTCCAAAATAAACAATGCTCTCTAAAGACAGCAAATTATTTATTTCATTTAAAACAGTTAATCCACCCAATCCTGAGTCAAAAACACCTATCGGTCTATTATCCATGTAAATTCCCCCAAATAAAATCTCGGGGCATCGAGCCCCTTCAATATTAAGTCTTTCACTTCGTTCCAAGACTTCTAAATAAAATCTCGGGGCATCGAGCCCCTTCAATATTAAGTCTTTCACTTCGTTCCAAGACTTCTAATTAAAACAAACGAAATTATGCATCAACTTTTTTTATATTATCTTCAAATCTTTCTAAAGCTAAATCAATAAGCCTTTCAATAAGTTCTCCATATGATACACCTGCCTCTTTCCAGAGAACAGGGTACATACTTATATCGGTAAAGCCTGGCATTGTGTTTATTTCATTTATAAACACCTTCATAGTTTCTTTGTGAACAAAAAAATCAACTCTTGAAAGACCACTACAGTCTAATGCTTTAAATGCTTTAATTGCATATTTTCTTATTTCTTCCCTAGTATCTTTTGGAAGATCAGCAGGTATTAATATTTTAGACTTATTGTCAATATATTTTGCCCTGTAATCATAAAACTCACTGCTTGGAACTATTTCTCCAACAGTTGACACCATTGGATTGTCATTTCCTAACACAGCACATTCAACTTCTCTTCCATTTATAAACTCTTCAATCATTACCTTTTTATCATAATTTGCAGCATAATTCAATGCTTTAACCAATTCATCTCTATTAGCTGCTTTTGAAACTCCTACTGATGACCCTGCATTAGAGGGTTTTACAAAAACAGGATACTCAAATTTGTCCTCTGTTTTTTGTGCTACATCCAAAATATCTTTGCTTATCTCTTTTCTTGTAAAATAAAGAAAGTCCGCTTGTGGTATTTTTACCTTTTCAAACATGACTTTTGCAAAAACCTTATCCATTCCAAGTGCCGAGCTTAAAACTCCACAACCTACATAAGGTATTCCTGCCAATTCAAGAAATCCCTGAATAGTGCCATCTTCACCATTGTAGCCATGAAGAACAGGAAAAACAACATCTATTCCATTCTTTTCATCATCTGCAATAGTCCTGTCACCTTCTACCATACTATTACCCATTATAGAATTAAGTAAAACATTCCCTTTAGCTAAACAATCTCTTTTTTCTCTACGTGCTAAATCTTCCCATTCACCAGAAGGAATTTTTTCAATCGGCCCACTATACGGAATCCATTCTCCTTCTTTTGTTATTCCCAACATAAAAATATCAAATTTATCAGCATCTATATTGTTTAATATTGAAGTTGCCGATATTCTTGAAATTTCATGTTCTGCCGACTTGCCACCAAATATAACTAACACCTTTCTTTTATGGTTCATTCGCATTCTCCCCTTAAATTACAAATATCTCTTTAAATATATATTTTTAATTTTACTATTTAAGTACGTTAACTTCAAGTTTTACTTCAAAACAAACTAATATATAAATAATAGTACACGAATAACCACTAATACATACGTGAAAAATGTGTTGATACTAAATTTTACAAAACAAAAAACTCAAAATGAAGTGCTCAACTAGATAACCTGTAATGGTATTGATTTAGATTTTAAACACTAATTAGAAAACCAACATGCTAATATTTAAAGACTTTACACCAAGAAAATTCTTGTTCACTCATTAACATGCTTATATTAATATTTTATCATCTAATCAATTTTATGTCTACACAAGTATAATGTAAATCCTGTTAATATGTGTTATTAAGTTTAAAAACCATCCCTCTTTCTGGTTAATTAACCAAATCATTAATCCATTTTTTTGATTTAAATCGCCTGTAGCACATTATAAACTTAAATATCTCCTGAGACATAACCATAGCATACACCGCTTCTAAAGGTAGCTTCAATACATATGCCCCTAATATTGCCATTGGGAAGCCAATAACCCAAACACAAACAACATCAAGAATTAAGCAAAAATTTACATCTCCTCCACTTCTTAGCACTCCAATTATGCAAACCATATTGAACAAGTCTAAAATAAGTACAAACCCAAGTATAAAAAGAACATTTCCTGCCCATGTATGTGCCTGTTCTGAAATATCATAAGGCAAAAGAAACAAGTATCTTGACGATATAGTTACGGCAGATATAACCAAACTGCCTAAAAAGGTAATGCTAAGAAACCTTTTTGCATATAAATATGCTTTATCATAAAGCCTTGCTCCAATCTGATTTCCAACCATAATGAGACATGCACTAGAAACTCCGTGAAAAAACACAGTTAAAAGCCGTCTTATGGTGTCAACAATATTTATTGCTGTTGCTGCTTCTGTTGCCATTCTTGCATAAATAGCCATATACGTACTAACACCTAAAACCCAAACAGTATCCTTTATAACTAATCCTCCAGAAGTCAGTATAAAACGTTTTAAAAGACTTAATGATATATTAAATAACTCTTTTGGCTTTGCTGCGATTATGTGCTTTTTAAAGTATATAACCGAAAGTAAAATAACAACCTCTATAAGTCTTGCAATTGTAGTACCCAAACCTGCACCTACCACTCCTAATTGTGGAAATCCCAGCTTACCAAATATTAATATGTAGTTCAATACGGCATTTAAAGCAATGCCTATCGCATTGGCAATCAATGGCAATTTAATATTACCGGTATTTCTCGATGCAGTGCCGTAACACAAAGAAAATGGTATTATAATGTAGCTAAAACTTACAATAGTAATGTAGCTACTTCCAAGTTCTATAACTTCAAAATCTTCAGAAAAAATAGATAACACAATATCCGGTCTTATAAAAGCAGCGAGAAAAAATAAAAAAGCCACTGAAAATGTTAAAATTAAGCTTATCCCCATTATTTTTTTCATGTTTTTTATGTCCCGATTTCCCCAGTATTGAGCTAAAAATACTGCTCCTCCACTGCTTAATGCAAACATAATAAGATGCAAAATAAAATAAAATTGATTTGAAAGTCCAACAGAAGCAACACTTGCATCCCCCAACTGTCCCACCATAAAATTGTCAATCAAATTCACAGCCGCACCAAAAAAACTTTGAATAGCAACAGGTATAGCTATTGTGAAAAATCTACTATAAAACTCCTCATCTTTACAAAATACATTTTTTATTATTCTCTTCATTCCTACTCCTTCTATTTATATATATCTAAAATCAGAATCATTTTGGCAATTACTTTTAACTCTATTTTTTTATCTAATATTAATATCGGATTCTTTTTTAAAGTACACAACATAAATTTAGTTTAGAACAGTCTTTTTATAAAGTCAATGTTAGGTAAAATGCACCCTAGATAGTTTAGGTTTATATAAAAAATTTTTGGGTATAAATAATATTATTGAATTATAACATAAAATATGCTAACATAACTATAGTTGTTATAATATTTTGTCTAATATTGTATTAAAATGATAAGTAAATATTCAGAAGTAGCCAAACAGTCTATTTTCAGTAGGCTTGTTCTAAAAAGAGGGAGTGAAAAAAGATGAATGATAACTCTGTAAGTCTTTTCACAAAGGTTCATACAACTGTTTCTTTTTTAGTAATGGTTGTAGTAAATTTCTTGGCAAATACCATTCCATTTAATGGAGTAACTTCAGGTGAAGTTTCTGATTCATATGAAAATCTTTTTGCACCTGCAGGAATTACCTTCTCTATTTGGGGTGTTATTTATCTTGGTCTTGCCGTATATACAATATATCAATATGATTTCATTAAAAAGAAAGACAGTTTTAATAAAAATTTAATTGAAAAAATAGGAGTATACTTTACAATAACTTCTATTGCAAATACTGCTTGGGTTTTTGCATGGCATTATCAATCTATTGGTCTTTCTTTAATACTAATTGCCGTTATTTTGATTTGCCTTGTTATTATAAATAATTATTTAAAAAAATCAAAACTTGCTTTTAAAGAAAATTTTTATGTAAAGCTTCCATTTAGTATTTATTTTGGATGGATTACAATCGCTACAATTGCAAATATAATTGTATTCCTTGTAAGTTTAGGATGGGATGCAACCAGCAATTGGATATGGACTGTTTTGATTTTAATAGTGGCATTCTTAATATCAGGATTAACAATGCTCAGATATCAGGATTTTGCCTATGGCCTTGTTATTATTTGGGCCTACATCGGTATTTTAATAAGACATACTTCTCTAGAAGGCTTCTCTGGAGAATATCCTCTGATTATTACAACTCTTATTGTCTCCATGGTTTTACTGTTGATAGCTAATGTATATATTTTAGCAGCAAACAAAAAAGGGGTCAGGCTTGAATAATTTACTTATTCAAACCTGACCCCTTTTTTATTAAAAGAACTGAAAAATAAATTCAAACATAACTACAATTCCAATTAAAATTAAGAACACTGCCATAAACCTTTTAATCCACTTATAACTTTTGTTGCGTCCTCTAATTAACAGCAACAACCTGTATGGTATTTGAACCATGCAAAAAATATACAGCAATACGCCTGCCTTAGTAATGTCCCAAGCTAAATTAAATTTGAGCCTGCTCATATATACAAAGCATCTTGTCATTCCACAGGAAGGACAATTATAACCTGTCAGTTTTTTAAATGAACAGGGTAAACTCAAATCTAAAGTATGTTTACCGAAAGAAATTGCCGTCCAATGTCCATCAGTTACAAGAAAAAAAGAAAGTACCAAAGGTGTAAGGCAAAGCATTAAAAGCATTCCATGCAAAACAAAATGCTCAATCTTCGACCACTTTAGTTTATACATATAATTAGTAGTCCATATTTTCTAAATTTTCCATTTCACGCATGAATTCTCTATAAAACTCTTCATTATCAAAAAAGACCAAGCCTATAATAACTATTATAGCCAAACCCACACCTATGAAACCCATTATTATTCCTGCAATCGCCATACCCTTTCCTTTCTCTATGCCACCACTTTTTTTAATGCTATTTAGTGATATAAAGCCAAGTATAACTGCCAAAGCTGCAGGAACTATCCCAATTCCGCTACAACAAAATAGAGGTATTCCAACAATACCAAGCACCATAGATGCTATTGCCATTCCATTTGTTTTAGCTTGATTTGGTGAGACCTCAGTGCGATTACTATTTTCATCAATATACCCAGAATCTCCTCCACCTTCTGAATCCAAAGGCTGATTACAGCTGGTACAAACCTTTTCATACTCCTCATTTAAACTGTTGCATTTTGGACATGTTTTCATTTTCAACCTCCTATTTTTTTAAGTATTTAAGTTAAAAGACATTTTGCGATAAATATTTATAAATTTTTTATCGCTTTTTTTATTATAACTTTTTTTTTAAGATAATTCCACTTTAATTAAGTCTTCTATAAAATGATATGGAAAATCTCTATCATAGTTAAACTTTTTAGCAAACTCAAATAATTCCCCCTTATAATCTGGTTCCATTTTGCCCAATGCCAATAAGACAAGCAATTTATGACTAGGATTCACCACTAATGACTTTGCATCTTCCACGCTCCAATCTTTTGTTCCCGATAGATAATCTGCCACATTTTTGCCAATTGTCCCCTCATCTTGGTATGCTTCTATAGCTAAATTAAGGTACTCAGACGCTACTTCTGGATTATCTTCAGACAAATAAAGCAAAAGTAGATAGTAACTCCCCAGCCAATTATTTAATGCAATATCTGCTGCTTCATCGTAATCACCTCTGATAAATGCACTTTCATATGCCAATATTGGATCATCTGCTTTCAATACTTCAATAGAATTGACATAATATTCCACATCACCAGAACAATAAGCAATTACTCCATGCAAGTATTCTTCCTGGGTTTGAATTGCATGAATTCCAAATTTAGAAATTCTGCTTAAGTATCTGCTTACAGCATCTCTTGCACCTCCAACGTCCCCTTTGGACATACATAAAATTACTTCTTCAAATACCAACTCACTGTTGTAAGGTTCTCTTTGTTGAAACATTCTTTTTCTTTGCAATAGATCATCATACATACTTAGTGAAAGCATTGAATTTTCCATAAGATAAATAAATTCTTCTTGATTTGCCCTAAGACTTAAAGCTTTTTTTATGTACTCATAAGCTTCTTCAAAATTCCCCATAGCTTGATTTCTAAGAGCCAATCCATAATAACCAAAGGCAGATGGACTGCTACCTTCAATAGATTGTTTTAGTAGATGTTCTCTTTTTTCAAAATCATCTTCAACCCTGCTTAAAAGAAAATATAAATCTTTATTATCTTTTTCATTCTCTAGGTAATCAGTATATTGACTTTTTAAATCATGTGTAGGCTCATGCATTTCCATATAATCTTGATAAGTAATATGTAAATTTACTAATATTGGCCTTACATCTAATCTATCTTCAAAAAATTCAATACAACTATATTTATCGAAATAATATGTAAGCAATTGAAGGCTTCTTTCATCATCAGGATTATACAAAAGTTTTGATCCTATGTGAGAAAGAATATTTTCATAATCAAGCTCCTGGAAAATATTCATATAATCCATTATAGAATAACTGTCTTTCACATGTTCTAAACGAGTTCTTTTCTCTTTTCTAGATCTAATAGTAGTGGTTTCAGGAAACTCTTTAAATAAAAAATCTACTGTTTCCATTTCATAAAAATATTCTCCCGTATAATATTTATATGGCATATCATGAAAAATATCTCCTGGATCATTCACTGAATACTCTGTTTCTTCCCATAAAAGCACAGCTACTTTATCAGGATTTAAAATATATAATCGCCTTTTAAAAGGTCTATGCCAAAATGGAGTATTAATGTCAAGTTCAAATTCTCCCTCTCCTATATCAGAGTCTAAAATATTTACTTTTGTAGTTCCCTCTGACACATTAATTTTTTTTGTATCCATAGCCGGCAATTCTATTTCTTCTCCATCTATCTCAATGCTGTAGGAAACATCCAATCCATTTACCACATGCACACTTCTCGACATTCCAATTAAAAATGAAATTCCTGAATAAATTAATATCAAAGCTGCAACTAACAAAGGAAGCATAACTTTAGGGAGTATAAATGAAAGATTTTTATTGTCCTTTTTATCTAAATTTTCAGAAATTAATTTTCCTGTAATGCTTTTATCGCTACTAGAATAGTGCATAGAGTTTTTCTTGTATTTTATTAATGCTTTATCATCTTCCATCTCTGGAAAGGCTTTTTCTAGTTTTTCTATTACTTCAAGTGCATTATTATGCTCTCCAATAAATTGATATGACTCAATCAGCAAAAAAACATAATATAATTTATCTTCTTCTCTATTATCAAAAATATGTGAAAGTAAGTACCTAGCTTTGTCAGGCTTGCGATTTCTTGCTAACACTTCAGCTAATTTTTCACTAACTTCCACATCTTCTTTTAATGAAAGAGATGCTTCAAAAGCACTTTCTGCTTCATCTAGCTGATTAAAGGAAAAATGAGTTTCTCCTAAAAGATTCATCACCTCCGGATTATTTATACAATTATTACGAATATCCCTATCTAAAGAATTTAACAACTCTATATCACCAGAATAAACCATTAATTCTAAAAGTTCTTTTAACTTTTCAGTATCACCTAAATTTCTAAACCACGAGTCGTATAATTCTTCAGCTGATTCCTTTTTCATACGCTCCCACTCTGAGAGTTTAAGAACTTTGTGCTTTCCGCAACTTCCACATTCACTCAACACTCTCTTTTCACCTAAAGGAAAAATTGGAACATATAAAAATACAAAAAACTTAGTTGTATCATAAGAACTTATATGAGTATGTGCACCACAAAATTCACAGGTTCCTTGATATGTATGTTCGTTCTTCTTCCCACAATATTTACTCCCAATTCCATCAACTGTAGACGGCAAACTTAACACCTCCAGAAATAATAAGACAAGAATAAGACTTTGAAACTAAAAGAAATATTCTATGTGACATTGATAAACAACTTTTATAAAGTTATTACATTTACATTATTATAGCACAATTTGGTTCAGGCTTGAATAATTTATATAAAAATATTTTGCTACATACAATTAACTTTAATATTTTATATGTGATATAATGTAAGCAAACTAAACTTAAACTTGCATAGGAGGCTCAGTTTATGGATAATAAATCATTTTCTTCCCTAGTTATAAAATTGCTAATATTGATAATTGTGATTTCTGGTATTTATTTCATAACCGATAACATATCATTTGAGAGAAACACTCAAATATCTGATGATAAAATTTATGGATTATGGAGAAATCATCCTAATGAAAAGTGGTCCTTAAGAATCCAAGAGGAATTTCGTGGATTTAGTTTTGTGTGTAATAGAAGAATATTTAACAAAGGTGATTACAAGGATGGAGAACTATTGTTACGAACAGTAGAAAACGAATGGTATAGAATCGAACAAGAAGTAGAAGGAGAAAGAGATAAACTTTTTTTAATATTACTTGATGAAAATTATAATGATAATGACAATAACGAAGGTCTATTATTTATAAGAGATGAAGAGGATTGAAAAGCCATTGCTATTTATTCACTTCAATCTGCAGTTTTTTATCGAAATCAAATTATTTTATACAAATATTTCGATAGCAACAATCAAGACACTTGCTTTTTTCCTTTGTTGACGCTGGAAAAAAGCCATTTAGAACCTTTTTATATTCATCTATATAAGAGAAAACTTTTTCCTTTTCACTTTTATCCACTTCAACTTCTACTAATTTATTACCTTCTCGACAGTAGACTATGTACCCCACTTTCACTTCTTTTTTATAAACCTCTTCAATCATTAGTGAATACATAATAATTTGACTTTTATACGTTTTATATAACCTTTCATTGTAAACAGCGTATTTAAAATCAAGAGGACACATTGATCCATCAGAACATATGTGAATTTCATCCACCTTACCTCTAATCCCCAACTTTGGAGATACAAGATTAATGTCGTTCAGTTTTTCACATGAAGCTATTCTTTTTCGCAAATAATGCTTATTTTCATTTCCTCTTTTTTTATGAACTTCTTTACCCATAGTGGTCTTAAAACGTTTTTCTGTATGCTGATCAATTCCAAGAGATCGCATAAAATATATAAATCTTTTACAATATAAAAATTCAATTATATCAGACGGAGTAATATAATACTGGTTTTCATTAAAAAAACTTTGAGATGATTTCATCTGTTACCAACTCCTTATCAAATGCTTGGCCTATTAAACCAGCCTTGTTTAACTCGGCCTTACTCATAGGAAATACATACACCGAGTCCTTTTCTTGGTTTATCATATTATCAAATTCAAGCTTAATCTCATCAAATTGATTTTCTTCTAAGTCACCAAGAAAGACACTTTTTTGAACACGATATAATCCTGCATTTTTGCATTTTTTTATTACATTATTACGGGTTTTATTTGAGACAATATCATAAATTACCCAAGTGAACATTGAACCTCCTCCTTTAGAATCCTATTGGCTATATTATGACAGTCATATTGAATGATATTAGAAAACTCTATTCTTCTGCCTTTATAATTCAATTTCTTTTCTAACTCCTTGTTGTATTCCATTATTAAATGCTTTTTACCTTCTTTGTTTAAATAGTATCCTTCTTCAATTCTATCAAAAAAATCTGCTTCGACTTTTTTTGTACTAAACAGTCTAAATACAATTTCATCCATATATCCTCTGTACATCTCTACAAGGTCAAAAACAAGTGCTTTCTTATTGTAGTTATCAGTATGCATTATTCCTATATAAGGGTCAAGCCCTGCTATTATACATGCTTTCTCTACACTTGAGTATAATATTCCATATGAATAATTTAACATGCAGTTAAATTCATCCATAGCAGGATTTCGACTTCGACCTTCAAAAGCATATTTTTCTGGAATAAGTCTACCTAAGGTTTCAAAATATTTTCGCCCCGCACTTCCTTCATATCCTTGTAAAGAGCCTCTAACATTTTCAATTGTTTTATTTGACGGTATATCTAAAACATTTTCTTTTGAATTATTTATTTTGACTACTGCTTCTTTGATTATATTTTTTCTCTCATCTCTTCTATTTATATCTAATTTGTTTAAGAACTGAATTTGATTGTCCATTTTTTGTACAACCCATTCTTTCACAAGACCTAATCCAAATGGTATGTCTTGTAAAAACAACTGTTTTCTTCTTATAGTACTTATACTCCCGAGTTTAGAATGCCATATCCTCCCTAATGGCTGTCCTGTATATCTTAAAAAAACAATGTCTATGTTGTTGTCTAAGGCTAATTCAATTGCATCTGTACTAAGAGCAGCATGAGTAGTTATCATTATTTGCTCAACTTTTTTAGCTGATATCTCATTGTCTTTTTCATCTTTAATTAAAAAGCACTCTCCTCTTTTACAAAGGTATAATCCAGGTTTGTTTAAAATTATTTTCAATATCAACGCCTCCAAAATTTTATTTTTTTGATTTATATAGGAAACTCTCTTCAATCCTTGTTTTAATGGATTTATTGCTGTGTTGAATGCAGCTAATAAATAAGCTAAATATAAATATAGTTTCAATCCTTGTTTTAATGGAATCTTCACTTTAACATTTGGAGAACAATTCAATTAT
>NZ_JAVDDS010000010.1 GCF_030848475.1 Herbivorax alkaliphila
CTCGTATATACCTTGATTGTACATCACCTAACCCATCAATTTCAAGTACTATATTTCCTGCATCATATATGTACCTTGTCTTTTCTCCATTTACAGTCTTAGTCGTCCTCAATCCATCTCCATTATATGTATAGCTTGCTGTCTTACCATCGCCTGTAAATCCTATTAGCCTGTTAAAACCATCGTATTCATAAAAGTATATTCCGCCTGTGTCTTCTTGCTTTCCTGCTACAAATCCTGTAAAGCTTGTTTCATCCCCTTCTTTTAGTACAGTCTGCTTTTTAAATATCTGGTTTCCATTTCTGTCATAGTTATATATGTTCTCTTCCCTTTTGTCTAATACTAATTCAAATTCTTTTGCTGACCGAGGAAATGTAGCTCTTCTGCGTTCTTCAGGTTTATTGTACAGTATTATTTCATGTGTAAGCCTATTGTTTTTATCATATTTGTAACTGGTAGTATAGTATATTGCATCATAGGCATTCCCACTCTTTCCATACCAACCCCCTATACGATCGCTTAAATTACCTTCTTCAACACTCATTCTCCTTCTGTTGTGAGATGCATCATATTCATATGTAACTCTTTTTACAATAGTGTCCTCTTCTGTATCTGTCTCTCTGTAGAGTCTTCCTAATCCGTCATATATATATTGTGTTGAATTGCCGCTTATCTCTTCGTATTTTCTTGACTGATTTCCATCTAAATAGTACTCATAGTGATATCTAGAAATATATTTTGAACTTAATACATATGCCCTCGAATTTTCAAGTGAAACCAAATTATTTGCAAGGTTATAATCATAATATATATCAGCATTTACATATCTCAATATACTTCTATTTCCATTTTCATCATACACATAGAATGCACTATAAGCAATCTGATCTTCTGGTTCTAAAACTCTCTTTAGACGATCCATTCCGTCATATTCATAGGTGAGCTCTATTTTTGCTTCCCCATCCTTCTTTAATTCAAAAGATGTCCTGTTATCGCTTGCATCATAACCATAACTTTTAATTACACCTTTTGATTCGTCCACTGTTACAAGTCTTCCAAGTTCGTCATATGTATAGGTATAGTCTACTTCACCACCTGTTTCACTTCTTTTCATACCTGTTAATTTATATGTATAGAAATATGAAGCATCTCCTATTCCATCAGAGGTTTTAACACTTTTTGATTCCATTCTGCCTAAGATATCGTACTCATAGCTTATCTCATTGTTATTTCTATCAATTTTGCTTATTAAATCACCATTTAAATCATGCTCATATATTTCTTCATATCCCATATGATCAATAACTTTTTCCAACTGATTGGTATATTTATTGTATTCATATTTTTTTACATTAAATACTTCATCATTACCTTCTACTTCATCTAATCCTGTAATTTTTAAATAACTTATAAGACCTGTATACATCCTAAGCTTGTTGCCTGACTCATCATAATAATATTGAGTCCATGTCTCTTTTGGACTATTTGACAGATTGTTAACATTTTTTATACCTGTTAACATATTGCACCTGTCATATACATACCATTTCTCATTGAAAGAAAGTTCTTCTTCTGGTTTGTTAGCTGTTGTCTTTTCATATCTCAAATTACCGTTTCGGTCATAACCATAAAGATTTTTAGAATATATTACCTTTCCCTCTTCATCTTTTTCAAAAGGTATTTTTTCTTTTATAAGCCTATCCATATTGTCATAAATGTATGTTGTGTAATATTTTTCAGTACTTGGTCTATTATTACCTTTGTAGTCTGTTACTCTTATTTTCCTTCCTAATGCATCATATTCATTTGTCATATAGTGTCCATTAATATTGGTAAGTCTTACAAGTCTTCCTGCATAATCATACTCATACTTACTTGTCCATTCTAAAAGATCTCCTGATACAGATTTTCTCCAGATATCTGAATCTGATTCATCATAAAACCTTGCAATTCTTTCATCTGTCACATTTCCAAGATAGTCATAATTAAATGTGTCTTTGTAATCCTCACCATTATTTCTTTTTCTAACCTGCATTTTAAGATTGCCTTTTTTATCCTCATATGCAGCTGTTGATATTGATGGAGAACTTTCATCACCTAATATTGTATTACTAGTTTTAAAATACTTCTCTAAACCGTCATTTACTACCTCATATCTGTTTACTTCTCTATAATACAATTTATTTGCATTATCTCTTGTCTCTTTTAATCTAAGACTTCCGTCTCCAAAATATTTATAATTTGTAAAGCCTCCATTCACAAGATTTCTTTCGGTATCAACACGAAAATTTGAATCATACTCTATCTTTTCAATACTTACAAATTCTCCGTCTACAAACACCTGAGTCTTTACAAGGTTTCCGAATTCATCATACACTTCCTTTGTTCTGCTTCCGTTTTCCATTATAGTTTCAACACTGTTTTCATCTGCATTAGATGTGTATTTAAACTCTTTCCTTGTGCCATCAGGGTTGATTATTGTTGTTACTCTTCCTAAGTTATCATAACGGTAATTGGTACGATAACCTTCTCCATCTATGATTACATTTAAATTGCCATAAAAGTCATAGCTGTATCTTTCATCAATTACACCTGCATCTAAACCTTCCCTAGCCTCTATAAGTTCTCCTAACTCGTCATCAGACTCTGAGCCTTCTCTTAAATCAGTGTAATATATTCTTGAAGGATACAATCCTTTATATCTTCCATCATATTCATAAAAGGTTGGAATAAAATATTCCCATTTAGATTTTTCTCCCTGAGGACAGTCTTCTAAATACCTTCTTTCTTCAACTACATTTCCATATGTATCATAAACGTACTCCATCTTTTCTTTTAAAGTATAATCATTAGCACCTTTCTTTTCATAAACATTCTCCAACTCGATAGACTTTTCATTAGAAGTAGGTACATACTCGTGTTTTATATATGTATCACGATCTTTTTTATATTCAATAGAAGTCATATAGTGGTATGTAGGATTATATTCATAAGTTGTCCTATATTCACTGTCTAATGGATCATAATCTGTTATTGATAATTCATTATAATTTGTTTTACTGTCAGATGCTCTTTTTGTTCCATGTCCCCATTGATAATTAAGATTACGGTACTTGTCAAATGCGTAGTTTTCCGCATATGATATAAATTCTCCTGTAGAAGGATTAAATACATTTTTTACAGCCAATGTCATTTGCCTATTATTATCATACCTGTATATCATCTCTTCATTATAGCTTCCATCTGCATAATCATTTAACACATTTAAACAAAGCAATTTGTTATTATATGTATATGTAAACTCATTTCCACTTGTATCTTCAACCACTGTTTTTACTTCAAAATCATCAGGTATATCCTCCTGTGTACCATAAAGGGGATAACCATCGTACTGGCAGAATACTCCTTCTGATTCCGTCTTTTTATAATTAAATTCTTTCTCATTATATATTCTGCCCTCCTTATCCTCTTCATACCTTTTTATAACCCTGTAAAAATACATCGAACCATCAGGACCTAAATTTTTTATATTTCTGTCTGCTATTTTCTCCCCTGCCTTGTCATCCCAATCATCATTTTCTTCTACTACATATCTTACTCCTCTATTATATTCATAATGAGTCTTTGCCATTGTAGGATATGTGATAGTTGAAAGACAGGCATAATAGTTATATACTCCACTAAATTTATCACTGTTAGAATCATTATCTCTTTTGCTGTAGACAGGATTACCATTTTCATCTAATACAGGTTTGCCATTATCATCCTTATCAAAACCATTATAGTGATCTTCATTTCTATTAAAATAGTTGTCCATTGCATAGTTTATGTCATAATCATATTTGGTTTCGCCCCCCTCTTGATCTACAACTTTATAGAGTACAAACTCATTCTCAAATCGTCCTCTTTCCTTCGCTGTATCTGCATTTGTTATGTCTTTTACAGATTTTTTGTGATATACAATTTCATTAGTTCCCCATCTAATATTTACCGTACTATCAGTATCATTATAATTTATCAATATTTCTCTTCCTACACTGTCTACTATCCTTGTTATTACTGGTGTTGTAACGTTATAGTCATTGTCCCTCCATGTCCTATCTGTATGAAAAAAACGAATATTATTTCCAAATCTGTCCTCTATTGCAAGTAATCGTCCATCTTCTGCAAAGTATATCTTTTTACCATCTTTTTCGCTAACAACATAAAAGGCATCCATTTCAAAATCAGACCTTGATACATTTTCACGTTTTATAGAAATATCTTTTAAATCATATCCATCTAATGATATTTCACCATTTTCCTCAACTTCTATATGCCATACTCCCGTACTTCCATAATGAAGATATAAATTACCTCTTCTATTTTCTATAAAGGGAAATTCAAATGACCACCCTGCACCTATATCAAAATGTCTCTGATTAACTGTTACAACTCCAGGTCTTGTCCCATAAAATTTAGGAGCAGCATCTGTCCTATAACTTTTAACTGACATTTGTATAAACTTATATGATTCATAATATGGTTCTCCACTAGCATCCTCAAATCTAAGAGTTTCTGAAAATTCATCATTTTTATATCTTTCCAAAAGTGCATCTGCTTTTTCAGAAATTGTAAATTGATTAGGATCTGTAAAATTTTCAACTCGTTTAGCTCCTGGAACTCCCATTTTGCTATATCTTTGTATCTCTACCATGCCATACACTTGCCATACTTCAATTTCCTGTTCTTCCCCCTCAACCAAATCAACAAAAGGCTCTCTTAAATTTGAGTTCCCCAGTCTGTAGTATCTTGTAAGTGCAAGATCTAATCCTTTTCTTCCCTCAAGTACTAAATCAGTTTCCTTTAATTCTAAATCTCCTGTAGCAGAGTTGATATTTTCCCCCTCACCTATCTCAAAAGATGTATTGTCAACTTTTTTATATGCTGAATCAGGAAATATATACCCTTCATAAATATTACTTCTATCAAAACTTGCAAATAAAGATACAGTATTTAATATACTTATACCAATAACACAAAACAACATACTAACTAAAATTTTATATTTCATCAGTCACGTTCCCCCATTTCATCAATTACTTTATCCCAGTCACCAAGCCTGTTAAACTTTTCAACCAAAATCTCAAGTGAAACATTATAATCAATTGAAAGAGTTTTTGCCGTATACATACTAAATCCTTCAATTCCATTTTCACGACATAAAGCCACTTCTTCTTCTGTAGCACCTAAAACATCCACTACATCTCTTTCTAACTGCTGAATCCTCTCTTCCATCGTAATATCTCCACTACTTGCCCTTCTTCCTTCTTCTAAATACTGCTGATACAATTCATCATGTGTTTTTCCACTTTTAATCTTATCCCAAACTTCTTCATGGGGTACATTATTGTTTGTACTCAAAAGTGCTATATCAACCATTTCCTGGCTTGACAAACCCATTTCTTCCATTTCTTTGACAATACTTTCAGGTACCTCAAGTTGTTCTAGCGGAGTTTTTTCTTCAATTCCTAATTCTTTTTCTATATCTTCCCATTCCTTTGTTTCACGCTTCTTTGGCTCCTCAACTGATAATGCGCTAAATAATTTCTCTTCTTCTGGCTTGACTAAATCTCCATATCTCATTTCAAGAATTTCTTCTGTATCCATATCAGTTTTAGCTGCAATTTCTTCTGCTTTCTCTACCTGCAAGACTCCGATTCCCTTTTTGACAAGTTCAATAACTCTGTCATCTGAAAGCATTTTATCCTGTAGTTTTAATTTTTCAAGTTCTCTTTTTACATCATTTAAATCACCTATCTCAGAATATAGGTCTTCTATTTGGTTAATTGACTTGCCATACTCTTCTGCTAAAGTCTCTATCCAATCTTGTTTTCTTATTTTCCAAAGCCCTGCCGGCATACCTGTATCCTCATCAATATCTATTGGTGACTCTAATTCTGAGTTCTCGGTCTGTTCACTTATATCATCTACAGACTCACTATCTGTCTCTATTGGCTCTTCTTCCTTTTCTGGCTCCTTGTCAGGCACTGGCGTATTTTCAACCATTTCTTCTTTTTTTGCATAGTCCTCTTTGTTGTTAACTGCTTCTGCCACAGAAATTACTGTCACTGTAATAACTAAAATTGCAATTATAATACCTGTTAATTTTTTATATTTTTTAATCATCATAAATTTTCTCCTCTCTTTAATAACCACTTTTTATTTAGATACTAATTTTCACCTACATAAATTCTTACATTTTCTTCTTCACTATACATAGTAATTTCATCTCCATGCCTATCAACTAATGTGATTCTACCCGTTGGATTATTTGAAACTATTCTTATTCTTTTTCCTGAGTTGTTAACAATTGTAATATTGGTTCTAAAATTTTTGTTTTCTGGAACATTAATTGGAAAATCAGCATTGATTTCAATATTAATAGTATCGCCTAAAATTTCTCCGTCATAAGTAACTTCTCTAGGACTTATTGAATGTGCCCTATATGTATTTGCATCAAAACTTAAACTTAATTCTACAAACTCTCCAGTTTTTATACCAATTCGTTTTCTTGTATTCGCACACCTTGTAACAAAATTAGCACCACCTACATAAAAATTCATTAAATCAACAACCACATCTCTGCGAAAATCATCTATATCCTCTGATATTCTCTCGACTTTATAGTCTATTTGATGTAATCCATCAGCTTTAGACTTAAATTTAACAGAATTTAATGCTCCAGACAATCCTTTGTCAACATAAAAAAACTTTTCAGAACTAAAAATAAACATTCCTTCATCAGGTTTAAATTCTAGTATCTCAATATCTGTTCCCTCTACCCATTTTGGTGTAAGCACTTTTTCATATGTTTCACTACACAAATCAACCACTTCAAGCACATCTGGATTATACGTAACTGTATAAATGTATAATGCACTTAAACTTTCTTTATTTTTTAAATTGTCTGCACTGAAAACAAAATTAAATATCTCACCCTGTACTGTATTAACATTACTTGTTTTTTCGTCAAGAAAAACAGGTGTTGGTGTAGGATTCGGTTTTGAGGAAGGTGTTGGCACAGGAGTTGGATCTTCCATAGATTCTTTTGGAAATTCATCTATCATTTCCAGCAAATATCTGCCTAAAAGGATAACATCACTACTGTCAATTAAACCATCTCCATTTAAATCTGCCACCCAAAGCTTGTCTTCAACTGGCAACTCATCAATTATTTCAAGTACATACCTTGTTAATATAATATAGTCTGTACTGTCCACTATTCCATCTTCATTCATGTCACCAATAATTCCTCTTTGATTAGAATCTCCAGATTGGGATAGCACTATTGATCCTGAAATCAAAAATAAAAAAGTTATAAGGCATATAAAAATAAACCTTATATTAAATAACTTATTACTCCACAAAAATTGCCCCCTAAATTATTAAATTTTAAAAATACTGGCATTTTCCAGCACCTTCCCTGAGATGATACCATAAAAAATAATAAAAATTAACAATTTATGTAATATTTCATATGTTTATTAAAGGCTAAGAACCATATTCCATAAACTAAAGCTGCTTCCATATTTTCATTCACTTAAATAACATATACCCTATAATATCGGATATACAAAAAATCCTTTACCATTTGTAATATCCCTTATATAAATAGTTCTATCTCTCGATAATAGAACCAGGTATAAGATTTGGATTTAGATATGCTTTTAGTGAAGTGCTGATTATTCTGTCCACCCTATATCTATTATTTGACAGTGCAGTTGCTACAATTTTTTCTCCTAAATAATCTAGCTCAATGTTTTTACCCTCTTTTTTTTGATCATCAAAATTACCAAATACAACTTCAACAGGCACTATAGAATGTAAAATCATTGTAACCCCTCCTTGTGTTGGTGACTTTTTTCTTTTTTTCTTAGCTCAATTAATTCATATAGTTTTTCTAATGCATTAAATAGTCCACCTGTTTCATCAATTAACCCTTTTTTAACAGCTTCATCCCCAAAAAGAATAGTCCCTACATCATTTGCAAGCTCTCCTGTCTTAAGTATAAGTTTTCTAAAATTCTCCTGTGTTATGTTTGAATTTTTTGATACAAACTTTACAACTCTTTCCTGCATCTTATCAAAATACTCATACGTCTGGGGAACACCTACAACCATTCCAGTTAATCTTATAGGGTGAATAGTCATTGTAGCAGAAGGTGCTATAAATGAGTGCTTTGTGGAAACAGCCATCGGAACTCCTATGCTATGTCCTCCACCTAATACCAATGAAACAGTTGGTTTTGACATACTAGCAATCATCTCTGCTATAGCAAGACCTGCCTCTACATCTCCACCTACAGTGTTTAAAACAAGCATAAGTGCATCTATTTCATCGCTTTCCTCAATTGCAACTAATTGAGGTATTACATGTTCATATTTTGTTGTTTTATTTTGAGGAGGCAACACCACATGTCCTTCAATCTGTCCTATAACAGTAAGACAGTGTATATTTCCCTTTGAATTTGAAACACTAGACTTTCCCAGCTCTTTTATTTCATTTATATCTACATCCTTTTTATTCTGGTTTTCAGTAACTGATTGATTGTTAGAAGAAATATTATTTTCTTTTTTCAATTTATCACAACTCCAATATGTATAAATTAAGTTACTAATAGTATTGTTTTTTTTATTAAAAAATATTACAAAAAAATAAAATCCCATGTTACTCAGAATAATGGCATGTCATTTATTTAATTGAAACTATAGAATATTTTTATTTAACTAAATGACATACCCAATTAGAAAGGTTTATCTTATTCTAAAACTCCGCCTTCTTAGAGTTAAGTTGCTCTTATAAATCTTCAGGTGGAGTTGAATCTCAAGCTAAAGACTCGATGCTTAGCTTTATCTAAAAGATTTAACTGACTACAAAAAAAAGACCCCTCTTATAAAAGAGAAGCCTTATTTTTATCTTGTTCTAAGACTCCACCTCCTATAAGGTGGAGTTGAGTCTCCATCTGAAGCCTCGATGTTTAGCTTTAACTAAACGAGTTCACTATAATTTTTATTCATCATCATCATCATCATCATCATCATCATCTTCATCGTCATCTTCGTCTTCCTCTTCCTCTTGTTGTATAATATCTAAATTTGATGTCTCATAAAATTCATTAAGCTTTATACTGTCTATTTGTAAATTTCCATCTTGATCATCTAATGTAACAACATAATCATAATAATACATTGTTCTATTACCAAGTCCAATATCACTTGCTCTTTCTACACCAGCTACAAATCTTACAAAATACAATTTGTTTTTTTGTGAATACGCTGGATGTATCGTCACATTAAAAACTTCATAATTTGTTAATCTTCTCATACCTGGCTGTAAAGGAAAAGCCATTATATTAAATTTCTCTTTATAATCTTCATCTACAAGTAATAATTCTGGATTTTCACCACCACTAATTCCTGTCGATGAAATAAACTCCATAAAGTCCAAATAATCCAAATCCCAATTCTTTCTTAATAAAGCCATTCTCTCTCTGTCTAACTTTAATAAATTATTATAAAATGACTCAATTAAACCTCTTTCTCTTTCATATACAGTACTTTCATCATTAATACTCATATCAAGATACGGAATCCTTCTTACAAACTCATGATTTAATATATGCACCCTATCTCTTAACCGTGGCCTATAAACTGACTCTAACTGTGTTAAAACCTTATATGAACCACCTTCAATAATTACTTCTACATCATATCTAAGCTGTACTTTTATCCTATCATAATCTTCATCTGTTACTGCCTTTTCTTCATCAGAATTTTCTTCAAATTCATACACCCATACAGTGTTAAATTCATCTAACTCATCATCATCAACCTCTTCAAAATGTCTTTGTATGTAATTGTCACCAAATACATCATGTGGCAGTCCCGTTGCCGCTACATCTACTTTTACATAATACGCAAAAGCATCTCCACTTTGTCCAATGTAAGTAGCATCAATCATTGGACTATTATTATGTTCTAATAAATCATAATCTAAAAGAACAAGATTACCCATAGAAACCTTTCTTGGCATATGTATCGGCACTTCTGGGTTTTCATTTCCCTCATCAATAGTTCTTGATGCAATATAAGGAAAAATATTTTCTGGAACTATGCCCTTAACAAGATTTTCAGTATAATCTTCAACAGGCACAGCAAACATGTCACTAAAATATTCTCCTAAAAACTCCTGAACTTGTTCATCCTCTTGTACGCTAGCATCAGGTCCTTGAAGAGGAGGCAGTGGCTCCTGTTCTTCTACATCATCTTGCCCAAAGGGAAGATCACACCCTGTAATGCTACTCATTGTTACGACTAAAGCCATTGATAACGTCAATAATTTTAATTTTTTATTCATTCACTCCACCCCATAATTATTTTAGAATATGTGCCACAAAGGTATACCTTCAGCTTCCAATCTGCTTAGTAAAATATGCCTTGCTGCTTTATTTAAATATATACTATCAGTATATCCTAGACCAGCTTCATCTAATACCTGTTCTGCACTTACTATCGGGTCTCCCGTATCCATTTGATATTCAGGATAAAAAGATAGATTTACATGATAATCAACATCATCATCGAGATACTCATTAACGGAATAATCATCGCCAGGTCTAATTATAATTCCTGCACGATCTCCGTTATTTAACTCATTTAAGTCATTTTCATTTTCTTTCAATCCCTCCATAGCAGCTGGTCTAAATAAATCATCATCATACTCATCATCATATTCACCGCCAGCAGCAATTATAGATCCATAAACATTAGCACCTGATTCTAATATAACAGTTCCTTTAGTAAAAATAATACCCTTAAATTTACCATCAATAACTATGTCTTCGTCAGGATCAGTATTTAAAAGCAGATAATATCGTTCATCATCAATACCATCAATTTCATCAATACCTATGAAATTGTCGTAGTCATTTGACTGTAGGCTGCTGAGTTCTCCTAATAAATAATTAAACAAATCCCCTTCCATGTGACCATGAGGAGCGTCTTTAAGATTTGCCCCCCAGCTACTTGGTCTTGGTTCATCATCATCATCATCATCTTCTTCTTCATCTACTTCTCCTTCAGGGTTTCTTTCTACAAAAATCTCTGCACGCTTCTTTAGTTCAGCTTCTATATCTTCTAGTTTGCCCCAAACCCACTCTTTCCTATCATCATCGTAATCACCCCAACTACCGGCAAATTCAAGTCCATCTTCATCTTCATTAAAAATATTGTCAATTTGATAATCATCGTTATTAATATAAGGCAATGTATTAACATAATCACCTGAATCAGAAATATGACCACTATTATCATCTAGCAAGCCATCTTCATCTTGACTATAAAAAATATTGTATACTCTATTATTAGCAGCTAAACTAGATGACCACTCTCCCGATATTTCTTCAACAACAAGTTTATCCCAATTATTATCCGCTCTTATTTTAACAAGTTCTTCATCTATATCCATAGATGTAGGTTCATTAAGTTTACTATAATCCATACTACGTGGATTATATACTTGGAATCTATTAGTCTTGCCTCCTATGTAATAATTATCACTATTCTGACTATCTTCATAAGCTCTTCTTAATTCACTATGATATTGATCTGGACCAACACCATCATCATCAGCTATGCTTTCCAAAAGATTACGCCTCAAACTATAAAAAGGTGCACTTCCAAGAAGAGAACTATCTTCCCACACCAAAGAAGCATCTTCTATCTGCGCCTTTGCCAATCCAGTATTTGAATCAATCCACATTGTACCACCAGGTATTATAACGTCACCATTTACAACAACTCTAGATTTATGTGCATCTGGATGATGGGTATTATGAATAGATGCACTGTTGACAATTGCACTTGACTGCTCATGAGAAAGTGCACCTTCACCCCTAGTTAATCCCACAGCACTTCCATTTATGTATATAACTGATCTCATTCCATTGATTTCTATATCCGTAAATGTATAAGCATTTCTAAGAACTGAAATATCATTCATATTTCCAAAAATTTGTATACATTGTGCTACTGCATCCTTATATATATTAATCCTACTTCCATCTTTTTCATACTCATCTGAATCCGAATCTTCACCAGGTATAAAAGGCTTATATAATCCTGCTCTAATAAAACTACGAACATATGCATTTCCCTTTATATCAAGCTGTGCATTATCTCGAACAAAAATCCCTCCATAATATTCCTGTTTTGGTGAATCAAACGCTTCTGGATAAGAACCAAAAACATATAAATCTCCTTTTACATTAGCAGTAAACCTATCTTCATCATCAAAACCACCATTCCCGATTACCATACAATCTCCAATAGTATAGCTTCCTAACACTTCAAACCCCGCATCAGATGGTAACGGAAAATCAAACTCTTCTTGAGCATATATTTCTTGATTTCCAGCCGCATACATAGAGTTCTCAGGACTATAAAAAGCCATTACTGTTACTCCTATTGTCATAAAAAATCTTTCTTCTCCACCAACATCTTTTTTCTTTAAAGATCCAGGCACCCAAACTATATCATCAGATTCAAGAATAACCTCTGCTACTTCATCACCTGTCATATCAATTTCAAACACATCATCAGTAAAATCATCTTTAATTTTTCCCAGTATGTAATTTGCATAACTGTCTAAGTCATCATCATCATCACCAACAGAACCACCGTCCCACTCGCCTAAAAGCGAACCATCAGCGTCCTCCTCAAGTTTGTTAATTTGAGCAAATATGACTTCAGTAGTAGAATGACCTGCATAATGTGTATTGTTTACATTTCCCTGTCTTTGGGACTCTCTTAAGCTAAATAGAGCATAGTCTACCAGCAACACACTAAGCATCATTAATACTGTTGTTATAATTAGCACATTAACAAGTGCAACACCTTTTTTACTCCTTAACAACTTATACATAGCTTATTCGCCTCCCCTCACCCTCACCAATAACCTAAAAGTATTTTTAAGTTCTTCTGAGTTGTTATAAATATTAATTTCAACCTCTACAATTCCAAGACCTTCAACATCATCTTCAATGAGTTCTACATCAAAATAATAATCTTCTATATTTTCATTATCTGACTCATAAATTTCTAATTTCTCGTAACCGTATATATTTCTGTCATCAAAATCAGAACCAGTTTCAGTCGGATCATCAACTCTTTCTCTTACAGCATGATCATCTCCTCGTATTACATTTGTCACCTGTTCTTTTATAATTCTACTAACTTCATTTATATCTATTTGTCTGTCAGAACTCTCTCTTATTTTAAGAGAATTCATGAAACCAACTGACAATGGAACTACAACCACTGCCAAAATAGAAAGTGCCAATATTACCTCAATCAGCGTCATTCCTATTTTATTTTTTAATAATTTTTTCATAACAGTCACCACCATTATATCACAATTAAATTTTCTACTTCACTTCTTCTATATATTTGATTGCCGTTCCTGTCCATTAAACTAACTCTTCTTACTTCATCATTGTTTTTTATTCTTATCTGCTTTCCAGAGTTATTAACAATTGTAATGTCAGTTCTGAAATTTTCGTTTTCTGGAACATTAAGTGGAAAATCGGCATTGATTTCAATATTAATAGTATCGCCTAAAATTTCTCCGTCATAAGTAACTTCTCTATGAGGAGTTTTTGAATGTGCCCTATATGTACTTGCATCAAAACTTAAACTTAATTCTACAAAATCTCCAGTTTTTATACCAATTCGTTTTCTTGTATTCGCACACCTTGTAATAAAATTAGGACCACCTACATAAAAATTCATTAATTCAACAACCACATCTCTGCGAAAAGCAGGTGCAGCATCAGTGCTGCCCCCGCCTGTATAACTTGTGTCTTCATCTGCAATCGTAAATATTGGTGATAATGGTTCATCAAAACTAACTGAAAAACCATCTCCATCTTCAAATCTATTAAACCTTTGTCTGCTATAATCATACATCTTGTCAATATGACCTTCATCTAATGAGTGGAAATTAACTGCTACTTCTATAGAGTAGATTTCCCTATATATGTCGTACTCTTCCTCTTCTTCTTCAGACTCCTCCACAACCACAGAAGCCCTTTCAGAAATAGGTCTAATATCAAAAGCCGAAACCCTTACCTTTCTTGTTCCACCCTCTAGAAAGTCTATAAGATTTAAAACTTCTCCAAGGGACAACTCAGCCGAAAATCCAACTCCAAACTCATAGTAAGTTGTATCTGTGTTATCTGATGTTCTTTGTCTCGGTGGATTCACATTAGCATCTGTTAGTTGATTGTTAAACATCTTATTTAGCCGATCAACGTAATCAAAACTATCTGCTAAACTCGCCTCACTCATGAGAAATTCACTTAATCTTTCATCTTGAACTGTTTTCATGTTAACTTCTCTTTTTAGTGTGTCGATATCTGCCAAATCCCGTTCTAAAGCATTTTTTGTCATTTGTTCAGTCTCAATATCAGTTGACAAGTCTTCTAATTGGGGGCTAAATCTATCCATCCAAATAAACCTATAGTACACCACTGCATATAACATAACTAAAATAAAAATTAAAATTACAACTTTCCCTTTATCGCTTTTCATATCACTCTCACGCCCCCTCTCCGCTGACTCTAATTGTTAACTGAAAGGTTCCAGTGCTTTCATCATATGATGGACTTCCAGATATATTTAACAAAGTAACTCTATTAATGGCTGAAATAAATTCTGCAAAAGCCACATTGTCTTGGGCTATACCAGTAATTCTAGCTCTTTGCTCGTTATACGCAATGTTATTTACAGCTACTCTTAAAGGTGCTGAATTGTACACTGATGTTATCACTTCACTAACTGGATGATTACTACTATCAATTGTACCTATTACATCTGTCTTAGATGCTAGAACAGAATTAATGTTAGACAAATCATTCCGTACCTCTCTTACTACATCATACTTCTCACTTTCAATTTCAGCTCTAAGATTTTCAAGTTCCTGTTCTTTTTGTCGGATGTTAAGCATTGGCATTAAAATACTAACCGTCACCAACACAACTGCAATTACAAGACCAAACAAAAGCTTAACAGGTGAACCTCCGCCCCTAGGAGGCTGGACATATTCAGTTTCTTTAACCTCTTCTGGCAATAGATTAATATCTTTCACAGTATTTTAGTCCCCCCTTATTACTAATTATTATAATCAGCCCTTTAATCTTCGTCAACTTCTTTATATCTAACAGAAAACTCTGTTGTTATCACTCTTTGAATATTACTGCCACCTTTATTTACAAGGCTATCATTTTCCAATGGCTTTACATGCAAGATTATAGACTTGCTACCACTGTCATATACAAATTTGCTTTTACTAAAATCCATATTTCTCACAACAATTGTATCTCCAGAAGAAGTATTTAAAACAAGTGCTTCTTCATCTTCACAAAACTTCCATTCGTTAAAATCGTCAGTATCTTCATGAGAAAAAATAAACTTTATACTTTCAAGTTCTCTTTCTAAATCAGATTCCGCTCCACCAATTACATCAACAATCTTTGCCCTTCCAATGTCACGTCTTATCTGAGTAATAGCATCATTAACCCTAAACTGCTGATCTACATAGTTAGTTCCTCCTACATAATTATTTACTCCACCAATAAATATAGAAAAGACAATAGGGGATATAATCCCAATAATAGCAAGTGTCAACATCAACTCAATTAAAGACACACCTTTTGAATTTAATCTTTTAAACATAAGCATCCATCCTGTAATCATATTTTACAGTTCCCCGGCTGGATTTCACTCCAGCCGGTTATTTCATAATTATAAATTAACTGTCTTAGGTATTATTAACGATAGAAAACTCCAGTCTCCGCACCTGAAGCTGGGGTTTCTTTTGACACCGGTACAACATCTACTTTTTGTAAGTTCGAATAAACTTCAATAAGGTACCCTTCTTCATGACCATCCCACGTTGGTGCATAATTTTCCCACTCAACTACATCACCTTCTCTTGGTGCCAAATATGGTCCATATTCCACTTGCCTATTAGTATTATCATTTTCTATAGAAATAATATATTGTAGTGCTTCAACTATTTCTTGTGTTATTTGATTACCAGACACATCAGCTGAACCATCTAGTTGTGCTGTCCAAGTAAAACCAGGATCAGTTCCATCTGCATTAGTATACTCTGTCGTAAAGCTTGCATGATTATCTGTCAACTTTACTAAGCCAGTATCACCTGTTTCAACCACATATGCTGTCAATACCTTAGCTATTTGATCAGCTGTCCTATCGTCTGCCCTTCTCTCTGTGCTACTGAATATTCCTGAAAACATACTAAATGCTAACGCTGCCAAAATACCCATTATTGCGATAACTATAAGTAACTCAACCAATGAAAAACCCTTTTGATTTTTTAACATTTTTTTCATACTTAGCCCTCCTATTATTTTTTTATGTTTTTATATTTACTCCCATGCCCATGTCAATTATCCCATTCCTAGAAATATGTAATCTCATATCCCCCCCCAAACTTTTTTGGAATTAGATGATAATCTAACATAAGCAAAAATTACTATGCTAATTCTTCGTACAGTGCAAACATTGGTGTCAATACACTTAATATTATAAAGCCAACTACTAATGCCAGACTAATCATTATCAAAGGTTCTATAAAACTTGTAAGCTGTTGCAGTGACCTTTCAACTTCCTGATCGTAAAAGTCTGCCGACTTTTCAAGTGCAAAATCCAAATTACCTGATTCCTCACCTATTCTTATCATCGAAATAACCATATGAGGAAAATATCTTATTGAAGCTAAGGGTGTTGTCAGACCCTTACCTTTTTTTACCTCCTCTATTACATGAGAAATCTTTTGCTCAACTACTGAATTACCTAAAACCTTTGCAACAACTTCCATAGACTGTATCAACAAAACTCCACTTGACATTAAAGTTCCCAATGTTCTTGTAAATCTTGCAGTGATAATATTTCTAGTTACACTTTTAAATACCGGTAAGCCAATTGCTAATTTTCCAAAAAACACTTTTCCATCTGGCGTCTTTCTGTAATAAGCTATTGATGAAACTATAGCTATAATTCCTCCTATAATGATATACCAGAAACTTTTAAAAACATCGCTTATGCTAATTAGAATGCTGGTATAAACAGGAAGTTCCACATCAAACTCACCGAGGATTTCAGCAAATGTAGGTATAACCCCTATCATTAATATAAGTATAACTAATATTGCCACTACCATAACAATTAAAGGATACGCTAAAGCACCTTTTATTTTTTGGTTTAATTTATACTGGGCTTCAAAATAGTTAGCCATTCTAATAAAAACCAAATCCAATTGTCCACTCAGCTCTCCTGCTTCAACCATATTTATAAGTATATCAGGAAAAATATCTTCGTGCTGTCTAAATGCACTTGACATAGCTATACCTTTTTGTATATTGTCATACACATCACTTAAACAGGCCTTTAAAGTTGGGTTTGTTGTCTGTACTTTTAAAACTTCTAGGGATTGAGATATAGGCACACCTGCCTCTAGTATTATAGCAAACTGCCTGCAAAAAACAGCTAAATCTTTAAGTTTTACTTTTTTTCTAAACAACTTGATTTCACTGATATCATTAATTGCAGTCTTTTCTACAATCTCTACAACTTTATACCCTTTTTCTTGTAGTATCCTTCTTAATTCCTGTTCACTTTCTATTTTTACTTCTCCGGCTAATACCTTCCCCGACTCGGTTTTAACCTTGTAGTTATAATTTGGCATCTTCTAACCCCCAAAATATTATTCACTACACGTTATCTATTTTTATATTTAATAAACACCTTGTAAATCACAATCTGAACAGCTAATTAACTATAGTCTTTGAGACATTTAAGCTACTTTGATATGATGCGACGTATTAACACATACAATGGAATAATTATACTCAGAATGAATATAATTGGGAAAGAAACACACCTCCCACACAATATCCATTCAACAAAATAAAAATAAAATATTAAACCACTTATTTCTCTGCTAATACTCTCTCTATATATATTGTAATACATTTTATCAAAAAATGCTAGTCTTTTTTTTAAATTACATAGAAATTATTTTTCTTAAATTATCTAAGTCAATAGCATACTGGCAAGCACTTTCATAATCTATCAATTCTTGCTTGTATAAATCTGAAAGACAACTATCCATAGTATACATGCCAAACTGAGAACCTGTTTGAATACAAGTATTAATCTGGTGAGTACGACTTTCACGTATAAGGTTTGCAATTGCAGGAGTCCACACCATAGACTCTGTTGCTAAAACACGTCCTTTCCCGTCAGCCTTTTGAATAAGCTGCTGAGAAATAATTCCCCTTAAAACTGTTGACAACTGGGTTCTCACCTGTGCCTGTTGATGTGGAGGGAATACGTCAATAATTCTATCTATTGTTTTAGCAGATCCTATTGTATGTAGTGTTGAAAGCACTAAGTGACCTGTTTCTGCAGCTGTAAGAGCAGTTGCAATAGTCTCCTGATCTCGCATCTCACCAATTAGTATTACATCAGGATCTTCTCTTAGTACTGCCCTCATAGCATTGGGATAACACACTGTGTCAGCACCTATTTCTCTCTGGTTTATAACACTTTTATTGTGCCTGTGCAAAAACTCTATGGGATCTTCTATTGTTACTATATGACATTTTCTTTTGCTGTTTATGTAATTAAGCATTGCTGCCAATGTAGTTGATTTACCATGACCTGTAGGTCCTGTTATTAAAATCAGTCCTCTTTGCTTTAAAGAAAGGTCATAAACCAACCCTGGAAGTCCAAGGTCTTCAATTACAGGAATATCTGTAGGAATTGACCTTAGTGCTATTGCACATGTTGCCCTTTGCTTAAAAACATTTATCCTAAACCTTGCAACTCCTGGCACTGAATAAGATGCATCAACCTCTCCTTTTTCCAAGAAAGTCTCATAAAGTCTGTTGTTAAGACATTGCTTGGCTAAATGCACACAATCATGAGGAGTCAATATGGGCTCATTTAAATAAATAAGGTCACCACTAACTCTTATTACAGGAGGTACGCCAGCACAAATGTGAAGGTCAGAAGCCCCCGATTCTATTGTTTTCGTAAGTAAATCATTTAATTCCATACCCTACATCCCCTCTTATCAATCTTTAGAATATGCTACACGAAGCATTTCTTCTATCGTTGTCACTCCATCTTTTACAAGTCTCGTACAATTCTTCCGTAATGTCTTCAAGTTGTCTCTTATCGCAGCATCTTTAATTACGTCTGAATTTTCATTTTTAGCTATCAATTCTTTAATTTCTCTATTTATTGTCATTATTTCATATATAGCTATTCTACCTTTATATCCTATATCATTACATTCTTCACAACCTACTGCTTCATAAAGTTCTATTTCTTCACCATCTTCTAAGTCCAGTGCATCTCTTTCAAACTCATCAGGCTCAACTTTTTTTCTACATTTTTTACAAAGCCTTCTAACAAGTCTTTGAGCTATTACACCTACAACTGACGATGACATCATAAATGGTTCAATTCCCATATCTATCATCCTAGTGATAGAACTTGCGGCGTCGTTTGTATGAAGAGTACTAAACACAAGGTGACCGGTAATCGCAGCCCTCGTTGCTATTTCAGCAGTTTCTCCGTCTCTTATCTCTCCTACCATTATTATGTCCGGGTCTTGCCTTAAAAATGATCTTAGTGCCGAAGCAAATGTAAGTCCTGCTTTAACATTAACCTGTACCTGATTAATACCCTGTATAGTACTCTCAACAGGATCCTCAACAGTTAAAAGGTTTACATTTGGCTCACACAATTCCCTTAAGGCTGTGTATAAAGTTGTGGATTTACCACTTCCAGTAGGTCCTGTTACCAAAACTATTCCATGAGGATTCGAAATGATTTTATCAAACTTTTCCATATCATCTTCAAAGAAACCTAAATCCATTTTACTTACTTTAAAACCTTCTTTATCTGCAATTCTTATAACAATCTTTTCTCCAAACATTGTTGGTAATACGGAAACACGCATGTCATAATCCTTGCCGTCAATCTTCATGCTAATTCTACCATCCTGTGGAATTCTCTTTTCTGCTATATTAAGTCCACTAATAATCTTAACTCTTGCAACAAGTGCTGAAACAATTTTCTTGTCATGTTTCATTATTTCAACTAATTGTCCATCTATTCTAAACCTTATAAGTACACAATCTTCTTGGGGCTCCATATGAATATCACTGGCTCTACTTGAAACAGCCTTTTGAAAAATGATATTAACCATTTTAACAATAGGAGCATTTTCTAGCACATCTATATCAACAGTTTCCTCTTCTTCTTCTTCTTGAGTTATCTCAACAGCTATTTTTTCATTTACCTTTTTTATTTCTTCTTCTAAGTCAACTGCTTCTTTATCTCTTTTTTGTTTGTCTTCTTTTTCTTTAGAAACCTTTCCATAAAACTTATCAAGCTGACTCATTATCTGTTCTTCGTCAGCAAGACATGGAACTATATTATAACCTGTGGTAAGTCTTAAGTCATCTATAGAAAATATGTTCATAGGGTCACTCATAGCAACCTTTAAAGAATCATTTGACTTTTCAATTGGAATAAGCTTATGCATTTTAGCAATGTTTCTTGTCACTAAATTTATTACACTTTCTTCAATTTCAATATTCTCTAAGTCAACAAATTCTACTCCCATTTGTTTTTGTAAAAATTCATAAAGCGACTTAGCATTTATATAACCCTGTTTAACCATTATCTTCCCTATAAGTCCACCACTTTTATCCTGTATAGACAAAGCAGTATCTAGCTGATCTTGGGTTATTACCCCAGCCTTAACTAAAAGATTCCCTATCTTGTCTTTAAATATACCATTTTCAGAGATACCCTGAGTATCGAAACTGGCATCGGAAACACTTTCATTAAGTGGGTCAGTATTTAATTCTCCCGGCTCAACATCTGCTTTTACATTATCAAAGGTATCCCTTTCAAGAAGTGCTGACTCTTCCTCTTGTAATGCATCAGACTTTGCCTGCTTTTTCTCTTTTTCAACTTGTTCAACTTCTTGTTTTTGGGGCTTTTTCTCACCGCCAAAGTATTTTAAAATTAATTTTTCAATTTCTTTTGGATCTGCAAGCACTGGTTTAATTTCAAGAGCTGTCGCAAGACGAATGTCATCTATGCAGAAAATATCGGTAGGATCTTTCATCGCAACAGTAAGCACCCCATTATCCTTGTTAATAGGTACCACCTTGTATCTGTTTGCAATGTTCCTGGTTATCAGTGTGGGAACACTATCATCTTCAATTTCGTAGTTTGCAAGATCTACAAAAGAAATGCCCATCTTAACGGCACTTGCATGCATAATATCTATTGGCGATGCAAGCTCGAGTTCTAGCAACACGTCTTCTATGTTACAGCCTCTTTCTCTTTGGATGTCCCATGCTTTCTTGAGATCAGTTATTTTTAATACCCCTGTCTCTAAAAGTATTTCGTCAATACCTCTTGTATCCACTCCAACCATTTTGTACCCCCAAATATCATATGTAATTATACAGCTTTTCTTGAAACAATTTTGTGATAAAAATATAATGAAAAATATTTTTTAACGCTATAGTATAATGATATTCAAAAATAAAACCGTTATACATAATTATTATAAAAAATAAAAATCAATAACTTTATTTTTTACAATAACTTTAGCGTTAAAACCATTTTAACACTTTTTTTTATATTTCTCAAGTGTCATTTTTATTTTTTTTTATTTTAATACTGTATAAATACTGGTTGAATCTGCTTACCATTCACAGCCTCAAGCAATGCAGGCATTATGGAAGAAATTTTAGCTACCATGGAATTTGATTTATTTTTTGGTCCATCTTGGCCAAAAGGAACTAAAAAAACATTTCTCATGTTTAAAAGAAGCCCTATATTTTTTGCATTTGTTCCCAATGCGTCATTTGTTGAAACAGCTATTAAAACAGGTTTTTGATTTCTAAGCTGAGCTTTACATGCCATAGTTACAGAAGTATCTGTTATTCCGTTCACTATCTTGCCCAAAGTGTTACCTGTACAAGGTGCAACTACTATAATATCTAGAAGTGATTTAGGACCTATAGGTTCTGCATCTACAACTGTCTTTACTATTTCTTCTCCTGTGATGTCCTTAAGTTGCTTTTTAAAGTCTTCTGCCTTTCCAAATCGTGTGTCAAATTTATCAACTGAATGTGAAATTATTGGTGTAACTTTTCCACCATTATCAACTATTTTTTTAATTTCAGGTATAACTTTATCTATGGTACAAAAAGAACCCGTCAATGCAAATCCAATTTTCAATCCATCCAACAACATTTCTATCCCTCCAGTTCATTTACTATATTGTTTACTGTGTCTTTTAAAAACCCAGCTGCAGTTAAAGGTGCAACCTTTCCCGGTAGTGAAAGAGCCCATACTGTTTTTATTCCATATTCTTTTGCCTTTTCAAAATCTACTCCTCCTGGTTTTGATGCTAAGTCAATTATAATGCAATTCTTTTTTACTTTTTTTAGCATATCCATGTTTAAAATAACATAAGGAATTGTATTAAATATAACATCTGCATTTTCAAGATATAAACTCAATTGATTTAATGGCACAGGGGTATATCCATAGCTTCTAATCCATGCAATATCAGAGTGCTTCCTTGCCTCCACATAGACATCTGCCCCAATTCCATTGAGCATTTTTGCAAGTATCTTACCTATTCTCCCAAAGCCTAAAACTACTGCTTTGCTCCCATGAACAGTTTCAACCATCTCTTCCATTGCTATTTGAATTGCTCCTTCAGCTGTAGGAATTGAATTTAAAACAGCCATCTCTTCTCTTTTTAACAAATCAATACAGTTTACATTATTCTCCCTAGCAATCTTTAAAATTTCTTCACCTAGTTTTCCTGCTATAAACAACTGCTCTTTTTTTATTTTTTTAAAGATTTCTTCTATATAAATTTTCTTCTGATGATACGGAGCATTTAAAGTTTTATTATCATAGGAACAGGGAAGTGGTCCAATTATCACATCTGTTTTTTTAATTAGCTCATCAATGTTCTCACTTTCTTTAAAACTTATGTCAAAGTTGGATTTTTCAAAACCATAAATGCTAACATCATCACCTTGAGCTCTAATAAGTTCAGCAAGTTTTGCACTTCTTAAGTCACCACCTAAAACCCCGTATCTTTTTTTATTCATATAAATTCCCCCTTTATAAGTATCTTATGTAGCTTTTTAATCTAAAGTGCTTGTATTATTTAACAAAAAAAGCATTGGGGTTTATAAACCCCAATGCTTTTTTTGTTAAAAATTATATTTTTTCTAAATCAATATCGTCTTTTATGTTCCCCACCATTGAAAGACCAATGTTTTTTAAATCAAAAACTTTATTTATTGCTGTATTAATACTTTCAGAGTTAATTCTATCAATTTTATCTAAAACTTCTCGGGCACTTAATATCCTTTCTAAAAGAAGCTCTGACTTACCCATAATATTCATCCTGCTGCTTGTACTCTCTAAACCTAAAATATAATTACCTTTTAACTGTTCCTTTGATTTATAAATATCTTCATCTGATATGCCCGTTTTTATCAGAATCTTAATTTCATCCATTATAAGCTTTAATACTTCATTTAAATGCTCAGGATTCATACCTGCATACACAGTAAACAATCCAGCATTTTTGTAAGCTGAAGGATATGAGTAAATTGAATACACAAGACCTTTTTGCTCTCTTATTTTTTGAAAAAGTCTCGAACTCATTCCCCCTCCAAAAATGTTATTTACCGCTAAAAGAGAATATAATTGTTCACTGCCATGTTCTAAACCTTTAAAACCAAGACATATATGAACCTGCTCAGTTTCTTTTTCTCTTAAAATCTTGTTATTTTTAAACTCTACAGATTCTATCTTTTTATTATCACAGTCTTCATTTTTCCAACTTCCAAACTTTTCTTTTATGCTTTCTATAACCTTATTCTCTTCAAAATTACCTGCAACAGCTATAACAACATTTTGAGGCAAGTAATTACTTTTCATATACTTTTTGATTTGATTTTTGTCTATATTAATAAGACTTTTATCAGTTCCCAAAATAGGCATACCTAAAGAATTATTCTTCCACACCGCTTCGGATAAAATATCATGAACCAATTCCTCCGGTGCATCTTCATACATTCCAATCTCTTCTAAAACAACATTTTTTTCAATGTCAATATCTTTTTGGTCAAATCTTGAATTAAAAAACATATCTGCTAAAACATCTAATGATATATTAAAATGAGAATCTAATGTCTTGGTAAAATAACAGGTACACTCCTTACCTGTAAAGGCATTGAGCTGACCACCTATATTATCTATAGCCTCTGCTATTCCCTTTGCAGATCTTTTCTTTGTCCCCTTGAATAACATATGTTCTATAAAATGGGAAATTCCGTTGTTAGCAATGCTTTCTCCCTTAGATCCAGCTCCAACCCAAATTCCTGTTGAAACCGACCGAACATGTGGTATTTTTTCGTACACTATCCTCAAACCATTTTCCAGTCTTATACATTTGCACATAAAATCTCCCTGTTTTTTAAAATAATCTTCCTAACTTTTTCTTATATGTAATGATTTTCAGGTTTTAGATTGTGTTAACTCTCATCTAAAACCTGAAATTTTAGTGCTTCTTAACTTTTTTCACTTTCAGCAAGTGCATCCTTTCTAGAAAGATTAACACGCCCCTGCCTATCAATATCCAATACTTTTACAGGTACTTCATCTCCAACAGTTACCACATCTTCAACTTTAGCAATTCTCTCTTTGTCAAGCTTAGATATATGAACAAGTCCCTCTTTTCCAGGTAAAAACTCAACAAAAGCACCAAAAGAAGTTGTTCTCATAACTTTTCCTATGAACATCTGACCAGGCTCCACATCTTTTGAAATACCTTCTATCATCGCCAAAGCCTTTTTATTTGCCTCAGATTCAGCACTAAATATATATACTTTTCCATCATCGTCAATATCAATTTTAACGCCTGTCTCATCAATTATTCTGTTTATCATTTTTCCACCAGGCCCTATAACATCTCTTATTTTATCTGGATTTATTTTTGTTGATATAATTTTAGGAGCATACTTTGAAAGGTCACTTCTTGGACTATCTATAGCTTTTAAAATAACATCGTCAATAATTTTGCAACGCCCATCTTTGGTAATATCAAAAGCTTCTTTTACAATATCCAAACTCAACCCATCAACTTTTATATCCACCTGTATTGCTGTAATACCATCTTTAGTTCCTGCAACTTTAAAGTCCATATCACCAAAAAAGTCTTCTATTCCCTGAATATCCATAAAGGTTACAAACCTGTCCTCATTATTTTCATCAACAATAAGCCCCGCTGAAATACCTGCTACAGGTTTTTTAATAGGAACTCCAGCATCCATTAAAGCTAAAGTACTGGCACACACACTTCCTTGGGATGTAGAACCATTTGACATAAGTATTTCAGAAACTAATCTTATTGCATAAGGAAATTCTTGCTGATTAGGTATAACAGGTTCTAATGCTTTTTCTGCAAGAGCTCCATGACCAATTTCTCTTCTTCCCGGACCACGAGATGTCTTAGCTTCTCCTACACTGTATCCTGGAAAATTGTAGTGGTGCATATATCTTTTTGTTTCTTCAAGATCAATACCATCAAGCATCTGAACTTCACTCATAGCACCTAATGTAACTATTGTAAGAACCTGAGTCTGCCCTCTTTGAAAAAGACCTGAACCATGAACTCTAGGAAGTATATCTGTATCTGCTGATAAAGGTCTTATCTCGCCAAGAGTCCTTCCATCAACCCTCTTACCTTCCTCTAATATATATTCTCTTATAACTTTCTTTTGAAGCTTGTAAAGAGCTTTAGATATTTCCTTTTCCATTTCCGGAAACTCCTCTTCAAACTTTTCCATCACTTCTTCTGTAAGTTTTGCTATATTTTCATCTCTGTCCTGCTTTTCCACAGCTAATACAGCTTTTCTCATTTTATCATATGCAAATTCTTTTACTGGAACAAAAATTTCATCAGAAACATCCGAAGAATCATATTCAAATTTAGGTTTACCTACTTCTTTTACAATCTCTTCTATAAATTCTACAATTCTCTTTATCTCTTCATGTCCTTTTTCTATTGCTTGGAACATAACTTCATCAGGAACTTCATCTGCCGATGCTTCTATCATAACTATTTTTTCTTTAGTTCCAACTAGATTAACATTCATTTTACTTTTTTCTCTCTGCTCTGCATCTGGATTAATTATTACCTCTCCATCCACAAGACCTAATATAACTCCTCCTATAGGACCATTAAAAGGTATGTCAGATATTGACAAAGCAATAGAGGATCCTAAAAGAGCCGTTATTTCAGGGGAATTATCCTGATCAACTGCCATAACAGTATTTACAACAGCAACATCGTTTCTTAAATCCTTTGGAAAAAGAGGTCTTAATGGTCTGTCTATGACTCTTGAAGTCAATATTGCTTTTTCTGATGGCCTACCCTCTCTTTTTATAAATCCTCCAGGGATTTTCCCCACTGAATAAAGTCTTTCTTCGTAATCAACACTCAAAGGAAAAAAATCTATTCCTTCTCTTGGAGCTGCTGATGCAGTAGCTGTTGACATAACAACAGTATCACCAAATTTAATCATAACTGAACCATTTGCTAACTGAGCTAAGTCTCCTGTCTCAACAGTTATCTGTTTTCCTGCTACATTAATGCTAAAAGTTTTTTTCATTTCTACTCCTCCTTATAACTACAGACTGTAGGATGTAGATTCTACAGCAAAGCTTAAACATCAAAAGCTGTTTAAATTAGTGCTACACAATCTACCTTCTACATGTCTGCAGTTTATTTTTTATTTTTAGTATTCCAAACTTTTATTGTTATATGATTTTAAAATAAACTGTTTAACCTTAAAAACACATGCACATAGACATTCATTTACAATTATTTTCTATTAGTATACAGTGATAGTTTTTTTGCTTATGAATGTCTGTAAGGTATTTATCAAAGAAAGGCTATAAGTTTAAATTACATCTTTTAAGACGAGATATAACATTTTGTACTTTAAAAGAAAGAGCGAAAAAATTCGCCCATTCTATTTTCTTAGATTTAATTTTTCAATAATAGTACGATATCTTTCAATATCCATTTTTTGAAGGTAATTTAAAAGCCCTCTTCTGTGACCAACCATTTTAAGAAGTCCTCTTCTTGAATGAAAATCTTTTTTGTGTTTTTTTAAATGTTCTGTCAAATGATTTATCCTTTTAGTAAGAATAGCCACCTGAACCTCTGGAGAGCCAGTATCACTTTCGTGAAGCTTGTAAGTATCAATTACCTCCTGCTTAAAACCTTTTTCCATAAAAAAATCCTCCTCTTTTTTTAATCCCCAAAAGCTAAGTAATAGGACGGAGCTTCCAATAACCTAGCCAATGGTTATCTTGTCCTAAGACACTTTTATAATTTAAAGTCTAGAACCTTTAAGTGGAACAAAATCTCCACCTAGAGCTTCAATGTTTCGCTAAAGCCAAACCAATCCACTCACTTAAAACATTCTAACACAACAGCTATAAACTGTAAAGAATCAATTTTAAAAATATCAAATTTTTTAATAAATATCTTTTCTCATATGATTCAAAACTGGAAGCTCTTTTCTTGTCTTTTCAACTTCCATTAAGTCCATATTACAATGCAAAACAGTTTCTTCCCCTTCTGCTCTAACTAATTCTTTCCCCCAAGGACTTACAACCATGGAATTACCATATGCAACATATGAAGCTTTTTCATCTCTTGCAGGAGATGCTGCCACTACAAAAACCTGGTTGTCAACTGCTCTTGCACGCATTAAAAGTTCCCAATGTAAAGGTCCTGTAGTCATATTAAATGCAGCTGGTATAATTACCATCTTAACACCATCTAGAGTCATATTTTTAAACATTTCAGGAAATCTTACATCATAGCATATTGCAATTCCAACTTTGCAATATTCAGTATCAATCACTGTTATTTCATTTCCTGCTGTAAGTATATCCGATTCTTTAAATGTTATCTTTCCCGGTATGTCTATATCAAATAGATGAAGTTTTCTATGTCTTCCTATTATTTTACCCTCAGGGTTAAAAACAAAACAGGAATTATATATTTTCCCTCCACTAAGTTCTGGTATAGAACCAGCAACAATATATGTCCCTTCTTCTTTAGAAGCTTTAGACATAGCTTTTAAAACTTCACTTTCCTCTGCTTGCTCTGCATAATAAGGAAATTTAGAATTGTCGTATGGGCAGCAAAACATTTCTGGCAAAACAACAATCCTAGAATTGTTTTTAACAGAAGTTTTTATCATTTTAACAGCTTTATCTATATTTCTTTTTCTATCATCTTCAACTTTCATCTGGCATAAAGATACAATCATTTTTCCTCCAAATTTTACTTCTACAAGTATATTTTTATCCCACTCTTTATAGGGTAGAGTTCTTTTTATAACTTCACGCAATTATGAGAATATTTGTTTTTAAATCATGCATCTGCTAATTTCTCAGACTGTGTAATGGTGCCGGTATTCTTCCACCTCTTTTAATAAAATCCTTACTAGAATACTTATTCAAATTCATTATCGGTCCTGTGCCTAAAAGTCCACCAAATTCAACTATATCTCCGACTTTTTTGCCTGGTGCTGGAATTATTCTCACTGCAGTTGTCTTATTATTAACCACTCCAATTGCAGATTCATCAGCTATAACAGCGGATATTGTATCTGCACTTGTATTACCTGGAACTGCAATCATATCCAGCCCAACAGAACACACACATGTCATAGCTTCCAGCTTTTCTATTGAAAGAGCACCTTCTTGCACTGCTTCTATCATTCCTGCATCTTCACTTACAGGTATAAAGGCTCCACTTAAGCCTCCTACAAAAGAAGATGCCATCACTCCACCTTTTTTTACTGCATCATTTAAAAGAGCCAGTGCGGCTGTAGTACCATGTGTGCCACATTTTTCAAGCCCCATTTCTTCTAATATATGTGCCACACTATCTCCCATAGCAGGAGTAGGGGCTAATGATAAGTCAACTATTCCAAAGGAAACTCCCAGTCTTTTAGATGCTTCCCTTGCAACTAACTGACCAACTCTTGTAATTTTAAATGCTGTTTTTTTGATTGTCTCTGACACCGTTTCAAAATCAGCTTCTCTAACCTTTTCCAATGCACATTTTACAACTCCTGGACCGCTCACTCCAACACTAATTACACACTCTGGTTCACCTACTCCATGAAAAGCCCCAGCCATAAATGGATTATCTTCTGGAACATTTGCAAAAACAACAAGCTTTGCACAGGCAAGTCCCCCACTGTCAGCTGTTAGTTCTGCTGACTTTTTTATTACATGTCCCATTTCTTTTACAGAATCCATATTTATACCCGACTTTGTGCTGGCAACATTAACAGATGAGCACACTTTTTTTGTAGTGCTAAGTGCTTCTGGAATTGAAGAAATAAGTTTTTTATCTCCTCCTGTATAACCTTTGTGAACTAAAGCAGAAAACCCTCCAATAAAATTCACTCCAACACTGTCTGCTGCTCTGTCCAATGTCTCTGCAAATCTTACATAATCTTCTTCATCTGAACTCTCTGCTATAATGGAAATAGGTGTTACTGAAATTCTTTTGTTGATTATAGGAATTCCCAGCTCTCTCTCTATATCCTCGCCAACCTTAACTAAGTTTTTTGCACATCCTGTAATTTTATTATATATCTTTTCCCTCGTTTTTTTGCTACTTGAACTACAACAATCTCTAAGAGATATTCCCATTGTTATAGTTCTTATGTCGAGATTTTCCTTTTGAATCATTTTTATTGTCTCTATAATTTCAAAGGGTTTTATCATTTATATCCCTCCCTTATATTCTATGCATGGAATTAAATATATCTTCATGTTGTATTCTTACACTAAGCTCCATGGACTGACCTTTTTTTTCTAATTCCTTAGATAGCTTTGAAAATGAAATTGCCAAAGCTGAAATATCAACCAACATTATCATAGTAAAAACATCCTGCATGGTTGTCTGAGAAATGTCCAATATATTTACATTGCTATCTGCTAAAGTATTGCTTATTCCTGCTATAATACCAACTTTATCTTTCCCTATAACAGTTATTACAGCTCTCATAATATTGTCTCCCCCTTTTTTTAGACTTTCAAAAACATTATACCTCTATCTTAAAACTATAGCAATGTCTAAAAATCTCTAAATGCATATTTTTTAAACAGTTCATCTTTTATTACATTATTATTTCATAACACCTTAAAATTATTGACTTGCCACAATCTGTATGCTATTATTTTTATAGTTGTTTTCTAACTTTTTACAACTAATACCAAAATATATTAACGGGGGGAAAAACATGTCTAAATCTTATTTTTTAAAATTCACAAGTGCTTTTTTAATTCTTGTGGCTTTTGCAGCAATAGTTTATACAAATGGTACAAATCTTTACGCAAGCAACTCTAGTGAAATTGTCACAACAGATTTTGTAGATCTAGAGTTTAAAATTGACGATCGCAATTACATATCTAAAACCGAAAGAAAAAGCATGGATATTGCACCTATTATTGAAAATGGCAGAACTTTAGTTCCTTTTAGAGCAATATTTGAAGAACTTGGCTTTGATATCAAATGGGATGGAAGTACAAGAAGCATAACTGCAACTCGTCAGGGGACAGAAATAAAACTTCAAATTGACAACAAAACTGCTTTTGTAAATGGAAGTTCAGGTCAATTAGATGTTGCACCTACAATTCAAGAAGACCGAACTTTAGTTCCTTTAAGATTTGTTGCAGAAAGTTCCGGTGCCTTTGTTGACTGGGACGGTGAAGAGAGAAGCATCTCTATAAATAGAGTGGGAAGATTTAATACTGGTACTGTTTTGTTTTACGACCAGCAGGGAAGAAATCCACAGGTATACGTATATGATGGTAGTTCCATAGCAACAATACCTTTAGAGGGCAAGGAAATCCAAAACACAACCACCTACAATGGAGGACTTCTTATAACACTATTTGATGAAGATGACGATACAAATAACTTGGTTACTTTTAGAAATGGAAAATTCGAAACCTTAATAAATAATTTTGAAATAAGACAACAAGTAGAATTCAATGACAATCTTATACTTCATGGTTATGACAGAACTCAAAAAAATGATGCTTTATATAGGTTTGACGGCGAAGATATTTATAAAATAGCTGATAATTTTGCTATGGGCGATTATGTTATATTAAATGATCAATTAATAGTAAACAGGTACACCGATACACGTAATTACTCACTTGTCGTTTTTAAAGAAGATTCTTGGAATCCAAGACTTTTAAGAAGTGACTATATTCTTCAGGACTCGATGATTGATGATGATATTTTATTTATGAGTTGTACTCTTGCTACAGGAACCCAAAAACCTTTTGTTTCATATGATGGAAAAACTTTAAGACTTCTTGATAGAGACTTGGATATAGATTTAGAAAAAACTACACACTTTGTTGATAATAATGGTGTTAACAATATCATTACCGTTGCTACAAAGGATAGACGAGATCATTTAATAGTTCTTAAAAACTCTAGATCAGATTCATCAAATTATAAAATTTATGACCTTTTTGTGCCACAATCAGTTTCAGAAAGAGGAACAGTCAGAATATCCGAAGTTGAAATCTACAATGGACTTATTTATATGGCTATAAATGATAACAACTCTATTATTACTTCAACTGGATTTTACAGTACAAGACTTCCAGAAAACATTAATGAAGACAATACTTTTACAGGTGGTGACTACCTAGTTCTACAACGTGTCAGAACACTTTATGGTAACTGTAATTTTCAAGATCTTTTTGTTGAAGATGATAAACTGATTATTCATATACAGGACAGAGACAGTAGTGACTACATGTTATATATATGGGATGAAGATAAAGAATCAGTTGTTCGTGATGTAACTGAAATTATATCTACAAAAACAATAGAGAATAATTTATTTCTATCAGTTAAAGACATTGATAGAATGTCTGATGATAGTAGATTTGCATTAATTTTATACGATGCAGATATAGATAGTGCAAATTCAAGAATAAGAAATCTAGTTCTTGGTATGGAAAAAAACATATGGGAGCAATTAGAAAGTTCATTGGCTATTAGTGGTACTGAGGCAGATATTAATAGAAGTAAAGTATATCTTTACAGCGATGAATTTGAAGAACTTCTCAGTAACTTCGAAGTAAATTATTGGGGTAAAATTGACAATAAAGTCTTTACATCTGGTCGAGATACCGACTCTAATATTACCTCATTTTACAATGTTAGTTCTAATAATTCTAGACTATTAAGAAGAAACTTTAACGTTGAAAACGTTATAGAAGTTAAGGGAGACTACTATATTATTTACGGAAGAGAACTATCTTCCGATAGTCCATTTAGAAATACAGACATCCTTTATATATACAACGAAAGAACAAATGAATTTGTTGACATAGCTGTGGACATTCAATTGACTGATTTAATATTCATAAATTAATCATTTGAAATTTATGCCAAAAACCTCAGGTGTATACTATTTAATGCCTGAGGTTTTTAACATAATCTAAACTTTTTAGTTTTAATATTTATCTAAAGACAAATTGTTTTTTTCCTTAATAACATAATTGAAATTTTGATTATAATTTTTTCTTTTAATGCTCTGTACAATTTTTCTCCACATTCTGAACACATGAAAGGTTTTGAAAGAATATCAACCACATCATTTTCATCTACCCCTGCAAATTCAAATTGAACAATATCATCTTTGTAAACATTATTAATTTCTATAAAACAACTAAATGGTACATTGGTTACTATGGATTTAAGTGAGGAAAAACATGTATTAAGTCTATTTTTTTTGATGTATCTGCTTTCAGGTGAGAAAAAAACAATTTCTTTTAAGACCGTACCTTCAACAAGTATTCCACTTTTAAATTTAATACATTTTAAGTTTTTTAATTTTGTTATATTCTCATTTATTTTAAGTGCAGGAAATTTGGGTGGAAAAAAAATCTCATACTCAATAAATTTTGTAGTACTTTTCTTTTCAACAATTTCATTTAATTCTTTTAATTTTTTACTCTTTTTTCTGTAATATATATTTTTGTTTTCTTCATCTATAATTTTCTCTCTAAAAAAATTATAATTAGGATAATTTTTTAACATAAATACCTTTTAACTCCCTAGAATTATGGTTATTTTCTACTAAGCATTATATTCTATTAGTAAAATAAAAGTTCAAGGAAACATATGGCTTAAATTTAACTTATAAAAGAGGCTCCATCTTAGAAGGTGGAACCTCTCTCATAAGTCTTCAGGTGGAGTTGAATCTCCACCTGAAGACTGGATGTTTAGCTTTAGCTAAATGAGTTCACTCTATGGGCAAATGTTGCATTTGTCTGGATAAACTGCTATTTGCACCTCTCTTAACACCTTTAAATCTACTTTTACTATAACCTTTTCTCGAAGCTTTCTATAAGCCTTTACTGTACACTTAACAAGAGTAACTGGGTCCTCTAAAATATCAACTTCACACTCATCTTCAACACCAGCAAATTCAATCTGATATTTGTCTCCTGGTTTAGCACCTGGAACGTCAATATAGGTTGCAAAAGGAATATCCACGCCTACATGTTTGACATCTCCAAAAAAGGTATCTAACTTACCACACTTTACTTCACCTTCAAATGTCTTGTAGTTAATATTTTTGTGTAAAACACCATTTATAAGCACTTTGTTTTTACACACATGCACACGAAGATCTTTTACCTCTTTTTTTATGTCTTTAATCTCAACAGCAGGAAAAAGATCTGGAAAAGGAATAACGCTTTCAATTAGTACCTGACTACTATTCCTACCAACAACTTCAGGTACCTTTATGCATTTTCTTAAAGTCTTTTTACAATCTTCATCATGGGTATATTGAATTTTACAAGTGTCAGTTGTAGTAACTTTTTTTTGTTCTGACATTTTTCAACACTCCTAACTATGATTAAAATACTCTCCTAATATCATAGTATACATAAAGTACGCAAATGTTGACTTGCAAAAAAAAACACCCGTTAAAAACGGGGTTCAACATATTATGTAGGGTATATGTATTGAAAATTATCATTTTAACTGTTGTCGCAACAGCTAGCAGAGCATCTAAAATGTCCCGCTATTATATTAGTGCGAACTAATTATTCTTTTTGTGTGGGTAGAACAAAAAAACTTTTTTTATGGTTCTTTTTTTATGGTTCCTGTCCCCACTCTAACGATCCAGAAATATATCCTGTTATCCTTTCCCAATCAACAAAGTTATTTGCTGATGCATTAAAAGAATAATCTTTTGACTGAATATAATGAGACCAATCATTTTTAGAAGCTCGAACTCTAAAACGAACAAAATCTCCTGGTTCAAGTATCCCTGCACTGTCGGAAAAACTCATTTCAAGGATAGTATCTGCCCCATCAACTGGTGATGACATTTCAATAAACTCACCCTTTACATTAGAAAGTCCAACTGTTGACCAGTCACATATAAATTCCTGTTCTGAATAACCATCTATTGTATAATAATATCTTACTTTAACATCTGAAAGATCAATTTCCTGATCTCCAGTATTAATAACTCTAACATTTAAATAAATTGAATCTGTCTTGGATACTGCATTGTCGTTATATATTTGTACCCTTATATTATGTTCTTCTTTTGGTTTTTCTGTAGGTGCTGGTGTCTCAGTTGGCGTTGGCTCTGGTGTATCTTTTGGTGTTGGTGCTGGTGTTGCCGTTGGCTCTGGCGTCTCTTTCGGTGTTGGTGCTGGTGTTGCCGTTGGCTCTGGCGTCTCTTTCGGTGTTGGTGCTGGTGTTGCCGTTGGCTTCGGTGTCTCTTTTGGTGCTGGTGTTGCTGTTGGCTCTGATGTCTCTTTTGGTGCTGGTGTTGGCGTTACCGTTGGCTCTGATGTCTCTTTTGGTGCTGGTGTTGGCGTTACCGTTGGCTCCGGTGTCTCTTTCGGTGCTGGTGTTGGTGTTGCCGTTGGCTCCGGTGTCTCTTTCGGCGCTGGTGTTGGTGTTGCCGTTGGCTCCGGTGTCTCTTTCGGTGCTGGTGTTGGTGTTGCCGTTGGCTCCGGTGTCTCTTTCGGCACTGGTGTTGGTGTTGCCGTTGGCTCCGATGTCTCTTTCGGCGCTGGTGTTGGTGTTGCCGTTGGCTCCGGTGTCTCTTTCGGTACTGGTGTTGGCGTTGCCGTTGGCTCCGGTGTCTCTTTTGGTGTTGGTTTATTTTCTTCATGCTCATCTATTTTTAAGGTAAGCTTATTTATGTCTATGTCACCTTCTTCAATCAACTCATTTAAACTAGCTGACTTAAGCACGTCTATAGAAATGTCATTTCCTTTTTCCTTTGCCTTTTCATAAATTAGATACTTGGCCATTGAAACTTTTGTTTCTGATGCTAAATGTCTTTTGTTAATCGGAACTTCCATAAGTTGTATATCTACATCATAATAAAAATCTTTGTTTATTTCACTTCTTAAATTACTTATTAGTTTATTATTAAATACTTGATTTTGCACTGGTTGTTCTGTATTATCAAATGCTGTTGATATTAAAACTATTTCTCTTTTATCACTTTTTACAATAAAACCTTGATCTTTTGAGTTTCTAATTATGTCATATACCACTTTTTCTAACAATGTTCCTTTATAGTTAATGTCATTTATAACTATTTCTGCATCTTCATTAAGAGCAACCACATCTATAACAGTGCTGTTCTCATTTATTATTAACTCCAAACTTGGATTTATATCTAAAGCTATGTATGCATATACATCATCGGTATGAAAAAATCTAAAATATGACATCATTAATATGAATATAGAGGCAATCCCAGCAATAACAGGAATTAAATACTTGTATTTTTCCCTCTTGCTTATCATGTCTTTTTCAGAATAAAAAACCTTTTGTCCAACAAACATTCCTTCCCTGTATTTTATCATTTCAAACAAACCAGCTTCTGATACAACTATTGCACTTTTACCTTGTACCTTAACTACTATTCCCAAACTGTTCATTTGTTTCCCCTCCCTTCCTTTTTAATCTTTTTTAAAGTACTGCTTAATTTCGTCTAAACTACTTCTTAAAACCAAACTTACAGCTATTATATATTTTCTATTTCTTTCGATGGTTTTCCTACTAACTTTAACAAACTTCATTAGTTCTGACATTGGAATACACTTTTTTTTAATCATTTTATTAAATAAAACTTCATTATTTGAAAGTATCTTTGCTATGTTTATATAAAGCTCTCTTGAATCTTTGTGCTTTGGTGACTTTGTTACAAGTTCATCTAATGTAATTCCAAATTCTTTAAGTTTATTTTCAAAAATCATAATTTCTTCTCTAACTTCAATTTTTTCATATTGATAGTGTGAATCAGAAACAAGATATTTTTCTTCAAATTCACTTTCGCTTTTCTCTTCAAAATATGAAAAAGGTATGGTTTTATTTTCCCTTTTTTTCTTTCTTATGTAATCAATTATCCTATGATTTATGACTATATTGCAATAGCTGATAAAATTCCCATTTTTTTCTGAATCAAAATTATCAATAGCCTCATTAAAAGCCATTAATCCTACACTATACTCTTCGCTTGTTTCAGAATCAACATATTTACCAGTGGTACTTGATATAGTTTTTAATAGATATGGTCTATATTTTTTAATTAACTCTTCTTTAAGACCAACATCCCCATTTTTAATTCTAATAATAGCATGGTTAATAGAATTAACAGGAGACCTATTGTTTTTTAGCAAAAAAAATCACCTCTAAAATCCTGCTCTTTTGTTTTTTTATCTTATTCTAAGACTCCACCTTAATCCTCTATGTTTAGCTTTAGCTAAACGAGTTCACTGAGTTTTGCAAAAGCATTTTTACAATGCAAACTCAATAAAATAAGGTATATATCATTATAAAAAGACTTTTCATATACTTATCTTAAAAATAAAAGTTTTGTAGTGTATGTGTTGAAAATTGATTTTTTAAAAAGTTACTCTTTAAATTGTTGCATCTATGAATCTATATAACCAAAAACGTATTCTATAAATATCATCTTATGTACTGACAATTATTTAAATCTTTATATTAATTGTAACAGATTAAAGTCAATAAGTTAATAGAAAAATATAAAATATGCTCAAAAAACCAACTTGTCTTCGAAAGGATATATTTTTTATATATTTGCAGCTTCCCTTACAATATGGTAAAGTATTTTATATATAAAAGTTATAGTTAAGGAATGTCTTAGAAATAACGCTTTTTTCTCAAGGACAAAATCCCAATGCTTTAACGGATTTTTTTGGAGTATGAGAATTGAATGTTGTTTATTTGCACAAAATATTAAAAATATTATTAAGGACGAGATATAATATGAATTATATAATTTACGATTTAGAATTAAATAGCAAGCCTTTTAAAAGTAATCTCCCCAATGAAATAATTGAAATCGGTGCAGTTAAACTTGATAAAAATCTACAGGAAATAGGAAAATTCCAAGCATTTATAAAACCTAAATATTTTAAAAAGTTATTTTCACTAGTCAAAAGAAAAACTAAAATAACCCAAGAGGATATTAACAAAGCTGATGATTTTAAGAAGGTTATCAAGAATTTTCAACAATGGATTGGTTCTGACTGTGTACTAATAAGTTGGGGACATGATGATATATATAATTTAAGCTTAAACTGCAGATACAATCGAATAAAAATTGGATGGTTAAAACAAAACATTGATATTCAAAAACAGTTTTCATCCATTTTTAATCTTCCATCTAGTCAAAGATACAGCCTTAAAAACGCACTAAAATTATTGGAGATTGAAGTTTTAGATGATTTTCACAGAGCTTTAACAGATGCAGAATATACCTCTAAAATTTTCAAATGCATTTTTGATAAGGTTAACTTTAAAATGTTTAACACCATAAAACCTTTTAAAAAGAAAAATTTTAAAAGAAAAAGCAATTCTAAAAAAAGCACGTGCACTCCTAATGCTAAAGATGCCTGATTTTTATGTACTTCTTAACGATTTTTATTTATTATGATAACTGTAAATCCAATTTTTATATTTATGAATTTATAATACATCCAGCATTTTCTTAGCATTTTTTATGTCTACTGAATCAGGTACTTTAACTTCTTCAAGTTGATACTTATAGCCTAACTTTTCCCATTTATAAGCGCCCATGGTGTGATAAGGTAACACCTCTATATTTTCCACAGTTTTTAGTCCTCTTATAAAATTAGCTACCTTTTTTAAATCATTTTCCTCATCTGTCAATCCAGGTACTAAAACATACCTTATCCAAATTGGTATTCCTGTATCAGAAAGATACTTTGCAAATTTTGTGATTTTCTCGTTTTCAACTCCGGTGATTCTCTTATGTTTTTCTTTATCTGCACTCTTTATATCCAAAAGCACCAAATCAGTATATTCCAATAGTTCCCGAACATCATCTGCCTTGGCAAAACCACTGGTATCAATTGCAGTATGAATACCCATCTTTTTTGCTATTTTAAAAAGCTCAGTTACAAAGTCCACCTGAAGAAGTGGCTCACCTCCTGTAACAGTAATTCCTCCACCTGAAAACTCTATATAATTTATATATTTTTTCATCTCCTCAATTACCTGTTCAGGAGTGTATTCCTTTCCCCCTTCACTATCCCACATATCTCTATTGTGACAATAAACACATTTTAGTGGACATCCCTGCATAAACACAATAAATCTAATCCCAGGTCCATCTACCGTTCCAAATGATTCAAAGGAATGTATTCTACCTGTATTATTCATATTTTTTCTCCTCACAATTATATTTTTTCATGAATGGTTCTATTTATAACATCAAGCTGCTGCTTCTTTGTAAGCTTTATAAAGTTTACTGCATACCCTGATACCCTTATTGTAAGTTGAGGATACTTTTCTGGATGCTCCATTGCATCAATCAAGATTTCTTTTTCAAATACATTTATGTTTATATGATGGCCTCCCTCTTTAAAATAGCCATCCAAAAGAGCTTTTAAGTTATTTATCCTCGAATGCTTATCCCTTCCCAATGCCTTTGGAATAACAGAAAAAGTATAAGATATTCCATCCTGTGCATATTCATAAGGAAGTCTTGAAATACTGCTCAAAACTGCCAAAGCTCCCTGCACATCTCTTCCATGCATTGGATTTGCACCAGGTGCTAAAGGCTCTCCTTCATTTCTTCCATCAGGTGTATTTCCTGTCTTTTCACCATACACTACATTTGATGTAATAGTCAATATTGAAAGTGTAGGAGTTGAATCCCTATATGTTCTCTGCTTTCTAAGTTTGTCCATAAATATTTTTATTATATGTGTAGCAATTGAGTCCACCCTCTGATCATTATTTCCATATTTAGGGTAGTCACCTTCAACTTCATAGTTTACAACAATATTATTTTTATCTCTTAAAGGCTTCACTTTGGCATACTTAATTGCACTCAAAGAGTCTGCAACAACTGAAAGACCTGCTATGCCACATGCCATAGTTCTAAATACTTCCCTATCATGAAGTGCCATTTGAAGCCTTTCATAAGAATATTTATCATGCATATAATGAATTATATTCAATGTATTCATATAAAGCCTTGCTACCCAGTCAAGCACCATATCAAACCGCTTCATTACATCATCATATTCTAAATACTCACCTTCAACTGCTGAAAACATAGGGGCAATTTGATTGCCAGTTAATTCATCCCTTCCACCATTTATAGCATATAATAAAGCTTTTGCCAAATTACACCTAGCACCAAAAAATTGCATTTGTTTTCCCAGTCGCATAGCAGATACACAACATGCAATTCCATAATCATCTCCCCAATAATGTCTCATAATATCATCACTTTCGTATTGTATGGAACTGGTGTGAATTGACACCTTTGAAGTAAATTTTTTGAAACCATCAGGTAAATTTACAGACCAAAGTACAGTTAAATTTGGCTCTGGTGAAGGGCCTAAATTAAATAATGTATTTAACATTCTAAAAGATGTTTTTGTAACCAAAGTTCTTCCATCTAAAGACATACCTCCAATACTCTCGGTTACCCATGTTGGATCTCCACTAAAGAGTTTTTCATAGTCAGGAGTTCTCAAAAACCTTACCATTCTGAGCTTAATAACAAGTTGATCAATCAATTCTTGAATATCCTCTTCTCTAGCTCTTCCTTCATTTAAGTCTCTTTCAAAATAAACATCCAAAAATGTAGATACTCTCCCTAAGCTCATTGCAGCTCCGTTTTGTTCTTTTACCGCCGCAAGATATGCAAAATAAAGCCACTGTACTGCTTCTCTTCCATCCTTTGCAGCAGTTGAAATATCAAATCCATAGGATTTTGCCATTTCCTTTAACAGTTTTAAAGATTTTATTTGCTCTGCTATTTCTTCTCTTTTTTTCACTGTTTCATGATCTATATAGTCAAGTTCAAGATTTGTCATTTCATATTGTTTTTCAGCTATAAGCCTATCAACACCATAAAGTGGAACTCTCCTATAATCCCCTATAATTCTGCCTCTTCCATAAGCGTCTGGAAGCCCTGTTATTATTCCTGCTTTTTTCGCTCTCCTCATTTCAGGTGTGTAAACATCATACACTCCATCATTATGAGTTTTGCGAAATTCAGTAAATATCTCAACTACATCAGGTGAAACATTTTTTCCATAGGCCTGTGCTCCTTTTAAGACCATTCTCAGTCCCCCAAATGGCATTAAAGCCCTTTTTAAAGGCTCATCTGTCTGAAGCCCTGCAATCACTTCTAATTCTCTGTCAATATATCCGGAACCATGAGATGTAATTGTAGAAATTGTATCTGTATCTACATCAAAAACACCACCTCTATTTCTCTCTTCTTCTAACAGGCAGGATACCTTTTTCCACAATTGTTTTGTCCTTTCTGAAGATCCTTTTAAAAAGCTTTCATCCCCCTCATAAGGTGTATAGTTTTTATTTATAAAATTTCTAACATCAATTTCGTCACACCAGTCTCCTGTCTTAAATCCACGCCATGCATCCATCACATTTCATCACCCTTCATATTTATAAATAATAATTTTTTAAATTCTAATATATATTTACCCTTCAAACTAAAAGAATATCCAATATTTTTTTATAATGAAAAATGACTTTAAATAGATGTGCTGTTGAACTATGTGAGAAGTGAACTCGTTTAGCTAAATTAATATTTTTTTATTGAAATTTTCCCCATAGAACTATTTACTCTGACTTTAGTAGGATAGTTATTCTCCTTAAAATTATTTTCTTCTATTGCACCTACACTTTCAAATGATACTTTTGAATTCTCAGGTGCCCATAGTTCAATATTTCCTGTACCTGTATTAATTCTATACTCCCCCCCTTCTTCAAATTCTGATTTTATATTTATTGAACCAATGTTTTGTATTATGCTAGAATTTTCAGACAACTTTCCATTTAGTATTCTAACATTTCCAACATCACCTTTTATATTTATTTTTCCAATAAATTTATTTATTTCTATATCAGCAGTATTTATATCCACATTTAATATTCCCCTTAAATCATCATGAAATTTTACGTTTCCTCTATCTAAATCTAAATTTAAAACATGTACACACCTTGGTATGTAAATTTTTAAATCTACAATTTTATCTGTTGAATTTCTATCTTTTCCTGTGTATTCAACATCAAAATAAATTTTATTATCTTCCTCAATTAATTCAACCTTAAAATCATGCAATTTTTCATCTAGGTTATTATTTTGCCAAATTCCCGTTACTCTTTTTTTTATCTCTAATTTCACTTCTTTCCTGTCCCAGTTAAAAAACTCAATATTGCCAGAATCACAGGATATACTGATTTCATCATTTTCATTAACCTCAAATAACTTTTCACTGTAAGAATTAACTTCCCTTTTAGGACCAACTTCAATTACCGAAGCCGAACATCCATAAAATATAAAAAACATTGCTGCTATGATTATAATTTTATACTTCAACTATAACCCCTCCTGTCAGAATATAACTAACAAGTTAATAACCCTTCTATAACATCCGACTCTCATCGTCTAAACCCCGTTAAATCATAGGGGTTTTCTGATTTAGAATAGAGCGTTATTTCTAAGGCATTTCTTATTGATAAATGGTAACACAAACCTAGTAGCATTTACAATTATTTCCCTAGTGCAAGACACAGTAATTATGTGAGCATATTTTAATGCTAATTTCTTCTTTTTCTAAAAAAATAGAACCTAGCTACCCTTTGTCTTGGGAAAACTAAGTTCTGTTCTTGCATTTTAATATAAAATTTGAAAGTTCTAATCTCCACCCTCAATAAATTCTTCATGAAATACCATTCCATAATATTCGGCTCTTTCAATTATCTCCTCTTTAGTAAGTTCATTATCCATTCCAGCAGAGTGTATAATCCCAACAAATGAACTCAACACTATTCCCATTCCTATTCCTAAAAGCAAACTTTTTAAGTGAAATTTCCTCAAAACTCTGCTCCCTCCTTTTTGAAAGCATCTATATGAAAAATCTGCCCCCATACTATAAATTATTTATTTATACCTAAGATAAGTTGTATCTCACCTTTTCCCATGTTCAGTTTTTTAGCTATTTGTGTCTCATTAAGCCCACTTTGGGAAAGATCTATAACTTCTTTATGCCTGTTGTTTATTGAAACAACTTTTTTTTCCACCTTACTTTTAGCAAAGGATTTAGCCACATCCTTTTCCTCTGAAAGTATATTTCTAAATACAGTATTTTTATTATCTATTGGAGATTTATTTGCCTCTGAAAAATACGTCCCATCTACTTTAGTACTTATTTTCTCTTCCTTAATTTCTTTAATTTTTTTATCTGCCTTTTCAATTGTATCAATAACCTCCTGTCTCTTTTCAGAAATATTAGATACTACATAGTCTGAAAGATTATTTAACTCTTCAATCATTTGTTCTGCATCTGAAATTACCGATACCAACATTTCTTTTTTTTCCTCAAGCACATTTTCGCTATCTAAATACTTCTTTTTATCAAAGGCTATCCACACCAATGAAATAACCATCAATAATATTCCCATAAACATTATGCTTACATAAAAACCTGTCACCTACATCACCTCCAACCATTTTACAACCTAATATCAATTGTACTGGCTTTATCTTCAGAATTTTTCCTGTGTTTATATTTTCTACAACCTCTTTTTTTATCCTTATTTTTTTTCTTTCTTTCCTTTTCTTTGTCTTTAATCAACGCTTTTTGTGGATTCTCCTGTGAATGCACTAAATTAACAGAATCTTCAGATTTTTGCTGATTTAATGCCGATTGTTGTTGTTGCATTACAGTACCCTTATGCTGGTTATCATTTTGTATTTTTGATACTTCTGAAGATTTTGGAATCAAAATTTGATATTCCACAGGCTTAATAGACATAACATCGCTCCTTAATCTTGCTTATCATAAAAATTCAATTCAAGAACCGTCCCCAAGTTGAATTACTTGTCATAAGAACCCACTTTGATATCAGCGCCATCTCTATATAAAGTACAATACTGTAAATTGTCTTTTACATACAACATACTTGTACCTATTGAAACCTTTGTTCCTGGATAAATATAACTATTAGCTCTTATAATACCGCTCGCTTCCTCTTCCAACTTCGTTTCTATATACGATAATTCTTCTTTTATTTGATTAGCCCTATTTGAATAAAAAACCTTTGTCCTTATACTTTTAGCCATTATTTGCTGCTTTTCAGGCGTTAATTTTCCCGCTGCTTCAAACTTTTTTAATATTGTAACAGCCTGATCTGCCTTTTTTATATCTTCTTCAATTGTTTGAATTTCAGACCTTAATTCCTTGTAACGTTCTTTTAAAGAAGGATCTATTCCCACTTCTATATCCGTTGGAGTAGACATATAAGATCCTATCACTTTTACTGATATCTCTTTTCCAACTTTACATGTTCCCCCAACCAAAAGACCTTTTTTGCCTGATAATTCCAACTTGTTTCCACACTTAATATTACTGTGCATTATTGCTTCTGCTTTTATTTCTTCTTTTGCCTCAATATTACTATTTTCAATATATTTAGCAATTATACTTCCTCCGCTCTTTAATGTACCCTTTTCAAGTCCCTGCATACCTCTTCTCAAAACTATGTCACCCTGTGCTACAATGGTTGCACCTTCAACAACTCCCCACACCTCAACATTTCCTCCAGCTTCAACTACAAAGCCGGACTGTACATTTCCTCGTACAATCACATTGCCTATAAAATCTATATTTCCTGTTGAATTATCTACATTAGCAGGTACTTCATAATTTTGAAAAACATTGACTTTCCCACTAATATAGTTAATTTGTCCATCTATAACAGAAATAAGCTTTTGCCCATCCTCACTTATCTTTGTATTTCTTCCCTTTGGTAATGCCGCAGGTTTGCCATCTTTAGCAGGAATCTCTACACCTGCAACAGTTTTTCCCGGAGTACCTGGAAGAGGCGGCTCTAATGAACAAAGAACTGTATCTTTTTTTACATTTTCTATAATATCCAAATGTCTAAAGTCAACTTTTCCACTTTCATCAACTTTAGGACTTTTATCTTTTTCTACATCAAAATGAAATTTTACAGAACCATTTTTACCATTTACTTCCGGAGTTCCTTTTGCCACTACGATACTTTCATTGTATACAGGGTACTTTGATATGTTTTCTAAAGTTTCCATATCAAGCCCATATTTAATTCCCTGTTCTCCCATGGAAGACAATATTTCTTTTATAGTTAGCATTTTGCCACCATCTGGAGGTATTAAAATTATTGAAGCCTTCATTTTATCAGGTGTAACTGAAACCTTTACCGAAGCATCTATTTTTACTTCTTCTTGTGCTTCAGAAATTTTTACAGGCTCTTTTTCAGACTTTAAAACAGCTAATTCTATCACGTCTTTTTTAAAATCCCTTACCTTTTTAATAGCCAGTCTATCTAAAATGTCATTAACCTCAACCTTTTTACCTTTTTCTACTGGAGGATAGACCGTTAAAAACAATCCATCTTCTTTAAATTCTAGCTCAAAATAACCATTATTAGGATTTTCACTGGGTGATTTGTACACTTCGCCTTCCTCCTTTCAATGTATTTAATTATTCGAAAAAGTATATATAGTTTTTCTTAATGTAAATTTTAGCTAATCAAAACACTCTTATGACGCGTAAGCTTGCCTCTTAGCCTTAGAATTGCTTTGGTATGTAACTGAGAAATTCGAGACTCTGATACTTTCATTATCGCACTAATTTCTTTTAATGTCAAATCATTAAAATAGTACAATGAAACAACAGTTTTCTCTTTCTCAGGAAGCTTTTCTATTGCCTCAACCAGTATTTTTTTTACTTCTGTTATCTCTATATATCCCTCAGGTCTTTCCTCTTTATTTATAGTATTGTTTGTTGCTCCAACTTCATAGTTTTGTTCTAAAAATTCCTCTAAAGATATCATAGATGATAAATTTACTTCATTTAACAACTTGTTTAAATCCTTTATTCCTATCCCAAGCTTTCTAGCCACCTCTTCATCTGTTGCAGAACGCCCCAACATATTCTCTAGTTCCATATATACACGTTCTAATTCTTTACTCTTTTGCCTTAAAGACCTTGGTACCCAATCAAGTTCTCTTATACTGTCAATAATTGATCCTCTAATCCTCAAAGAAGCATAGGTTTCAAATTTGACCCCTTTATTGAGGTCAAACTTGTCAATAGCATCAATAAGCCCGAATACTCCATATCCAATCAAATCGTCATATTCAACATTAGATCCAAAGTATATACTAAGCCTTCCAGCAACATACTTAACTATGTGAGCATACTCTAAAATCAGCTTATCTTTAATAGCTGGATCATTGGTCTCATTGTACTTTATCCACAATTCAATTTGTTTGTTATTAACGGCTGACATTTAAATCCCCCATTGTTTTTATTTTTCTATTTTCAGCTTGTCTTTGAATCAGTAGTTTTATAAAGTTTTATGTTAAACGTTTGATTGTTAAAATATTTTCTTTTAATTTTCATCTTCCTTATTAACTTTAACACTGTTAACTTTAAGAGGTTTAAATTCTTCGTCATATAACTTTTGGTCATCATCCTGTTCTTTTTCCGGTTCATTGCCTTCTTCTTCTGCTTTTAAGTCAATTCTTTTTCCTTTTTTTTCATCATTTTTCTTCTCTTTTTCCAATCTCTCTTGCTCTTTTAAGCGTTCTTCTTTTTGTTTTAATTCTTCATTAATTTTAAGTATGAAATTTTTTAAATATACTCCTGTTATAAAAAATACCACCATACTAATTGACATTCTTATATAAATTTCCCCATCTTTAATTCCAGTCTTGTAACTAATCATACCCACCAAAATCGTTACAAAAGTCCCTGTAATAAATGGTAATTTATAAATATTATTCATTACCCTACCTCTCTTTTATATTTCTTTGACTCCATATCCTATAGTTTTTATATAAAGCATTCCTGTATCAGAATCAAGTATAATAGTACGTCCATAATTTCCTCCAGTATCTTCAGAAATAATTGGTATTTTTAACTGATTAAGTTTTTCTTTTGCAGCAATAACATTTCTTTGACCAATTCGCATCAAATCTGCACTTTCTTTAAAGGCAAACATCTTAGCTCCACCTGCTAACTTTGCAACAATATTCTCTTTTTGCCCTCCCTGCTTCTCCATTTCGCTAATAAGGGCATAAATAGATGAATCTACAAATTTAGCAATATTAGCTGTATTTTTTGCCTGACTACTATCTGGAAGCATGGCATGTGCCATTCCTATCACTTTTAATTTTGCATCGTAAAGAGCAATTCCAACACAAGAACCTAGCCCTAATGTAGTCAATTTTGACGGGTGGGAAGATGCACTTAAATCAGCCATTCCAACTTTTATAACATTTTTCATTAGCCTATAACTCCTAATGCTTTTAATAATACCCCATAAGAATCAACATCCGGTACAAGGAAAAAATCACCTACTACCTTCCTACTTCCTTCTGAAAACTCAGTTTCAATATACAAAACCGAATCTGAAACTGCCCCAAATTGTATGGCAGGAACACTAAGTATTGCTCCAGCCATATCAATTGCAAGTTCAGGAACTGACGGCATAATACTAAGGTTTGTTAAAGTTGAAAGAGAAGCCAAGTATGAACTTGCTAAAATATTTCCAATCTCCTGTAATGCCGATAGTTCTATTTCTTTAAACTCACTTTCATCTTTAATACTTCTTCCCATCAATATATTCACTAAAGTCCTAGCTGCATTACTTCTTAAAATAAACATAATGCTACCATTTATGTCTCCTGTAACATTTAAAAGAAGCCCCACTACAGGTATTTCTGCTCCTCCTAAAATTTCGTTTACATCTTTAAACTTCATCACTTTTACCTTAGGAACATCCATATCTATTTTTTTGTTTAACATTTTAGATAAAGCTGTTACTGCATTCCCTGCTCCTATATTTCCTATTTCCCTTAAAACGTCCATATGCAAATTGTCTAAGTTATCAATGTTAAGACTCATTATTTTCACTCCCGATTTCATCAATATCTGCTAACTTTTCAAAATTTAAAAGAGTTATTATTCTGTCGCCAACTTTTCCCACTCCCAATATATAATCTAAAGAGAGATCGTTAGTAAAATTTGATACACTTTCAATAGCCTCTTCTTTTAGTTGTAAGACTTCATCAATTTCATCAACTATTACACCAAATGAAATCTCTTTTAATTGAAGAATTATTATCCTTGTCTCCTCAGTCGCTTCTAAAGACTCAAAACCAAACTTCGCTCTTATATCCATTACTGGAATTATCTCACCTCTTAAATTTACAACTCCTTTTATATAATGTGGTGTCTTAGGTACTCTTGTGGCAGGAAGCATTTTTTCTATTGTAGTAACTTTTTGAATGTCCAAGCCATAGTCCTCATTTCCCAGCTTAAATACAACAAACTGCCTATTTTTAATATCAACACTCTCACTCATTGATTTATAACCCCCTTCTTTATGGCGACATAAATTTTAACATACTACTCTTAAACAGCTAATGAATTCACATCTATTATCAATGCCACATTTCCATCTCCTAATATAGTTGCTCCTGCAATACACTTAATGCCCGAAAGAAGCTTTCCAAGTGATTTTATAACCACTTCTCTTTGGCCAATTAATGAATCTACTAAAAATCCTGATAATCTTTCACCCTTTTTCACAATAACAACTGTCATATTTTTCTTTTGGTCATCATTTTCAGGTACTTGCAAAACTTTACCCAGTCTTACAACAGGAACTACCATATTTCTAAGTAAAATCACTTCCTGATTTTGAACCATTTTTATTTGTTCAGGAGTTATTTTTATAATTTCTTTAGTACTGTTTAAAGGTATAGCATACTTTTCTTTCCCAATTACCACTAATAAAGCCTGTATTATTGCAAGGGTAAGTGGAAGCCTTATTATAAACTTACTTCCTACACCTTTCTCAGTTTCAACTTCAACTATACCACCTAATTGCTCTATTTTAGTTTTTACAACATCAAGTCCTACTCCTCTGCCTGAAAGATCTGTTATTTTATCAGAAGTACTAAATGATGGCTTAAATAAGAAATCAATAATATCTTTTTTGGATAGATTCTCTGCCATATCTTTTTTTATTACACCTCTATCAATTGCCTTTTTCTTTACTTTTTCTAGGTTGATTCCCTGACCATCATCTTCTACCTCAATGACAACATTATTCCCATCCTGATATGCCTTTAAATTAATATGTCCAGCTACTGATTTTCCAATATTTTTTCTTTTTTCTGTTGATTCCAATCCATGATCTGCAGAGTTTCTTATTAAATGTATTAAAGGATCTCCAATTTCATCAATAACTGTTCTGTCAAGCTCCGTCTCTGTTCCTGTCATATTAAGCTCTATATCTTTTCCAAGCTCTTTTGAAACATCTCTAATCATCCTTGGAAATCTATTGAAAACCAAATCCACTGGAACCATTCTTACCTTCATTACTGCATCATGAAGGTTTGTCGTTATTCTCTCTAAATATTCAACAGCTTCATCATAACTTTGTGAAGTCTCAACATCATCTAGCCCTTCAAGGCGAGTCTTAATAATGATAAGTTCGCTTACAAGGTTCATTAAAACATCAAGTCTATCAATGTCAACTCTTACTGTTTTACCTGTTTTCGCTTTATGGGCTTTCATTTTTGATTTCTTTTTATCTTTCTCTGTATCTTTTTCCTCTTCTTCCAAATTAGTATTTTTTATAGAATGTTCTTCATAAGCCTCCTGCACCTGTGATTCATCAGCTTTTTTATCATCAATAGATCCAATAACAACTTTTTCAACTTCAGCTATATGATTAATTTCTTTAGTAAAAACCGAATCATCTTCTTTTGTTACACATATAACTGTGAATTCAAAATCAAATTTTTCATCTTCTATATCTTCAACTCTTGGCTCTGACCTTATAATTTCTCCATACTTTTCAAGAGTCTGAAAAATTATAAATGAACGTGCAGATTTTAGCACACAGCTTTTATTTAGTATAATTGTAATTTCAAAAACATTCATGTCCATAGAATAGGCCTTATTTACTGCGTTTTGTTCAAATTGGTCGAGTTTAAAATTTGCTGTTTCATACTGTGATTTTTCAGTTGTTTTCTTTTTTCTGTCCTTTGAAGAAGCAGCTTTTCCTCCTTCATTTTCCCCTTTTTTATCCAATACAGAGTTTAATTCATTTATTATCTCAGTATAATCGTTATCTCCTTCACTTCCTTCGTTCATAATATTTTCCGTATAAAATTCCAGTGCATCTAAGCATTTAAACAATAAATCAATCAATTCAGATTTGATTCTTACTTCATTACTTCTCACAGCATGCAAAACATTTTCCATGTCATGAGTTAATTTAGCCATTTTGCTAAACCCCATAGTTCCAGACATGCCCTTTAATGTATGAGCTACCCTAAATATTTCATCCAAAACAGACTTGTCCTGAGGGTTTTTCTCTAAACTTAGAAGCGATTGATTAAGTGACTGTAAATGCTCTTTACTTTCATCGATAAAAATTTCTAAATATTGACTCATATCCATTATTTATGCACCCCCATGGTTTTCATAATTTCATTTGCTATTTCGTCTAACGCTGCTACAACATCTACCACACCTTTTAATATTGCCTCTTTAGGCATTCCAAACACTATACAGCTTTTTTTATCCTGAGCAATAATATGTGCATTATTTGTATTTTTAAGTATCTCAACTCCTTCACTTCCGTCTCTGCCCATGCCAGTCATTATAACTCCTATAATGTTTTTAAAATTAGTATTCGATAACGACTTCATCATTACATCTACTGAAGGTCTATGTCCATTTACAGGTGGATCTTTTGACAGTTTTATTTTAAGTACATTTTCAGAAGATTTACTTACCATCAAATGAGAATCTCCTGGTGCAATGTACACATGTGAACCTTTAATAACTTCATTATCTTCAGCTTCTTTTACCTTAACCTTGCTTATGTAATCAATTCTGTCTGCTAAAGATTTTGTAAATCCTGGAGGCATATGCTGTACAACTAAAAATGCTGCTTCCACATTTGGATGAATTGAAGAAATAAGCTTTTGTAATGCTTTTGGACCACCTGTTGAAGTTCCTATTGCAACAATATATTTTAATTCTGTTTTTTCTTTCACTAAATCCTCATCTATTAAAAATTTTTCTTTATTACTATCATAATTATCTAATGCTCTTCCTGCAATTTTTATTTTTTGTACTATTTCGTTTTTTTTCTCCTCACCAGACATATGAAATATATTTGAAGGTTTTGTAATAAAGTCAATCGCTCCATCATCTAAAGCTTTAATGGTGGCTTCTGCTCCTTCTTTGCTAACACTACTAAGCATTATGACAGATACTTTAAGCAATCTGTTAAGCTCTTTGAGACACAAAAGACCATCCATAACAGGCATGTTAATATCTAAAGTTACTACATCAGGATTTAAGACTTTAGCCTTTTTTATAGCATCAAGACCATTTTTAGCAGTATCAATAACTTCAATCTCATCATCGCTGCTCAAAATATCCCGTATTACTTTTCTCATAAAAGCTGAATCATCTACAATCATCACTTTTACTTTTTTATTAAGTCTTTTCATAAAATAATCAGCCCTTTTTAATAAGTCTTCTCTGCTCTTGAAATATATAACTTACTATTTTCTCCCTTGCCTTCTCACTAATTTTCTCAAATGACACTCCAATTTCATACTTGTATTCTCCTCTATCAACTCCATATTCACTAAACCTTACTACTTTCCCACGAAAGCCCACTTTATCAAAATCATTTAAAAACAATTCACATTCAAGAATATCTCCAACACTAACCCTATTGGTTAATTTTATACAAACCCCTCCACCACTTAAGTCTCTAGTTATTGTTTTTTTTAAATCTTCACCTTTTTTTAAATTGGATTTTGAAGCTTTTATTACTTTATATTTAATTGGATTTGTACATTCAAACCTAAAAAACTCTCTTCTTTGAATTTTTTTTATATCACTTAATGTATTTATCTTTAAAACTCTAATATCATTTCTTTTAATTCTTTCTATAACTTCAGCTTCAAATTGATAAAAATTTTCCTTTTGAATGAAGTATATCTCTAAATTGGCTCCTTTTTCTATAGGATATAATCTCCCTTTATATATAGGTGCTAAAATATACAAAATTTTATCATGCTCAGTCCACTCTAACTGACTTACAAATTCAGGGCTTTTTTCCTCATCACTTAATTTCATTTCCAGCTTCAGACCTTCTTTGAGCTGATTAAAATTCATATTTTTCACCACCTTTGTCCTAAAAACAGCAAAGAATCTATTTATCCATTTAAAATGTTAACAAATCTGCTTACAAAACTTTTTATTCCTGTTGTACTTCCACTATCAGCATTATTTTTTATTTCTAAAAGATTTTTTGATATATCTTTAATTTGCTTTGATGCCATACTCTTTGGAAAACTTAAGGAAAAAGGCTGCTGCATTTTTACAGCTTTTATCACCATATTATCCTGAGGTATAAATCCTAATGGCTGAAGTTTTACTTCTAAAAACCTTTTTGTAACCATTGAAAGTTTATTTGTAATATCACTTGCCTCATTGACACTTTCTGCCCTATTTATAATCAATCTAACTGTCTTATTAACATCTCTTTTAGATATCACCTTTATAAGTGCATAAGCATCTGTAATAGATGTAGGCTCTGGAGTAGCAACAAGCACCACTTCATCTGCTGCCATAACAAAACTCATTACATTGTCTGAAAGGCCTGCTCCTGTATCAATAAGTATTACATCTGACATCTTATCTAAAAGTGAAATATTTGCAAGAAATTTTTGAATCTGATAATTATCAAGCTTTGCCAAATCTTCAATACCTGATCCACCAGCAATAAATTTAATATTTTTAGGTCCATCAGATAATATTTCAACAATATTTTTGTTATTGTATATAACATCCACCAAAGTATACTTAGGAACAACGCCAAGTAATACATCTATGTTTCCCAGACCTAAATCTGCGTCCATAATTGTAACCCTTTTGCCCATCTCACTTAATGCAATAGCTAAGTTTATAGTTATATTTGTCTTTCCAACTCCACCCTTGCCACTGGTTACAGTAATTACTTTGGCCGACTTATTTTTCTGGACAACCTTTTCATCAGCTTCACTTATAGGCTCTTTAAGTTTTAAATTATCTATAATTTGTCTTAATTTATTCGCTTGATCCATCATCCACTAAATGCTCCCTATTAGATTTTTTGTTATTTTATCTATATTTGCCATTTCTATATCGTCAGGTACATTTTGTCCATTTGTCACATAAGAAAGGGGTTTGTCTGCGTATTGTTTTACATTTAGAATAGTTCCTAACGAAGGAGTTTCATCTAGCTTGGTAAAAATCAACTTGTAGTTTCCTAAAAAACTATAACTATCAATAATTTCTTTGCAATTATTCTTTCCTGTAGTTGTACTTAAAACCAAAAACATTTCATCTGCACAAGATGCTTTTACCAAAGTCTTAAGTTCATTAAATTGAGGCTTATTCCTGCTGCTTCTGCCAGCAGTATCGATAAAGATAATGTCTTTATCCTGGTAGCTTTCAATTACACTGTTTATTTCATTTAAAGAATAGACCACCTCTAAAGGCATTCCAAGTATTTCAGCATAGGTTTTTAGCTGATCTACTGCTGCAATCCTATAGGTATCGGCAGTAATAAGTCCTACATTTTTTTTGTGGTTTAAAGCATAACTTGCTGCAATTTTCGCTAAAGTTGTAGTCTTTCCTACTCCTGTTGGACCTACGAAGATAACTACTGTTGGCTTTCCATCTTCTCTTAGCTTTATTGTTTCAGGTTTTCCGAGCATTCCGGATATAAGATTGTAAAGTATCAACGCCGTATCATTAACACTTATATTTGAATTGCATCTTTCCCCAGCTATTTTTAGCAGCTGTTTGATGATTTTAGTGTCCACTTCATTATTTTTAAGATTATTATGAAAAAGTTCCATTACTTTTGAAACACATTGTTCTTTTGATGCTTCATTAGATTTCTTTTCAGGTTGTTGAACTTTATCATATATTTTTTGAAGTATGTTTTCCATACTATTAACCTTATTCTCCAACAACATGATTTTTTCCTCTTTTTCTGTCGATTTACTTTTCACTTCATTATAATTTTCTTCATTCTTTTTAATATTATCATTATTCTGCCCGTTATTATAAAAGGGCTGCCTGTTATCATAAGAGGGTTTTTTTGCCTTTATATTTTGATATTCATCAATTGCTGCTAAAACCTCAATCATTGGCTTTGACATAAAATTCAAAAGCCCTTTCTGCTTTATCTTTCTGGTGTTTAGTATTACTGCTTCATTTCCTAAATCCATTTTTACTTTTAGCATAGCCTCGTGGGCATCTTTTCCCATATACCTTCTTACTTTCATTAAATACTCACCGTCCCAACAGCTTGAACCTGTATATCAGGATCAAGTTCATTATATGATAACACTACCAATCCTGGTATGGACTGATCTGCAAGTCTTTTAAAATATAACCTTACAACAGGTGATGATAATACAATAGGCTGTTGTCCTAACTGCATAAGCTTTTGAACTTGCTTTGATAAATTATTTATAATTGAATTAATTAACCCCGGCTCTATATTTAGAAAAGAACCGGTTTCAGTTTTTTGAACAGAGTCCATAATTACCTGCTCTAATTTTGGATCTAATGTTATTACCGATGACTTTTTCTCTTTCATGAACTTTTTGGAAATAGCTCTTCCTAAAGACTGTCTTACATATTCAGTTAACATATCTGTGTCATTTGTAGTTGGAGCATAGTCAGCTAATGTTTCTAGAATTGTTACCATATCTCTTATAGATATACCCTCCCTTAAAAGGTTTGCAACAACTTTTTGGATTTCTCCAATTGACATTACTTTAGGAACAAGTTCTTCAACTATAGCAGGATAATTTTCCTTTACTTTTTCTATAATTGTCTGAACCTCCTGTCTTCCAGTAAGTTCATGTGCATAACTTTTGATAACTTCTGTAAGATGAGTAGCTATAATAGATGGAGGATCAACTACAGTATAACCTAACATTTCAGCTTTATCCCTTTGTGTCTCATTTATCCATACTGCTGGAAGACCAAAAGCAGGCTCAGTGGTATTAATACCTGATATCTCCTCTTCCACAACTCCAGGACTCATTGCAAGATAGTGGTCAAGCATTAGTTCTCCATCTGCCACCTCAACTCCTTTAATTTTTATAATATATTGATTGGGGCTAAGCCCAATATTATCCCTTAACCTTATTACAGGAACTATCATCCCCATATCTAGGGCAAGCTGTCTTCTTATCATAACAACCCTGTCCAGCAAGTCACCTCCTTGATTTACATCTGCCAAAGGAATTATGCCATATCCAAATTCTAATTCAATAGGGTCTACTTGAAGAAGATTTACTACATTCTCAGGCTTTCTTATTTCCTCAACCTCTTCTTCTTCCCCTTGCTCTTCTTCCTGTTTTTCAACTTCTTCTTTTTGTTTAGAAAGCACCACTCCTATAATTATAAATGCTGTTCCCAATGTAAAAAATGGCAGTGTCGCTAGGGGAATTGCCAGCAATATACAAAAACCTCCAGCTATAAAAAACACTTTAGGATTGTAAAGTATCTGCTGCCTTAAATCATCACTTAACCCTCCATCTGATGCAGACCTTGTAACTATAAGTCCTGTTGCAAATGAGACTAACAGAGCTGGAATCTGACTTACAAGACCATCTCCAATTGTAAGTATTGTATAGTTTTCAAGTGCAAAACTAAAATCTTCTCCTCTTATTACAGTTCCAATTATCAAACCACCAGTTATGTTAAGTATAGTAATAATAATTCCTGCTATAGCATCTCCTTTAACAAACTTTGTGGCTCCATCCATTGCTCCGTAAAAATCCGCTTCTCTCTGAATTTTTTTTCGTCTCGCCTTAGCTTCAACATCATTTATAAGTCCTGCATTTAAATCTGCATCAATAGCCATCTGCTTTCCCGGCATTGCATCTAGTGTAAATCTTGCAGCAACTTCTGACACTCTTTCAGTTCCCTTTGTTATAACAAGAAACTGAACAATCATAATAATTAAAAATATAATAAAACCTACAACCAGATTTCCTTGAGCTACAAATGTTCCAAATCCCTCAATAACTCTTCCAGCTTCACCCTCTGATAGCACCAATGTTGTAGACTTTATATTGAGAGATAATCTATACATTGTAGTAAATAACAAAATAGATGGAAACACTGAAATCTGCAGAGCCTCTTTTGAATAAATAACATTTAGCAGAATAACCAACCCTGCGGATATGTTAATAGCAAGAAAAACATCCAGCAGTCCACCTGGAACAGGTATTATTATAATTAAAACAATAGCAACTACTAAAACAGCTACCGACATATCCCCAAATTTCATCTATTTCCTTCCTCTCTCACTGTTTTTCAAACCATATACGAAAGCTAATACTTCTGCAACAGCTTGATAAAGCTCTGGTGGTACTTTTTCTCCTATTTCAACAGCAGTAAATATTGCTCTTGCCAAGGGTTTATTTTCAACAATTTCCACACCATTTTCTTTTGCCGTTTCTTTTATTCTCAAAGCTATATAGTCCTGTCCCTTTGCCAAAACAAAGGGTGCATCTGAAATTTTAGCATCATACTTTACAGCAACTGCAAAATGTGTTGGATTTGTTATAACAACATCTGCATCAGGTATATCCTGCATCATTCTTTTCATAGACATCTGTTTTTGTTTTTGCTTTATTTTTGATTTAATTTCAGGATTACCCTCTGACTGCTTATGCTCTTCTTTTACTTCATGTTTTGACATCTTAAGTTTTTTTTCATATTCCCACCATTGATACATATAATCAAAAACTCCTAAGATTAAAATTGCTATACACATTCTTATTGCAACATTTGTACCAATAACTCCTATATAGGCTGCTATGCTTATTACATCCATATCCATTGTTTTTAATATATTTACCACTTCACCTCTAAGGTACAAAAAACCAATTAAGCCTATTACTGATATTTTAAAAATTGCCTTAACCAACTCTGTTAACGACCTTATTGAGAAAATTCTCTTTAATCCACTAAGTGGATTGAGTTTGCTTAATTTAAATTTCAAAGTTTTTGTAGTAAATAAAAATCCTACCTGTGCATACATTGTTATTAATGCCGTTAAAAAAGCTACAGCAAATATCGGAATTATTATTTTTAAATAAGCTACAACTGCCTGTGAAAACACTTTAAGTATTCCATCTAAAGTATAAAGCCCTTCCATTTTAGGTGATTGAGTATAAAAAACTTTAAATACTTCTAGAATTTTTTCATACATGTAGCTTCCAGAAATTCTTAAAGTAATAAACATGCATAAAAGTACTATGGCTGATGTCATTTCCTTGCTTTGAAGTACCTGTCCTTCTTCTCTAGCTTTCTTTCGCTTTTTAGGCGTAGCTTTTTCAGTTTTTTCACCACTATCCGCAAACTTTTGAAGATTTACAGGCATTAAATTTGATTTTATTTTATTATATTTAGCTAATTTTAATATACTGTGCCAACTTTTTTTCATTTTGGAGCCATGCTTTCTAAAAAATTGTACATTTCTCTGTCCATTCCTTTTATGAGAGATTCTAAAACCGATACAAATATTGGTACAGTTAGCATCATAACTGATAATCCTAAGAAAATTTTCAAGGGCATTCCTACTATAAAAACATTAAGCTGAGGTACAGTTTTTGAAATAACCCCTAGGGCAACATCTGCAATCAATATAGCCGCAACAACAGGCCCACTGATTTTAAAACCTACAAGAAAAATATTTCCAAAAACTCTTATAACATCATTAACTAATTCTTCTTCAAATATAGCTAAACCCAAAGGAACAAACTCATAACTGTAAAAAAGTGCCCTGATTAAAATATGATGTCCATTGCAAATAAGAAAAATCATCATGCAAAATATAAAGTAAAAAGTTGACGTAATAGGTACTTGAATATTACTTAAAGGATCAACAACATTTACAATCCCAAATCCCACTTTCATATCAATAAGCTGACCTGCTAGGTAAATTGCAGTAAATATTGCATATGACACATATCCTAAAGTAATTCCTACTAAAAACTCTTTTAATACCAGAAGAAAATATTCAAAAACACTTGAATAATGCAATCCGCCATCAACTTGTAAAGAATTAACAAGCATTAAAGCTAACAAGAATGAAAAACCTATTTTAAAATACGCCGGAATATTCCTTCTGCCAAAAATAGGTGCTATTACAAAAAGTCCAGTCATTCGGACAAACACTAACAAGAATACTTCTATACCATTTAATAAAATTCCTTCTGGTATAAACAATTTTTTGCCCCCCACTTTTCTGTAGTTTCCCACCTAGGAATGCCTTAGAAATAACGTCCTATTTTCAAGGATAAAATCCTTATAATCTAACGGGTTTTAGACGATGATAATTAAATTTTATTTCTTAGCCATTACCTGTTATTTTCTATCTTATAAATTGATTTAAATTCATATATAAATCTTCGGTAAAGTCAATTAATACTCTAAGCATCCACGAACCAAATATAGCAATACTACCTAAAACAGCTAAAATTTTTGGAATAAATGTTAGTGTCTGTTCCTGAATCTGGGTTGTTGCCTGAAAAATACTTATAGCCAAGCCTACAAGCAAGCTCATTCCAAGCATAGGTGCTGCTACATATATTACTGTCAAAAGAGCTTTTTGTGCTAAGTCAATTACCATACCCTGATCCACTAGAGCACCTCCTTTTAAAGGAATTTCTATTTTAAAACTCTGTAACCTGAAAGCTAATAAAATCTTGGGGAATCTTTGTAAAAAACATTACCTAAGTAACAAAACTATTTATTAAAGACTGGGTTATAAGATTCCACCCACCAACCATAATAAACAACAATACTTTAAATGGTAGTGATATCATAACCGGCGGAAGCATCATCATACCCATTGACATCAAAGTACTAGAAACCACCATGTCAATTACAAGGAAAGGTATATATATTAAAAATCCAATTTTAAAAGCAATTGTCAATTCGCTAATCAAAAACGCTGGAATTATTGTAGTTAGTGGCAAATTAGGAATATCTGCTTCATTAATAGGAGTCTCTTCTCCAGATAATGATACAAAAAGTCCTAAATCTTTTTTTGCCGTCTGTCCTAACATAAACTCCTTTATTATGTCTGAAGCCTCTTCCATTGCTGCCTCCTGTGTAATCTCTTCACTTGCGTAGGGTTGTAATGCACTCTCATTTATATCTGTTAATACTGGTCCCATTATAAATAAAGTCAGAAACAAAGCTAGCCCAATCAATACTTGATTCGGCGGCATTTGCTGAGTTCCCATTGCATTTCTTAAAAAAGATAATACAATTATTACTCTTGTAAAACTCGTCATCATTATTAATATAGCTGGAGCCAATGCCAACACTGTTAGCAGCAACAAAATTTGAACAGTTGACGTTAAGTCCTCAGCATCGTCTGAAGAACCTACACTTAAATCAATTCTGGGAAATTCTATTATATCAGTATCTGCATAAACATTTGATACCAATATCATAAAAATCAAAACACTCAATATAATTATTTTAAGATAATTCAGCTTTATTCTCATTTGTATATTCATCCCCATCTTCTGTCGTCTTACTTGCTTGTAAATCTGAACCAAGTTCTTTTAATCTTTTTAAATTCTTTTTAATTTTCTCTCCTTTAAGATTCCTATCGTCCCCTGCATTAACATTTTTATCTGAATTTTCAATCGTTTCATTAGCATTTTTAGATTTAAAATTCTTTAAATACTTATTAAAAAAATCTTTAAAGTTTACAGTATTGGGGTTATTTGTATCTATCTCTTTTTTCTGCTCATCCAGCTCAACTGTTTTTAACATTTGTATGTTTTTCCCTGCAGAAGAAATCAACATAAAATCATCAGCTACTTTTACCAAATGCAACCTGTTGTCAAAACCTAAGCTAACAGTTTCAATAACCGTAACATACTTTCCTTTCATAACACGGTTTGTCTTTTTCCCTATATACTTTGTAGTTACGTATGCTAAAAACAGGATGGAGCTAAAAACAATCACAAATGCAATCCCACCAACAAGTCCTTCCATTTGTAACTCCCTCCCTTATATAAAATTTTTGATAATTTGACTTATCCAATAACTTTTTTTACTGCCTCCACCACTCTTTCCGCTTGAAATGGTTTAACAATAAAATCTCTTGCTCCAGCCTGAATAGACTCAATAACCATAGCCTGTTGCCCCATAGCAGAGCACATAATAATTTTTGAATCTCCATCAATCTTTTTAATTTCTTTTACTGCTGCAATACCATCTACCTCTGGCATTGTAATATCCATAATTACCAAATCAGGTGTTAATTCTTTAAACTTTTCAATTGCCTTTGCACCATTTTCAGCTTCTCCTACAACTTCATAATCATTTTTTGACAAAATATCTTTAATCATCATTCTCATAAAAGCTGCATCATCAACTATAAGTACTCTTTTACTCATTATTTATCCTCTCCTTAATTATGGTCTGTGAAACTAATGTTTTTTTATATTGCTATTTTCTAGTTTTTAATATCAAATGCCACTCTTTCAAACATTTTTTATATTCTTTGGGAAGGATGAATTATATCAGTTATTCTGACACCGAAGCTTTCATCTATTACTACGACTTCACCTTTTGCTATTGCTTTTCCATTTACTAAAATATCTACCGGTTCTCCTGCTAACTTATCTAACTCAATTATAGAACCTGGACCAAACTCCAATATTTCTCTTATATATTTTTTTGTTCTACCAAGCTCAACAGCTACCTCTAAAGGCACATCCATAATAAGGCTTATATTTTTTTTCTCAACAGATATTACATCTTCGTCAAATGCTTCAAAGCTTGCTGGTTGTACATTTACAGGTTCACGCATTTTCCCACCACTTTGAGCATTATTGTTTCCACCTTGCTGCATATATGCCTGTTGCTGATATTGCTGTTGTTGTTGCTGTGGTGGTGGTTGCTGTGGTTGCTGCTGTTGTGGCTGCTGTTGTTGTGGCTGCTGTTGTGGCTGTTGTTGTGGCTGTTGTTGCTGTTGCTGTTGCTGTTCTTCTTCTTCTGCTTTTAAAAGATTTGCAACTAATTCTTTAGCAAATTCAATAGGTATAAGCTGCATTATTTCACTGTCAATAAGATCTCCCACAACCATCTTAAAAGATATCTTAACTACATTTCCTGAATCTTCAAACGCAGAATCTGGATTGTCAGATTTAATTTTTATTGAAAAAGCTTTAGGTGGAGAAATATCTATTTTTTTATCAAAAACAGATGACATAGAAGTAGCTGCTGAACCTATCATTTGATTCATAGCCTCAGAAATAGCACTTATATGTAAATCTGTTATGTCATCATCTACCTTGCTTCCATCTCCCCCCATCATCAAGTCTGTAATTATTTTTGCATCCTTTTCCTTTAAAAGCATTAGATTACTTCCATTCAAACCATCAATATATTCAACCTTTGCCGCCACATATAAGTTCTTGTATTCTTCAGCTAATTCTTCCCATGAAGCAACTGAAACTGTTGGTGTAGTTATAGATACTTTTTGCCCAAGAAGTGTATACAGTGTTGTTGCTGATGTACCCATGCTAATATTACCTACTTCACCTAATGCATCCATTTCTTCTTCAGTTAGTTGATCTTCGGCTTGTGTATCTTCATCTGTTTGATCTTGTGATTCGCTTTCCTGTGATTCACTGGATTCTTTATCTCCATTTAGTAATGCATCAATCTCTGCTTGCGACAACATATCATCCAATTTACCCTTCCTCCTTTCCCTCTATAACTTCAGCTATTTTAACAGCAACTTTATTTTTCTTAACACCAGGAGTTCCATAAAATTTCAACAATTCACCTACTAATATTTCTAAGTTATTATTTACATTAGTATCTAACGGAATTACATCTCCTGAATGCAATTCAATAAAATCACCTACTGAAATTGAAGTTCTTCCCAAAACTGCCTTAAGTGGTACTTTGGTACTCTCTATTTTGTTTTCAATATTAACCTTAGTATCTTTAGTAGATTCCTTTTCAACAGAGGAAAACCAAAATTTAGTGCTTAACTTAGAAACTATAGGCTCTACAACCATGTGAGGAATACATATATTAATCATTCCTTCAACATCACCAATTCTTGTACCCAAGGTTATTAAAGCTATCATTTCATTTGCAGATACTATCTGTGCAAACTGTGCATTAGTTTCAATTTTTTCAAGCCTTGGTCTTATTGAAATAACATTTTCCCATGGCTCCCTCATTAAGTTTAAAATTTGGATAATTATTCTTTCAATAATAGCAATTTCTACTTCTGTAAAATCTCTTAGCTTTTCTATCGAGTTGCCTTTTCCGCCTAGAATTCTGTCAATTAGTGCATATGCAATTGACGGAGACATTTCCATTATTATTGAACCTGACAGTGGAGAAAAATCCACTACCGCAAGCAATGCAGGATTTGATATTGAGTTATTAAACTCACTATACGCTACCGGCTCTACTGAAATAACATTAACCTGCACAAGATTTCTCAAATATCCAGAAAGAAAGTTGGTTACAAGCCGTGCATAATTATCATGTATAATATTTAAAGTCTTAATATGATCCTTTGCAAATTTACTCGGTCTTCTAAAGTCATGAACTTTAACTTTCTTTTCTTCTTTTGTATTGTTTATCTCCTCTACGTCTATTTCACCAGTGTTTAACGCATTTAATAGATCGTCTATCTCGTTTTGTGAGAGTATATCTCCCAAAGAAAGCACCTCCTACTGATAAAACCATTGATCAAATACAATAGTATAAATAATATCGTCATTTGTCTCTTCATTTCGAAGTAAATGCTCATTCATTAATGCTGTCAGTTTATTTCGTGCTGTTTCTTTAGCATCCACATCTACCACTTCATCAATGGTTAAGTTTTGAAAATATGTGCCCACAATCTCCTGAAGTTTACTTATATTTGCTTCAACCTTTTCTGTAGTATCCCTTATTCCATCTACATCTTCATAGTAGGAAATTTCCATGCTCACTACAATAACAGATTGTCTTTCTGAATCCTCGCTTTTTAAATTAAAAGGCGTTTTTTCTTCAAAAAGCATCCTTCTTATAAGCTCATCTTCTCTAGGCACTATAATTATTTCATCTTCTGGGTCTTCCGCATCTACAGGGTCTGGACTTCCTCCTAATAATATATACCCTGTTAGCAATGCAATCGTTAATGAAAGAAATGCAATTACGCCAATTAGAATAAAAAAACTACTTTTACTTTCCAATTTTATGCCCCCTTAATGTTTTAAAGTTGATTTTACAACGGGCAAACAGTAAAAACAGATTTCCTATAAGAGTTAAAATTCTTTGTTGAAAAAAAAGACTTTACTCTTATATTGTATCACTTTTTCCACTACTTCTTCAACAGTTTCGGCAACAACTATTTTTTTGCCATTTATTGTCGTAATAACAGTATCTGGGGTTTTTTCAAGAGTTTCAATATACTCGCAATTTAGAACAAATTTCGAACCGTTTAATCTAGTTACATTAATCATAATATTTTTACCTCAAAAATTCAATAGTAATTTTATAATTTATCGAAAAAAATATTCTATAATGTAAGTTTTTATATGAAAATGTGGTTTTTTAATAATATAAATAGTAAATACTTATAAAATTGTTTACATTTTATTTTATTCTACCTAAGGTGGAGAAAATCCTCCACCTTAGGCAATATAATTTTTACTATCTTTTTAAGTTAACTAATTCCTGAAGCATCTCATCTGATGTGGTAATAATTCTACTGTTTGCCTGAAAACCTCTTTGGGTTATAATCATATCACTAAACTCTCTGGAAAGGTCAACATTTGACATCTCCAAAGTACCTGGGTTTAGCGTTCCTGCCCTTCCTGAACCTGCTCTTACAGCTTTATTGAAATCACCTGAATTGGTAGTTGGAATAAACATATTGTTTCCAACCTTTTCTAACCCCGCAGGGTTTTCAAATTCTGCCAGACCAATCAATCCTAAGGGTTGTTGCTGACCGTTACTATAAATACCCGTTAACATTCCATCCGCACCTACATTAAAAGTAACCATTGATCCAGTTGAATATCCATCCACATTTGTAGGATTTACAGAACTATCTGCTGAATACATTGTAAGTTGTGAAAAGTCAAGTTGAATTTCTATATCTTCACTTCCTACGCTATCATCAGGTTGGATTACTACATCAGGAAAAACGTCAGAATCAGCATCTGAAACAATTTGTCCATTGTCGTCAAACTTTATGCTTCCACCAGCAGCTGCTCCTGGATCAATATCTGCACCAGAACCTACTTCCCACAACCAAGTAGTTTCCCCACCAGTAGCTTCTTCTTTCCAAAAGTTTATATTTATTTGATAATCGTTACCTAGTGAATCATATACAGTAACTGGAGTCATAAACTGTACATTATCATCTTCTCCAGCTTCGCCTCCTAGTGCTGGATTGGATGAGTCAAGGTTTCCTGTGAACATAGCACTGGTACTAGCACTTGCATCAATCATTCTTTTATTGTTATTGTGCTCATCAGAAAAGATATTTATCGGTTCAATCTCATTTTCTGTATCAAATGTATAACTGCCATCTGCCTCTCTTTCATAGGCCTGCCACCCATATACATTCATACCATTTCCAGTGACAAGGTTACCGAGCTTGTCAACTCCGAAATTTCCAGCCTTGGTAAAGTTAAATGTATCACCGTCTCCACCTCTAACAATAAAGAATCCATCTCCTTCTATTGAAAGATCTGTAGGATTATCTGTCCTTTCAACACTCCCCCTCGTTGTTATAGTGTCTATAGAACCAACATCTATACCAAGTCCTACCTGCATAGGATTTGTACCACCTCGTCCAGTGGCTGCATCAGGAGCACCTGCACCGCTTATAGTCTGATTAAACACTTCCTCAAATGAAACTCTTCCTGATTTAAAGGCTACTGTATTTACATTTGATACATTGTTACCTATAACGTCCATTCTTGTCTGATGACTACGAAGACCAGACACTCCTGAAAACATAGATCTCATCATAGTTTTACGACCTCCTTTAAGTAAATCTATTCCTTCTATCACTCTGGAATAGGCAGCTTCCCTAAAAGGGTCCAGCTGCATGATTCAATTAATTTTTTATGCGATTACTGCACCGTCGATATTGGTAAATACATTTTCCTTCAGTTCTCCATTATTTAAAGCAGTTATAACAGTCCTGTTTTTTACACTGACAACAAAAGCCATATCATCTACCAATACAAGGGACTCCTTTACACCTTTATCATTAGCCCTTTGAACTGCTTTTGAAATTTTCTCTTTTTGCATATTAGTAAGTTTGATTTCCCTGCTTTCAAGTCTATCCCTAGCATGTTTTGAAAATGTAACTTCAACATTTTTATCTGACTTGCTCTTAAATATTTCATTAAAACTTCCAGTCTGTTTGTTATCAGGCCTTTTAGGAAGGTCAGTTTTCTTTTGAGGAGATATTCTTCCCACATTAGCATAATAATTATTGTTTATAATCATTATTCCCCTTCTCCTTCCTCTCCTAGAGAACCACCTGGCTTTTCTTTTATACTGTTAATACTGTCAACGGAAACCTGTACCTGATTTAAAACTGCTGTTATCCTGCCGCTTTCTTCTACATCAAAACTATTCAATAATCCAGTAACAGGAACCTCATTGCCTGTATCATCAGAAACAATTAAATTCACCTGCTGTCCTAAATTATTAGTCAAATAATCAGTCCTGAATTCAGGGTTGGTAGCAGAAAATTCAGTGTCTATAGATGCAACATTTACAGATACTTCATCCATCACTCCATAATTTTCATTCATTCCTTTTTGAATTTCCTTTACAACACCAGTAACGCCGACCATATCCGTTGTTGAAGCATCATATAAAACCCCATCAACTTTATGTCCTATAAGCCCAGTGTACTGTGATATACCTTCATCATTATAAATTTCACTTTCACCTTCAACGCTTCTGACTCTATCAACTGGCACATCTCTGCCGTTAACATCTAAAACTGTTTTGCCACTTTCTATACTAACACTGTCAACCCGACCTTCTACCACTTCTTTTTCATTTGATGTTTGATTAATTACATCAGCAGTTATATTTTTTCCAATCATACTAAATGCTTTTATCTGTGAAAAACCACTGTTCATATTCTGCATTTGTTCTAATGAACTAAATTGAGCCATTTGAGCAATAAATTCCTTATCTTCTACAGGATTCATAGGATCTTGATGACTAAGCTGAGTAATTAAAAGATTTAAAAAATCATCTTTCCCAAGTTCATCAGTATTTCTCTCCTCAACCCTGTTTTCTGTTGAGTCTATAATATCCTGCAATGTTTTCTGATGTTCTACTCCATTTACAGACATTTCTACTCTCCTTTCTATGCAGTTAAATTTATACTGCTGTCACTTAAAAGATATGGGTTGCTTTTTTCTATTTCAATACCAATATCTTTTACACTTACACTACCTGATGAATTTGATTTATCTTTTTCATTAAGTCTTTTTAAATTCCTTGGATTTTCTCCATTTCCATTATGATGTCTGTCTTTATTTTGATTTACAGATACACTAAATTCCTGTACAGAAAACCCTTGCTCTTTAAGTGATTCTTTTAAGGTATCCATATCTGCTTCTATGGCAGCACGTACCTGTTCACTTTCTGCAACAAATCTTGCAATTAAAAGCCCTCTCTCTGTAACCAGTCTTAATGACAATTTACCAAGATTGTCCGGTTTTAAATCCATAATCATTTCACTTTTGTCCCCATCTAAAAGAACTTTCGCCTTTTCTACAATTTGAAATGATATTTCTTTTTTGGTAACAACTTCTGCCTTCTGACCATTAGCTATTTCTTTTACCTGTTCCGAACTTTTGACCTCTTCAGAAAATAAGCTTCTAAATTCACCCTGATTGCCATTATTGACTTTTTCTTCTAACACCTCGCCCTTTTGATGAAGAAAATGTTCATCCATTTCACTTTCTTCACTGCTACTAGAATTGTTTTGCTCAGTATTTGTCTTTTTACTTTCTATGTAGTTTTTGTCATTTTTCCCATCTAGCATTTCATCATCTTCTTTTACTTTGACATCTTCTTTTACTTTGACATCTTCTTTTACTTTGACATCTACTTTTTCAATTACAGAATCTACTCTTTTTTCTACAATGTCTTTCATGTTTTTGGACATCTCTTCTGGAAGGCTTTTAGATTCCTCATTTAACAGTTCTTTTAAACTTTTTTTGATTCTTAGGCTTAATTCTTCTTTGTCAATATTAATTTCACTTTCTTCAACTTCTACCTCAACACCTTCTAGTTTTATCCAGTTGTCTCTTTCATCAGTTTCTTTTATATGTTTGCCACCTATATTTTCTGGATGCTCACCTAAAGATTTTTCAACTTCTCCTTTTACCAGTTCAATAAGCTTAAGTAATGCACTTTCTTCTTTTGAATCAAGACCTAAGAATTCTTTTAGCATATCAAAGCCTTCTTCAATGTTCATAATATCAACTTTAAATGTATCTAACAGAATCTCTAACTGCTCGATACTTATACCTAACCCTTCTGCCAGACATTCTTTTATAATTTCCTCTTTTTGACACTTTTCTGATACCTTTTTTGTTTCACTTTCTCCACTGCTTTTAGACCTTAAAACTTCTTTCTCATTTTTTTGCTCTTTACGTTTTACTACATCTCTATAACTGTTTTTACTATCACTCTTATTAGAAAAATTAGGTTTTCTGTCACTACTGCTACTTGGTTTTTTGTCAACTGATCTGTTTAAGGTATCATTAAAATTAGGAAAAGAACTGTTTGAATTTCTTTTGTCTACCTGGCCTGTTTTGTTATAAGGCATTGAAAAAAGAGTTTGAGCTGAGCTTTTAGTTATCATTTTTTCACCTCCTTTCAAAACTTTAATATTCTAAAACTATTCCATACTCTTTTGAAAGTTTTTCTGTAACTCTAGCTGCATAGTTTTCACTCATTTCTTCTAGTATCAATGCTGCATTTTTGTTATTCATATCTTTTAAAATATAAACAACCAAATCCATTTTTGCGTCTCCAAGTTCTTCAAATATTTCAGCCGCCGCACTTGAATCCATATCTTGATAAATTCTCGAAAACTCCAAGGCTTCCTCATTAATTATGTCTTCTTCCATTAATTCTGTATATATTTTTTGTGCATTTTCAGGATCAATAACTGCAAAATACTCTTTAAATTCCTCTTTATTTCCAGAAGCTATAATTTCATCAACTATTAACTCTTTTTCTTCAACACTGTCCACATAATTTTTTATTTTTTCATACTCAATTTCTAATTCTTTGTATTTATCTTCGATATCTTCAAGCTCCCTAATAATTTTCTTTGCTTGTTCTAACTCACTTATCAAATCACTGTTTCTACTTCTAAATTCATCATAAGCATTTAACAATTCTCTATCTGTTAAATTTTCAGGAGCATATGGATCATAATCTTCCGGAGCTTCCGGCAAAGCATTTCTTAAAACAGGAATTCTTCTGATTTCATTTCTATAGTCTTCCGCTAAACCATTAAAATTGTTTTTTATAATAAGATAAAAAACCCCTGCAATTATTCCAATTACGATAACTAATGCCGTAACAAATGCAAGTATTCCAAATAAAAAGCTATTTTTTTTCTTATTATCATTTTGTTTTTTATTGAGATTCTTTTTTTTCTTTGCCATTTTAATCTCCTGTTTTTATTATAAAATCAAGATATTAATCTATTTTTAAATGCCTTATGCACCCTCTATGTATTTATAGCTGGAAATTTCCTCATTAATCTTTTGTTCTTTTTGTAACTGCTCTTTTAAATGTTCTTTATATTTTTTATCTCGCAGCTTATCTATTATCTTTTTTTCTTGGGAAGCTTTTATAAGCTTTTCTCTATATCTATCGACATTATCCTTGGCATTCTTTACATTTTCCATTTGACGTTTCGCTTTTTTATTTAGAACTTCTATATATTTACTGTACTTTTGCAAATCCCTTATACTGGCACCATCTCTAGATTTAGTATTTATTTGACCTGCAAACGCTTCTTTTTCGTTTTCAATTTTATTAAAAATTCTTTTCTGGCTCTCATATTCACCAATGGCTTTCCCCAAATCATTTTTTAAACCATCTTCAATTTGTCTTTTTAAGTTTAGAAGGGATTGTAATCTAAATGTGAATTTGCCCATGTGAATCACCAGCCTTTAAATATTTTTACTTTAAAATATTTTTTAACTTTTTAAATATCTGATCGTACGTATATCTTTCATCAACACCTTGTTCAATAAATCCAATTATATTGTCTATCACATCTATTGCATAATCAATTTTTTTATTACTTCCCTTTACATACGCACCAATATTTATAAGGTCTTCTGCATCTTTATATATTGCCATTACTTTTTTTATCTTCCCGGCTATTTCCTTTTGTTCATCTGTCACAACCTCGGACATAACCCTGCTTATACTTGCTAAAACATCTATTGCAGGAAACTGATTTTTATTGGCCAGCTCTCTTGACAAAACAATATGCCCATCTAGAATTCCTCTAGCAGTATCTGTTACAGGCTCTGTCAAATCATCTCCATCAACAAGCACTGTATAAAGGCCTGTTATCGAACCTTTATCAGAATTGCCGGCTCTTTCTAAAAGTTTTGGAAGAACAGCAAAAACTGAAGGTGTATATCCCCTTGATACAGGAGGCTCTCCAACTGCTAAGCCTACTTCTCTTTGTGCCATTGCAAACCTAGTTAAAGAATCCATTAACAGCAATACACTTTTTCCCTGATCTCTAAAATATTCTGCAACAGCTGTTGACATTAATGCTCCTTTTAGTCTTACCAATGCAGGCTGATCAGAAGTTGCTACCACTACAACAGATTTTTTTAACCCTTCTTCTTGCAAGTCCTTTTCTATAAATTCTCGTACCTCTCTTCCACGCTCACCAACTAAAGCAATCACGTTAATATCTGCTTTCGTATTTCTTGCTATCATACCCATCAGTGTACTTTTACCCACTCCACTTCCTGCAAAAATACCTACTCTTTGACCTTTCCCCACTGTCAAAAGACCATCTATAGACTTTATTCCTAAAGATAAGGGTTGCCGTATCCTGCTTCTGTCTAAAGGAGCTGGTGGAGAATTGTCAACAGGATAGAAGCATTCTGAATGGATTTCACCTTTATCATCAATGGGATTTCCCATGCCATCAATAACTCTGCCTACTAAATTTTTCCCTACTTCTACACTTAAAAAATCCCCTGTTGAAAGTACTGCACTTCCCTGCCCAATACCACTCATATCACCTAAAGGCATTAAAAGCACTTTGTTATCTTTAAAACCAACTACTTCAGCCATTATCGTTTTCTTTTGACCTTTTATTTTGCAAAGTTCACCTATATTAACTTCCGGACCAGTAGACTCAATTGTAAGCCCTACAACTTTTGAAACTTTGCCTGTACACTCAATAAAATCACATTTATCTAAAGCTTTTTGATATTTTAAAAGATTAATGCTTGACATAGTGACTCCTTTAACCTTCTATACTTTTGTCTAAGACTTTTTTTCCAATAAGCTTTGTAAAAGCATTCTCAATTTTCTTAAGTTTTGTAGAAACTCCTGCATCCACAGTTCCATAAGGTGTTTCAATCATACATGCACCTTCTTCTAACGATGAATCTTTTTTTATATCAAGTTTACCTACACCCTCTATCAAAGAAAGAATTTTTTCCCTGTTTCTAACTGCAAAGTCATGATCTTTAGGTGAAACTTTAATTATAACATCATCTTTATTAGAACACTTTTCAAATCCTTTCCTCAATATTTCAAAAATGTTTTCTTTATTTAAAGATACCTGTTCTCCTATAACTTTTTTTGCAATATCTAAAATCACATTTACAGCGTCTTTTTCAATTCCGTTCATCACCTCTCTATATTCTTTCTCTGCATTTTTCTTTATAGATTCCGCTTCTTCTAATAAACTTTTATACTCCTCTTTACCCTCATCATAACCTTTTTTTAACCCCTCTTCTCTTGCCTCAATTTCAATTGATTCCTTTAATTTATCACCTTCAATTTGAGCTGCTTCAATAAGCTTAACAGCCTCAATTTCTGCTTCTTTTATTATAGTCTCTGCTTCTTCTTTTGCTCTTTCTATAAGCTCATCGTAATCTTCATTTTTATTCATATCATCTTCATTTTTTTCAATATCAAATTCTAAATCATTTAATTTTTTGATATTATGATAATTAACTGGTTTTCTTATTTGAACCGGAACACCAACATTTATTTGATTGCTTTTAAATACTTTGTTATACAATTATTTCATCTCCTCCACCTCTGGAAATTACTATTTCACCTGCATCCTCAAGTTTTCTTATAATGTTAACAATCTTTTGCTGTGCTTCTTCAACATCTTTAAGTCTTAATGGCCCCATAAATTCTATGTCCTCTTTAATCATTTCAGCCATACGCTTGGACAAATTAGAGTATATTTTATCCTGAACTTCTTCTGTTGTTCCCTTTAATGCAATTGCCAGCTGACTATTTTCAACCTCTCTGAGAAACCTCTGAATTGAGCGATTGTCCAATGTAAGTATATCTTCAAATACAAACATTCTCTTTTTAATTTCTTCTGCCAGCTCTGTATCTTCAATTTCTAGAGTCTCCATTATGTTCTTTTCAGTTCCTCTGTCCACATTATTCAATATATCTACTATTGACTGCACACCACCTGCTGCAGTAAAATCTTCAGTAACAAGTGAAGATAATTTCTTTTCTAGCACCCTTTCAACTTCTTTTATAACTTCTGGAGACGTCCTATCCATTATTGCAATTCTTCTGGTTACATCTGCTTGTTTTTCCTGCGGAAGAGCTGCAAGAACGACAGATGACTGTTGTGGTCTCAGGTAAGCCAAAATTAACGCTATTGTTTGAGGATGTTCATTTTGAATAAAGTTTAAAAGCTGTGAAGGATCTGCTTTTCTAACAAAATCAAAAGGTCTTACCTGTAAAGACACCGTAAGCTTGTTTAGAACATCTAACGCTTTTTGTGTTCCAAGAGCTTTTTCCAGTATTTCTTTTGCATAACCTATTCCTCCCTCAGTAATGTAATCCTGAGCAAGACAAATCTGATAGAACTCCTCCAAAATCTTTTCCTTTTCTTTTGGAGATACAGATCTTATGTTTGCTATTTCTAAAGTAAGCTGCTCTACTTCTTCTTCTTTAAGATATTTAAATATCTCTGCCGATTTTTCCGGACCTAATGCAATAAGTAACATTGCAGCTTTTTCTTTACCTGTCAAATCTGATTTTGTTCCTCCATGAGCCACCATGTACTACCCCCAAACCTTGATGTAATTATTGTCTAATATAGTGTTTAAAAATATCTTTTTGCCTAAAATCCTTCAACCTTTTATAATCTATTAAATCTCAAACTTTTGTTATAGTAGATAATCTTAAAAACTATATTCTTTTATTATAACCCTATGATTCACACAGGTTTAAATCATTATTAATCAAAATCATCAGAAAGCCAGTTTCTTAAAAGATTTGCAACTGTATCCGGCTTTTCCTTGACAATTTTCTCAATTTGTTTTTTAACTTCTGAACGCTCTCCAAGATCTATTTCAGGAACATCTTCCTCTTCAGGAGTAATAAACCTTGGACCTTCTGCAGCAAGTTCCGGCACCGGCTCCATTTCTTCCTCTTCTTTCTTTTTCGGCATAAGTGCAATCATTAGTGCAATTATAAGTAAAATCATTAATATAAAGAACCCATATGTATCAATAAAATTCTTTATCCTATCACCTAATGGTTCTACAACTTCTTCTTCAGGTGCTAAAGGATATTTGCTTACAGAGATTCTTGTTGCCGGTATTCCTGTAGCATTACTTACATCTTGGGTAAACTGTTCTAGGAATTCAGGTGTAATGTTACTGTCATCAGGAACTCTTTGACCATACCATAGAGCAACAGTCATTGAAGATTTTTCAGGATTTATTGTTCCTATAGCTCTCTCTTCCTCGGTTAATGTTTCAGTAAATACTCTGTTTATTATTTCCGTTCTTTTTTCATAAGAAGAATTTTCTCCCCCGTCCATCGGATATTCAGGAACCTCTCCAACTCCTGGATTGGCATCCATACCTGGTGGAACATCTTCTCCTGCATAATTTTCTAAATTCTCCCTAGTTGTCTGACTGCTTACAATTGCTTCATCAAGATCAGTAGGTTTTTCTATTTCATTTCTCTTTGTTGACACTTGGTCAAAGTCTAAAACCGGATTTGCAACAACGCTTATGAAATCATAATTATTAGAACGTCCTGCATACAGTGCTCTTATGTTTCTTTCCATATCCTCTTTTACCTGTGCAGTAAGTTCATATTGGCTAGATGGCACATTCATTCCTGGTTCCATGTCGGAATTTAAAATATTAAAGTTGTTATCTACAACTGTTACATTTAAAGGATCTAATCCTTCAATTGAGGATGCAACAACCTGAACAATTCCCTTTACCTGTTCAGGACTAATATTTCCCCTTGGTGTGACTCTTACAAATGCTGTTGCCTCATTACTTTCACTTCCTGAAAAAAACATAGAATCTTCAGGCAACGCTAAATCTACATCTGCATCACTTACATTATCAAACATTCTAAGTTTTGCAATAAGATTGTTTGTTTTAAAATTTTGCCATAATTGTTTTTTATCACTTTCAGTAGAGCTTATGTTAAGTAAATTCCATGCATCTTCAAATGTCATTCCTGTAGAAGTTAGACCGGCAGAAGCAATTGCAAATTCCGCCTCATTTTTATCCCTTGAATCTACCAACAAACTTCCTCGATCCCCATGCTTATACTTTATATTTCGCTCTTCTAAAACAGTTTCTATTTCCTGAGCATCCCTTGAATCATTAACTACCATAAGGGGAACATAGTTTGTTCTAGTAAGCACTACTATACTTACAGTGAGAACAACTAAAAGAATACCAGACGTTATTAAAACTCTATTCTTTTGAGATTTGTCAAGTTTTTCCCATAGTTCATTAATCTGATTTTGCAACTTTGAAAAAGCTTCAGACATGAATACACCACCTTTTAAAGGTTATTCATCTTTAGTAATACCAATTTTAAATCTGCATTCTCATTATTTCATCATACGCATCCATAATTTTACTTCTTATCTGCATTGTAAACTGAAGAGCTATATCTGATTTTTCAGCTGCAATCATAACCTGGTGAATGTTATCTGTTTTTCCCGCTGCAAAATCTTCAGTTATAGTATGTGCGTCTTTCTCAAGGCCACTTACCTGTTTAAGTGCATTATTTAAATATTTCCCAAAATCACCAATTATATTTTGATCCTCTTTTTTTCCGACTAGACTTGTACCTGAAACAGATCCAAATTCTCTACCAACAGAATTTACAACTCTTATATCCACCAAGATTCCTCCTTAGTCTGAAAAAATATGTAGTACAAATTTATCATCTTCCAATTTCCAAAGCTTTCATTGACATATTTTTAGAAGTGTTTATTGCTGTTACATTTGCTTCATATGCTCTTGTAGCTGATATCATATTTACCATTTCAGTTATAACATCAATATTTGGCATCATTACATATCCCTCTTCATCAGCTTCTGGATGTCCTGGATCATGCATTCTTCTAAATGGCGTCATATCCTCTGTAACACGAGAAACTCTTACACCCTTACCCGCTGAATTTGCACCATCTAAGTACTCTGCAAAAGGAGGGTCTGGAGATTTTTCTTCAAATATTGCGGTTCTTCTTCTGTAAGGTTCACCATTTTCAGTTCTTGTGGTATTTACATTTGCAATGTTTTGAGAAATTGTATCCATCCGTAGTCTTTGAGCGGTAAGACCTGATGCTCCTATATCAAGAGATCTGAAGTAACCCATTTATCATCTTCTCCCTTCGCTTATCACAGTTTTAATTCTACGAAAATCGTCATTTAATCTTTGAGCTAATACATCATATTTAATTGAGTTTTTTGCCAGTTGTGCCATTTCACTATCAATATCCACATTGTTTCCATCAAGTCTCATATCAGAATTACTTCCATCTTCTCCTATCTTTATCTCAATATCATCAAAGTTTTTTGCACCGATAGGTATATGCCTGTGATCTGTTCTCGTTCCGTTAATAGTGTCTCTCCCTAAGGCATCACGAAGATGCTCTTCAAAAGCTACGGTTTTTCTCCTATAATTAGGTGTATCAACGTTAGATATGTTTTGAGAAATGGCTTCATTTCTGAGTAATGCTGCATCTAACGACTTTTCTAACGGCATAGTACGGTATAGTATCTTTTCAAGCATCAAAAACACCTCCTTTAGCATTGTAAAGAATTGCATGAAATTTGCTTTAAATTAAGTATAAAATTTGCACTACATAGCATATTAACTTTTCACTTTCTAATAAACTTTAAAAAGAACTTACACAATTATAATGTAATATAAGAATGTATTATATTGAAAAACTTAAGAATAGCTAAAAAATAACCTCCAGCTTACAATACTGCAATTTATTTTTTAACCATCCTAAATTCTGCAAAAACAAAATTTATGAACTGTTGATTTTGTTGACATCCTTCTCGCTCTAAAAGAAGAAAGTTTCTTGCTTTAAGAAGCTACTTAATCTAGACACTACACAAGTTTACATGGTATGCCTTCCCGAACTCTTAATAAAACTTTGCCTTATATTACCCATCTTAAAGAAGATGTCTTACGGTGAAATCGATAAATTTTTAAGCACTTAACTAAACTTTAAAACCAGTAATAAAGAAATTATCCATAAATCGTAACAACCTTATAATGATATTATCACAAATTTTTAAAAACTTCAACAGTAAAAATATTTTTTTAAAGTTCATATATATTACTGTAATATATCCTTAATATTTTTAAGAGCTCTCATTGAAATTTCATAATTTTTTTTTCTTTTATTCTTTATTTTAACATCAAGACCATCTACCAAACCAAAATTTACATTCATCGGCTGAAAATTTTGTATGTTTTTATCTGATATATAATTACTAAGTGCACCTGTTGCAGTAGTTGTTGGAAATACAACCGATTCTTTTTTTAGTACATTCATAGAAGCATTTATGCCTGCTACCAAACCAGATGATGCAGATTCAACATAACCTTCAACTCCTGTAATCTGACCTGCAAAGTATATATTGGGCATATTTTTTAGCTTGTAAACTGAATCTAAAAGCTTTGGTGAATTTATAAAAGTATTTCTATGCATAACTCCAAACCTCACAAAGTCAGCTTTTTCAAGACCAGATATCATTCTAAACACTCTTTTTTGCTCTGGCCATTTTAATTGTGTCTGAAATCCTACCATATTATAAAGAGTTCCTGAGGTATTGTCCTGTCTTAGCTGCACAGTGGCATACGCTTCTTTACCTGTAGCCGGATTAATCAAACCTACAGGTTTTAATGGACCAAATCTTAAAGTATCAACACCTCTTTTTGCCATCCTTTCTACCGGCATACACCCTTCAAATACAACATCTTTTTCAAATTCTTTAACATCTGCCAATTGAGCATTTACCAGTTCATTCCAGAATGCATAATATTCTTCTTTTGTCATAGGACAATTAATATAGTCATCTGTTCCTCTGTCATAACGTGCAGCTTTAAAAGCTTTATTCATATCAATAGAATCAAATGTAACAATTGGTGCCGCCGCGTCAAGACAATAGAGATAATTCTCACCGATTAGACTGGCTACAGCTTCTGAGAGCCCCTGTGAAGTCAAAGGGCCAGATGCTATTATAGTCACCCCTTCTTTCGGTATATCCTTTATTTCTTTATTTATTATTTCAATATTTTCATTGCTTTTAATATATCCAGTTACCATCTTTGAAAATTCTTCTCTGTCAACAGCCAAGGCACCACCTGCAGGAACTTTTACTTTATCTGCACATTTCATTATCAAAGAATCCAACATTCTCATTTCTTCTTTTAAAAGACCAACAGCATTTTCAAGCTGATTTGAGCGAAATGAATTGCTACAAACAAGCTCTGCAAAAGTATCTAAATGATGAGCCGGTGAAAATGACAACGGCTTCATCTCATACAATTTTACCTTTATTCCTTTTCTGGCAATCTGCCAAGAAGCTTCACATCCTGCAAGCCCTGCTCCTATTACATTTATATAATCAGTCATATTTAAAAATCCTTACTATTTTTTTTCTTCATCTTCTCCAATTTTGTCAAAATCACAGTCTTCATTGCTACATTTAAGCTGTGCTTTTTTCCCAGAATACTTTTGGGTTAAGAAATTACCACAATCAGGGCATTCTTCTTTAGAAGGTTTTTCCCATGTCATAAAGTCACATTCTGGATTATTTTCACACCCCAAATACTTTCTGCCCTTCCTTGTTTTTTTAATATAGACTTTACCTTTACATTTAGGACATTTTACACCAGTATCTTCTAAAATAGGCTTAGCATTTCTACACTCTGGAAAACCCGGGCATGCAAGAAATTTCCCGTACCTTCCCATTTTTATAACCATATTCCTGCCACATTTTTCACAAATTTCATCTGTAACTTCATCTGGAATTTCAATGTTTCCTATTTTCTCTTCCGCATCATTTAATACATGAACAAACTGAGCATAGAAATTCTCTATAATTTCTTCCCATTTTTTGCCCCCTTCTTCTATATCATCCAACTTTCTTTCCATTTCAACTGTAAACTCTACATCTACAATATCATGAAAGTACTTTTTCATAATATCATTTACTATTTTCCCTAACTCTGTAGGCATAAGTGCCTTAGATTCCTTTACTACATAGCCTCTAGATAGAATTGTTGAAATTGTAGGTGCGTAGGTACTCGGCCTTCCAATTCCCCTTTCTTCTAAAGCTTTTACCAGTGCTGCCTCAGTATATCTTGGAGGTGGCTGAGTAAAATGCTGCTTTGGATTAACACTTTTTTTCTTTAATTGTTCCCCCTCTGAAAGTTCAGGCAATACAAGATTTTCTTCCTCACTTTCATTGTCCTTGCTTTCTTTATAAAGTACAATAAATCCTTTAAATTTAATTGATGAACCACTTGATTTAAATAAATATCTTCCTACATTAATGTCAACGCTTATTGTATCATAAGTTGCATGAGCCATCTGACTTGCAACAAACCTTCCCCATATAAGCTTGTAAAGTCTGTATTGTTCTCTTGATAGTGAACTCTTAATATCATCTGGTTGAATGTTAACATCAGTAGGTCTTATACATTCATGTGCATCCTGAGATTTTGACTTGTTTTTATATGTTCTTTTTTTGTCAGGTAAATATTTTTCACCATAATTACCTTCTATATAACTTTTTGTATCCTGCATAGCCTCATCTGATATTCTGGTAGAATCTGTACGTATATAAGTAATGAGACCTGTAGTGCCAACACCTTCAATAGAAATTCCCTCATATAATTGTTGAGCCACAATCATAGTCTTTTTAGTAGAATAACCAAGCTTTCTTGAAGCATCCTGCTGCAGTGTACTTGTTATAAATGGTGCAGGAGGCGATTTCTTTTTCTGACTCTTTTTAATTTTTTTAACTTTAAACTCTTCCTTTTCTATTTCTTTTAATACTTTATTTACTTCTTTTTCACTTTTTAATTCAAGCTTTTTGTTGTCAATTCCATGAAATTTTGCATTAAAATGCTTTCTTACTTTTTCCTTTTTAAGTTCTGCAGTTATACTCCAATATTCATCTGGAACAAAATCATCTATTTCCTCTTCTCTATCACAAATAAGCCTTGTAGCTACTGATTGAACTCTTCCTGCACTTAAGCCTTTTTTAACTTTTTTCCACAAAAGAGGACTTATTTTATACCCCACTATCCTGTCTAAAATTCTCCTAGCCTGTTGAGCATCAACTAAAGACATATCAATTTCTCTGGGGGATTTTATTGAATTCTTAACTGCATTTTTTGTTATTTCATTAAAAGTGATTCTACACCTTTCAGTATCATCTAATTTAAGCAAATAAGCTAAATGCCATGAAATTGCTTCACCCTCACGATCAGGGTCAGTGGCAAGATATATTTTCTTTGCTTTTTTTGCTTCCTTTTTAAGTTTTGAAATTACTTCTCCCTTTCCTCTTATGGTGATATACTTGGGCGTAAAGTGATTTTCTAAATCAACTCCTATTTGACTTTTAGGAAGATCTCTCACATGTCCTACAGAAGCAACTATTTTGTAATTTCTTCCCAAAAACTTTTTAATGGTATTCGCCTTTGCGGGAGATTCGACAATAACTAATTTATCAGCCATTTTTTTCCTCCAATTAAAATTATCAAATAACAATACATTATTATAATATTATATATTGTCATTATGCAAATAAATATTAATATTTTAATTTGTATATCTTTCCGGGAAGCTGTTCAACTATCCCTTTTAACTCTAACATAATTAATATAGAACTTACAAGTTTAACACTAAAACCTGTTTTTTTAGATATTAAATCTATATGTGAAGGCTCGGATTTAAGACATGAAGCCACTGTTCTTTCTTCATTGTCAAGCCCTTTAAAAAACCTGTCATTTAAAATTTTTTTTGCAAAATAATTTTCGATATTTTCATCACTAAAGTTTATATTTATTTCCTCTAAAATATCTTCAATGCTTGTTACTATTTTAGCCCCTTCCTTTATTAGTCTATTTGTACCTGCACTCTTTATGCTGCAAACATTTCCTGGAAGAGCAAACACTTCTCTTCCCTGCTCTAGTGCAAAATCAGCAGTAATAAGTGAACCACTTCTTTCTCCTGCTTCAATTACTATAACTCCTAGAGACATACCACTTATTATTCTGTTACGTGCAGGAAAATTATTAGCTAATGGAGCTATTCCAGGTAAATACTCTGATATACAAGCTCCATTTTCTATAATAGACTTCATAAGCTTTTTGTTTTCATATGGATATACAACATCTAATCCACAGCCCAACACCGCTATAGTACTTCCACCTGCATCTATAATGCCTTTATGAGCATATGAATCCACTCCACGTGCCATACCACTCACAACAGTAATACCGTACCTAGACAATTCACCCGAAATAGTATGAGCCATACTCAAACCATATGAAGTAGCCTTCCTTGAACCTACAACTGCTACATATTTTTCACTTTTTTTAATGTTTCCTTTAACAAATAATACAATAGGTGGATCATATATATTCTTAAGATAATATGGATATAGTTCGTCATTAATGGTTAAAACCTTTATATTGTTCTTGTTAATTTTTTCTAAATGTTTTTGTGCCTGTTGCTTTATTTTATCATCCATCAAATTAAATACATCTTTACCAGTAAGAAAAGTCAATTTTCTAAGTTCATTTTCTTTTGCCTTCCAAACATTATAGGGCTCTTTAAAATGTTCTAAAAGCCTCTTAGACTTGACCGAACCAATACCAGGAATTGAACTAAGCCATACCCAATACTGCCTGTTATCCACCATAACAGCACTCCTTTTACAAAAGAATAATATATTCTTTATTTGTCGCAATCAATTTATCATGTATTTGCATCTTAGTCAAGTATAAATTTCATGACACATTACCCTCTCCATATTTTTCTGTCAAGACTTCTATACTGTATAGCTTCTAATAAATGATTAGCTTTTATATTCTTCGACTCTTCCATATCAGCTATTGTACGAGCCACTTTAAGTATTCTTCCATGAGCTCTTGCACTTAAACCCAACCTTTCAAAAGCATTCTCTAAAATACTTTTGCATTCATCGTCTAAGATGCAATATTTTTTAATCATTGAAGGTGAAAGTTCTGCGTTAGAATATATGTTAAGACCTTTATATCTTTCCTGCTGAATCTTTCTAGTTATGTTAACTCTTTTTCTGATATCATCTGACTTCTCACATTCTTCCTCTCTGTCAAGATCTTTATACTGAATGGAAGCAACTTCAATGTGTAAATCTATTCTATCTAATAAAGGACCTGAGAGCTTCCCTAAGTACTGTTGTATTTGTCTTGGAGTACATGTACACTCTCTTGAATCATCAAGATAATTACCACATTTGCATGGATTTGCTGCACATATTAGAGTAGTTCTTGCTGGATATGTTAGACTTGCATTAACTCTAGAGATTGTAACAGCTCCATCTTCTAAAGGCTGCCTTAAAACTTCTAATGCACTTCTGTTAAACTCGGGCAGTTCATCTAAAAACAAAACCCCATAATGAGCAAGGCTTATCTCACCTGGTTTTGGATACCTTCCCCCTCCTGTCAGGCTCACATTTGATATGGTATGATGTGGAGATCTAAAAGGCCTTTGAGTAATAAGAGATGTATTTTTAGGAAGTACCCCTGCAATGCTATGAATTTTGGTAACCTCTAGAGCTTCTTCAAAAATCATAGAGGGAAGTATTGTAGGAAGCCTTCTGGCTATCATTGTCTTTCCACATCCTGGGCTTCCAATCATAATACAATTATGTCCACCAGAGGCTGCTACTTCAAGTGCCCTTTTCACCGTTTCTTGACCTTTTACATCTGAAAAGTCAACATCATAAGACATATTGTTTTTAAAAATATCTTCCCTTTCCACAACATATTTGTCTATATTTTTAATTTTATTTAAATGATTTACAACATCTTTAATGCTTTTTGCAGGGTAAATGTTTATACCCGATACAACAGCAGCTTCATCTGCATTTTCCACAGGCAGAAATATGTTTTTAAGACCATTTTCTTTCGCAGTTATAGCCATTGGAAGGATTCCCTTAACAGGTTTGATTTCACCATCTAAAGACAATTCGCCTAAAAAAGCACTTTTGTCAATATTATTATCATTTATCTGTCTGGTTGCTGCCAAAATTCCCAATGCTATAGGAAGATCAAAAGCTGAGCCTTCTTTCTTTTTATCAGCAGGTGCAAGATTTACCGTTATTCTATTTACGTGAAATTTAAATCCAGCATTTTTAACAGCAGCCCTCACCCGCTCCTTTGATTCTTTGACAGCAGTATCACCTAAACCAACCATATCAAAAGATGGAAGCCCGTTTGATATGTCTGTTTCAACCAAAACAACATATCCATCGATACCCATTAAACCCAGACTTTTAATTTTGGAAAGCATATTTCACCTCGTATGAAATAAGTTTTTGAATAGACTTTATTAACGCAATGTGATTTATGACTTTTTGATAAACAACCTTCTTTATTTTATTATATCACAAATTATAACAATATATAAAATTTTTAATTTTGCAACATATAAAATATCGAAAACTTTCTTTTTATGAATTATTAATATTTTATCATATATTTTAATTCTAGGACAGGAAAAAATTATAATTATTGCATTTTAGCATCAAAAAACGAGAGAAAGCAACATGCTCACTCTCGTTTTTCAAAGAAAAAATTATTTATGTACTTTATTTTTTAATTTCTATTTCACCTAGTGAAGGTATAACTCCTATTTCATTAAAATCGTAATCTTCAAATTTACTCTCGTCTATAGTAAACTCAGCACTTAAGCTGTCTGAATCAACTCCATCAAGGGCATCTTCTTTTACTTCAGCTTCAATTGTGATAAATACTCCATCTGTATCTATCATTCCTTCACCTAATTGTCTTGCCTCAACATATAAAAGAGTTACCGCACCTTCTTCATTCATAATGTTATATTGCAAATCATTTTCAGGGTTGTTTATTATATCCCCACCCTCTATACCTGTCAATTCAATTTTCTCATTATCAAAAGATATTCTTAAATTTCCACTGTTTATTCCTTCAGAAGGAACATTAGAAAACTTCACAGGTATTGTTATAGTTTCACCAGGGCTAGCTTCAACTGCATCACTTCCCATGGTAATATCTTCATGCTCTACTACTTCATCAGATGACCCTTGACTGTAGCCTTCCATGTCAACATGTACTTCTCTTGCGTCACCATCCCAATCAATGTCAACATCTAAAGCTTCACTCATTGCTCTTAGTGGCAAGTATGTTCTTCCATCAATAACAACTGCAGGATCCTCTGGCTCAAAAATTTCACCTCTTACAAGTACATCAAAGTTAGGAGCCACTGCCGTCCATGAACCAGTTGCCGCCAAAGCAAAAATACCTGTACTTAAAACTACACCTGCAATTAAACCTAAAATAATTTTTTTCATTTTATGCACCTCGTTATGATATATTTTTATCATTATTATACCATAATACAAAAAGCTTGTCAGTATAAATTTAAACTTACCCTATTTTGTCATTTTTCATTTAACAACTTGTGAAGCTCCTCCATAAATGTGTTTATATCTTTAAATTGTCTATAAACAGAAGCAAACCTGACATAAGCAACTTCGTCAATACTTTTAAGTTTTTCCATTACCATCTCTCCAATAGCCTGAGAAGTCACTTCTCTTTGAAGAAAATTATAAACTTGACTTTCTATGCTCTCAACCAGCTTTTCTAAATCATTAAAAGAAACAGGTCTTTTTTCACATGCTCTCAATAATCCTGTCATAAGTTTTTCCCTATTAAAAGCCTGCCTTGTCTTATCCTTTTTAATAACCATAAGAGGCAAACTTTCTACTTTTTCATAAGTTGTAAACCTTTTTTGACATTCCAAACATTCTCTTCGCCTTCTTATAGCAGAACCTTCATCTGTTGGTCTTGAATCAATTACCTTGTCCTCTCCAAATCCACAATATGGACATTTCATAGCTATCCTCCAAAATACAGTTTAAAGTAAGATGCAACTTTTACATTAATTATACTACATGCATTATAAAGCCGCAACAATATAGCTTAACATACACCTCTCTTATTCAAAATACTTTTTAATAAACCTATCATCCATTTCCACTAAAATTATATCTTCCCCTATCTTCTTTATCTTTTCCCATGGGATTACGTACTCGCTATCTCTTCCTAAAATTCCAAATAATTTATTTTCGCCTGGAATTACAATAGACTCCAGTCTTCCACTTTCTAAATCAATCTCTACATCACATACAAACCCCAGTCTCTTTCCATCATTGATATTTATTACTTCTTTCTGCCTAAAATCTGATGTTCTATTCATAATATAACACCCCATAAATACAAATTGACCATTTTTACAATAAAATAATCTTCGAATCTAATTTATATATATTTTTTCATATGCATAAGTGCAGTTTTTTCCAGACGTGATACCTGCGCCTGTGAAATTCCTATTTCTTCAGCTACTTCCATTTGGGTTCTTCCATCAAAAAATCTTAAGTTTAATATAAGCTTTTCCCTGTCATTTAATCTTCTCATCGCCTCGCTTAATGCAATTCCCTCTAACCAGTTTTCATCATTATTTTTTTCATCCTTTACCTGATCCATAACATATATAGCATCTCCACCATCATGATATACCGACTCAAACAACGAAATAGGATCCTGTATTGCATCGAGTGCAAATACAATATCTTCTTTTGGCATTGCAAGTTCTTTTGAAATATCATTTATTGTAGGCTCCTTTGAGTTCTTGTTTGTAAGTCTTTCTTTTGCCTGCAAAGCCTTATAGGCAATATCCCTCAATGATCTACTAACACGAATTGAATTGTTGTCACGTAAGTACCTTCTTATTTCTCCTATTATCATAGGGACTGCATATGTGGAAAATTTCACATTTTGAGAAACATCAAAATTATCTATAGCTTTAATTAAACCTATACATCCCACCTGAAAAAGATCATCAACATATTCTCCTCTATTATTAAATCTTTGAATAACACTTAATACAAGCCTCAAATTTCCCCGAATAAATTCCTCTCTTGCCGTGGCATCTCCTTTATGCATCCTTTCAAAGAGAACCTTCTTTTGTTCATTGGATAGTACTGGCAGTTTAGATGTATTTACTCCGCAAATTTCAACTTTATTGATTAGCATAAATAACCTCCCGGCAATATAATTAAGTCAGTATCATTATTGCCATAGAGGCTATTTTTATACTGTAAAAAAAGACATAAAATTTTACTCAAACACCTTGACAAACCCTGCACCAATTGCAATTACTAAACTGAAATTTTTATGGTATTTTCTAACAAAATTGTCCTTTAAACCATTCTGCTTATTTCCTTTTTTAACCTGCCTATAATCTTTTTTTCAAGTCTTGATATATATGATTGAGATATACCCAACATATCAGCAACTTCCTTTTGGGTTTTTTCTATTCCTCCATTAGTGAGACCAAATCGTAATTCCACTATTTTCTTTTCTCTAATAGATAATTTTCTCATTGCAATTGTTAATAATTCTCTGTCAACTTCATCTTCAATAGTTTTATGAATCAAATCATTATCTGTACCTAATATATCAGACAAAAGCAGCTCATTTCCATCCCAATCTATATTTAAAGGCTCATCAATTGATATCTCTGTTTTCATTTTATTATTTCTTCTCAAATACATTAATATTTCATTTTCAATACAGCGGGATGCATATGTAGCCAGTTTTATATTTTTAGTTGGATTAAAAGTATTTATAGCTTTTATTAATCCAATAGTTCCAATAGAAATTAAATCTTCCACTCCCACACCGGTATTTTCAAATTTTCTTGCTATGTACACAACCAACCTCAAATTCCTCTCAATCAAAATTGACTTAACTCCATAATCGCTTTTTTCAAGCTTATTTAAAAGATAGCTCTCTTCATCATTACTAAGAGGAGGTGGCAAAGCTTCACTTCCTCCTATATAATGAACTGGAAATCTTTTATGTATTTTAAATCTTTCAAGAAAATTTATGTACTTTATCATTATAAATATTTTCAATTTCTTTAAAGCATACATTATTTAAGTTCTCCCTTCGAATTTAGTGTAAATACTAGCTTTTGCTGCATGCTACCATAACTTTTAGACTAGTTCTGGACTTAAAAGCGCATTATAATTATCATTATTAGATAATGTTCTGTTGTAAATTCCTATAATCACATTGGATACCCCCTTCTTATCAATATTCTCCCCTATTTCTATATAATCAGGTTTAAAACCTATAAGCATTCCATTTTCTTTCCCAAGAGATGTAAATGGTATAAGTCTAAACCGGGAAAACCATTTTGAATCTGAAATTACTTTTGTAGCACATACCAGATCATCCTCTTTTGAATTTTCAAATATATTTTGAATATCTATAGGTAATATATTTCTTATTGCACTAAATTCAACCACTACAACAGGAACATTTGTTAATGGATCATGAAGGGAATTTCCTGTATCAACCAATGCAAATAAATCTATTTTTCCATTTTCAAATGCTATTTTTAACGGAATACATAAATTGTCTTTTATAAATCTCTCCTGTATCAAGTCCCAAAATATTTTTATAATTATATAAACTGTTATTACCGAAAAAAACAGCACAGACCATTTTGAATTATCAAAAATGTAAAATATACCATTTTGAACTAGTCCACCAGTATTATTAAAGTATAAAAATGCAAAGGCAGCACCTGCAAATATAAAAGTTGATATATAAAATATAGCCAGAATTCTCATAAAAATCATTGGCTTGGGAGGATAAAAAGTTACTGCAACAATAAAAAAAGACAGGAGAATTTTAGCCGCAGTAGTATAATATATTTCAACATCTGGAAACATTAGTAGGAACACAACATAAGATGCACCTACTAAAGAACCTATCAATAAACGTAAACTAGATATCTTTGTTTTGGATAGTTTAGCAGTCATCATCAATATTAAATAATTCATAACAACGTTTTGTAATATCAACACATCAATGTATATTTCCATTTTAACCCTCCTCATAACAAGTAGTACGCTGCAAAACTAACCTCTTGCAAATAACTTTTTTATATTTACTAAAGATTTTTATCCCCACATTACAAACCCCAGCTTTTTTATGTCTATAAAGAAAATACCTTAATAAGTTATATGCAAAAGCATGTTTATTTATTATTAATTATACAACTAAAACAATATTTATTTTGTCAAACCAAACTGTAGAAAAAAAAATTAATACCCAAAAAAAATTCGAATGCACTTATAAGTGCATGTTATTAAGGTAAATGAAAATATGGAAACAGGCTCTAGGCTGCAAAACTTTAGTTTTTAGAATATTCTTTTTCGCGTCTAGAACAATGCTTTTAAATTAAGATATATTATAGAATAGATTTGGAAATAAAAAAATACACAAAAGCACAAAAATGTACTCATGCGTATTTTTAAAAAGCTAAAACACCAGCTTTTATAAGATGGTGTTCTACACATAAACTTCAGGTGGAGATTGTACTCCACCTGAGGCTAAGATTTTTAAACCCTAGTTAAACATTAACTATTTAAATTTGTTTCTTCTTAAGAATGTAGGAATTTCTAATTCATCCACCTCTGACTGACTTGCGACAGGCTCCTCATTATCAGCAGTCTGTGGTCTTTCTTTTTCACCTACTGTAGACTTTTCGGGTTTCTTTATTACAGGTGCTTTATCAAAACCTGTTGCAATAACAGTAATCAATATTTCTTCTTTCAGATTTTCGTCAATAACAGCACCAAAAATAATATTTGCATCTGGGTCTGCAGATTTTTGTACTAATTCTGCAGCAGTGTTAACCTCAAACAGTCCTAAATCAGCACCACCTGTAATGTTTAAAAGAACTCCTCTGGCTCCTTCAATAGAGGTTTCTAAAAGTGGACTTTGTATTGCTTGTTTAGCAGCCTCTTCAGCCCTGCTTTCACCTGATGCTCTTCCTATTCCCATATGAGCAAGTCCTGTATCCAACATAATAGTCTTAACATCTGCAAAGTCCAGATTTACCAACCCAGGAACAGCAATTAAATCAGATATACCTTGTACACCTTGTCTTAAAACATCATCAGCAATTTTAAATGCATCAACAATGGATGTTTTCTTTTCTGCAATCTGTAAAAGTCTATCATTAGGTATTGTAACCAACGTATCCACAGTGGTTTTTAAAGTTTCAACTCCTCTTTCAGCATGTTGCATTCTCTTTCTTCCTTCAAACATGAAAGGTTTGGTTACCACTCCTACAGTAAGTATTCCCATTTCTTTTGCAATCTCAGCAACTATTGGTGCTGCTCCTGTTCCAGTTCCTCCACCCATACCTGCTGTTACAAAAACCATATCGGCACCTTTTACTGCCTCTGCAATCTCATCCTTGCTCTCATTAGCAGCCTTTTCACCAATCTCAGGATTTGCTCCTGCTCCAAGTCCTTTTGTCAGCTTGTCCCCAATCTGAATCTTAGTATTTGCCTTAGATAAAAGTAAAGCTTGTTTATCAGTATTTACAGATATGAATTCAACACCACGAAGTCCTGCAGCAATCATTCTGTTAACTGCATTATTTCCGCCGCCACCAACACCTACAACTCTTATTTGTGCAAATTGTTCCATATCAACATCAAATTCCAGCAACTTTAATCCCCCTTCTTCTCATTTGTAATTGCACTAACTATCCAATACTATTTTATACAAATTTTCAAGATATTATTTTCTAATCACCATCACTTACACACTTTCCCTTAGTATTAAATAATATATTATTATTGCGTTTAACGCAAGATTGTATTTTAAATTTTATATGCTTTTTTGTGTTTTTATTACATTAAGACTGTTCTAAAAGGCAAAATACTATGAATGAAATAAATATTACATATTTATGGATTATTCAAACAGTTAACGTAAACTTTAATATATATCGGATTATTTTCAGATAACATTACAATATTCTTAATAATATTTATTATAATACAAAAACAATATTTGGAAAATAGCTATAACTCTAAAACAATCCAGTAAAAAATTTATAAATCTTTTTTAAAAGTCTAAACTTTTGTTTTGGCTTTTCTGGTATCTTATTCTTGCTCTCATTATCCTTTTTACTCATTTTCATTCTCTTAGCAACATACTTTACCGTGCCAATAGAGGTTAAAAACTCAGGCTTTGAAACACCAGGTACTTTGTGGCTAGCTACCCTCACAGGATAACCAAATACTTCATATGCCAGCTGCATATTACCATCAACATATGAAATTCCTCCACCTGCTAAAACAATACTTCCATCAAAACCATTTAATGCTTCATTTTTTTCTAATAATTCTTTACATAAGTAAAAAATTTCATGTACTCTTGCTTCAATTATTTCAATAACTTCTGATACCCTTATCTCTCTTTTTTTATTCTCATTTATATCATTAACACTAATTTCATAATCATTCTTGATAAGAGAGGTAAGAGCCAACTCATACTCTCTTTTTAGTTTTTCAGCTTCTTCTAAAGATATTCTAAGACCAATTGATATATCATTTGTTATATGAGCCCCTCCAACAGGCAGTGAATCATAAAAGACCACTCTTTCATTTTTAAATAAAGAAACATTTGTTATGCTTCCACCTATATCAATTAATACAACTCCCATTTCCTTTTCCTGAGAAGTTAAAGATAATTCGCTTATGGCTAAGGCCTCAACAATAATTCCCTCAACTTCTACATTTGCTTTCTCCATGCTTTTTACTATGTTTTGAACAGAAGTAATCTTGCCAGCTATAATATCAGCTTCAACTTCAAGTTTACCCCCTGACATACCCAATGGATCCACAATCTCATCGCACCCATCTACAATATATTGACTGGGTATAACATCTATAATCTGACGATCTTTAGGGAAATTCACTTTCTCTACATTAAATAAAACTCTCTCAATATCTTTTTTTGTAATTTCATGTTCAGAATTTGAAGTCTCTACTGAGCTTTTGTTAGAAACTATGCTTACTTGATTACCCATTATATTAACATATGCAGAATTAATCTCAATGTTTTTAATAGCTCTAATTTCTGAAATACAACTACTTATAATGCTAGATGCTTCATCTATATCAACAATTACTCCTTTTTTTACACAATTACAGGGCTTCATTGATTTACCCAAAACTTCAATATTTTTAAATCTATTCACTTTAGCTACCACAGCACAAACTTTTGATGTACCAATATCAATACAACATATTATATCATCCACTTATGTAGCCTCCTAAACAATTTCATCTATTTTAATTTACTCAAAAACAAATACATAACACATCTCTTTAAAGCTACCTATATTTAATATATATTGACAGAAGCTTACTTTTATTATACTTTATATTTAAATATTTTTAAAATATCTATCTTTTTTAGATAATATAAATCTTAAACATTATCATTTACTATATTATCTTTTTTTCTGTTTTTATTCAATAGAAATCTTCGAATTCTAGCAAAATTTAAAAATAATCTATTTCCAAAAGCAAAAACTGCTGCTAAATGTAACTGTATGCCCAATTTATCTCCAATATAAGCTAACCCCGCTGCAAGTATAGCATTGCCAAAAAAACCTGTGAGAAATATTTTCATTTTAAAACTTCCCCTAAGACTTGAATAAATCCCTCCAAAAACCGAGTCTAGTGCAGCAAGTATAGCTACTGCCACATAGCTTGAATACTCAGGCGGAATGTCAAAAGGAATAAAAATTCCCAGTATAATCCCAATTATTAAACCTAGCAATGGAACCATTAGTTTTCTCCTTTTCTATTGTATTTTTTAATGTAGTAAATTATATACTATCACGTTGCATCATTCAGGTATAAAAGTAGGACTGTCACCTGTCGTTAAGTCTAAATATCCCTTTTTATCCTTATCAATATTATTGAAAAAAATTTCCTCTAAAAGTACAATTGTATATTCATCTATTTGACTATATGCACCTAAATTAACTGTTATCCTTGAATCAAGAAAAATCAAAATATTATCCAAGTCCTCAACATCAACATTTGATATATATTCGTCTAAGCCTTTGACATAATCTTTGTCTTCATTTGTTTTTTTTACAAAATCTATAGTGTCAAAAACTCTGTTAAAAGCATCTATACCTTTTATATTATTCGATCTAAGCATTTGTCCTAATCTATAACCATTTACATCTAGACCCTCAATAACAGGCAAAACCTCTTTGTATTTTTCATTTTCTGCATCAACGACATAGCCTTCACTGTCAATTATAAGACTTGTACTAATATATGGAACTACAGCAACTGGCTCCCTTTCTGTAATTGTTATTTTAACTACTCCAGGATAAGCCATTCTAACAACAACATCTTTTACGTATGAACACCTGCTCAATATATTATTCTCTGACTGTGTTGATCTAAATGTCAATATACCTTTAATATCAGCACCTATTTCTTTAAACCAATTGACACCATATGGCATTCTTGATGCTTCAACCACTTCACTGTTATTATAATGCTTATTGCCATAAACTTCAATGCTATTTATATAAAATAATGGAGATAACGCAAGACCAACTATTAGCACAGCTATAAATATAATGCAAAAAAAATTCTTAATAATTTTTTTATTCTTTTGTTTTTTTTTCTCTTTTTTATTTAAAGTCCCACTTTTTTTCATTTGTATTCCCTCATTCTTCTCTTTTTATTAAAGCACCAACACCTGAGAGCTTTACTTCAATATCTTCATATCCTCTATCTATGTGCTTTATACCACTTATTACTGTTTTTCCATCAGCTGCAAGAGCAGCTAAAACCAATGCAGCTCCCCCTCTTAAGTCCCTTGCATAGACGTTTGCTCCAGTAAGCTTTCTTACACCTCTTATTACAGCAAGACGGCCTTCTAATTTAATATCTGCCCCCATTCTGATAAGTTCTTCAACATGTTTATATCTGTTATCAAAAATAGTTTCAACAACAATGCTGGTACCTTTAGCAATTGACAAAAGCGACACAAACTGGGACTGCATATCTGTTGGAAAACCTGGATAAGGCAAAGTTCTAATCACATCTATTGACCTTGGTCTTGCAGGTCCATAAATATGTATTGAATTTCTTTTTAAATCAATGCAACATCCGCATTCCCTTAAGTATGATATAACTGAGGTTATATACTCTGACGCAACATTTTTTAAAGTAATATCCCCCCCTGTGATTCCAGCCATTACTAAATATGTACCTGCAACAATTCTATCAGGTATTACTTTGTGTTCTACACTGTTGAGTTTTTTATAATTTCCTTGAATTCTAATTACACTTGTTCCTGCTCCTGAAACTTTAACTCCCATTTTTATTAAAAAATTTTGAAGATCAATTATTTCAGGTTCTTTTGCTGCCTGACGTATTACAGTATCTCCTTCTGAAAATACAGCTGCAAGCATTATATTTTCTGTAGCTCCCACGCTAGGAAAATCCAGCTGTATATCACAACTTTTCATTTTATCAGCTTCACAATACAAAAAACCATGATGTGCATCATGCACCTTTACACCCATTTTCCTCAAGGCTTTAATATGCATATCTATCGGTCTTGGGCCTATTTCGCACCCACCTGGATGGGTAAGTTTACTGGCACAAATATATCTATACCGCCCTACATTAATCTGGCAACTCTTTTTTAATCAATACCTATTTTTATATTTTATCACTTCATAAAATACGTATCAAATGTTTTTTTAGGGAAATACTCTCCTATAAAAAAACTTGTACATAAGCAAACTGTTTGTGTTATAATCTTTAGGGATAAAAATTTTACTAAAAGCAGGGATGTAGATGAATTTTAAACTTACTTTTACCATTATAGTTACTAAATTATTAATTTTTTTATTACGACTTTTAAAACGTGGAGGTACAACCCTTCCTGGGAAAGTTGCACGAAAAATTTTCCCGGAAATAATTAAGCATATTTCAAAAGACCTTAAAATTATAATGGTTACAGGAACAAATGGTAAAACGACAACAACACACATTATTGGTCAAATACTAAAGGAAAATAAAATAGATTACATTACAAATAAATCTGGTGCTAACCTTGTTAGTGGTATAATAACTACATTGATTGACTCTGTCAATCTATCTGGAAAAACCAAATATAAAACTGCACTAATTGAAATTGATGAAGCCATATTTAATGTAATAACCAATGACATACAACCAGATATTTTGGTTGTAACAAACTTTTTTAGAGATCAGTTAGATCGATTTGGTGAGCTGTATTCAACTTTACGCAAGGTAAAATCCGGAATAGAAAAATCACCTAAAGCTAAGCTTATTTTAAATGCAGATGATTCACTATGTGCTTCATTAGCTAAAAATCATAATGGAAAAGTCTTATACTATGGCTTTGCCCAAAATGCTTATGAAGGCAGCGAAAGTCTTTTAAATTCAGATGCTGTTTTTTGTATCTACTGTATGAACAAATATCACTACAAAAATAGGGTTTATGGACATTTAGGTACATTTGAATGTCCCTCTTGCGGATATAAGCGTCCTCAATCTGATATAAACTGTTTAAAGGTTGAAGAGCTCAACAGTTCACATACAACGCTAGATATTTCAATAAGTGGAAATCAAAATCATAAGGCAAAAATTAACCTTCCAGGTCTTTACAATGCATATAATGCACTAGCAGCAGTATCATGCGGACATGCTCTAAACCTTTCTTCTAAAAGCATTATATCTTCTCTTGAAAATTTTGAGTGTGGATTTGGAAGAATGGAAACTATTGAGGCTTATGGTAAAGCTATTAAATTAATTCTTGTAAAAAACCCTACAGGATTTAATCAAGTAATTAATTTTCTTTTAACTGAAACAAAACAAAGCGAAATAGCTTTTGTTATAAATGATAAACTTGCAGACGGAACAGATATTTCATGGCTTTGGGATGTAGACTTAGAAGAGCTTATGAAAATTCAGGAAAATGTTTCTTCCTTCTATGCTTCTGGAATCAGAGCAGAAGATATGGCTGTAAGACTTAAATATGCAGGAATTTTCAGTGATAAAATAAAAATTGTAAAAGACTATGAAGAACTTATTGAAAAAGGGCTTTCAAACACCTTGAAAGGGCATAGTTTTTATATACTTCCTACTTATACAGCAATGCTTGACATAAGAAATTTTTTAAAGAAAAAATTTGGATTAAAGGAGTTTTGGAGATAATATGTATGATTTAAATATTTGTCACCTATATCCTGATATATTAAATCTTTATGGAGATCGTGGTAATATAATGGCTTTAGAAAAACGCTGCTTTTGGAGAGGTATCAATGTAAACATCTCAAACATTTCTTTAGGTGATAAATTTGATGCAGAGGAATATGATATTATATTCTTAGGTGGAGGTCAGGATTATGAACAGAAAGTAATTCAAAATGACTTACTTAATGAAAAAGGAGATGAAATTAAAAATGCTATAAATGCTAACAAAGTATTTTTAGCAATCTGTGGAGGCTATCAAATTCTCGGAAAGTATTATATGACGTGGGATAAAAGAGAGATAGAGCTTTTAGGAGCATTAGATTTGTGGACAATAGGAAGTAAAGAAAGATTAATAGGAAACTATGTATTTGAGTGTGACTTTTTAATGAATGAAACTTTTGATGGAAAAATAGTCGGATTTGAAAATCATGCAGGTAAGACCTATCTTGGAAAAGATGTAAAACCTTTAGGCAAAGTCATCAAGGGATATGGCAACAATGGTGAAGATGGTTTTGAAGGAGCACTTTATAATAATGTGTATTGTTCATATTCCCATGGAAGTTTACTGCCTAAAAATCCTTCACTAACCGATCACCTTATTACTATTGCATTAAGACAAAAATACAAGGACTTTGTATCCTTACAATCTCTAGATGACGATTTTGAAATAAAAGCTCATAATTCAATGATTAAAAGAATTATTTAAGTTTAGTTCAATGCTATTTAAAAGGACAGGGTAGATAATTTTATCCCCCTGTCCCTTTTAAATCCTAATCTTTATAAGATTTTTGCCATAGTTGACTCTAAACACAATTGAACAGCTTCAAAATCCATATTGGGTATATAATAAGCCTCCATATCATCGTGTATACTCTTTGCTTTAGCAATATTTTTAATTCCTAAACCCAATAGAAAATCAAAGTTTTGCTTGTTTTCTTCTAGCACCAATTCATTTAAAGAAAACTGTTCAATATACTTGTCAAAATCAATATACTCACTAAATTTAATATTTGCACTATGATATTCATTTGAAGTTGTAAATGAAATATCCAGTTCTCTTATTATCAGGTGTTCAAGTTTTGAAGGATTTAGTGCACAATAAAATGACTCTACATCAAATCCCCTCTCTAAAGCTGCATTTTTTATTTTTTCAAGAAAAACTTCTGTTCCTGTTCCATGTTTTCCACTTACACAATAAATTTCATCTGTATCTAAAATTGTTGAAAGATAATTCACAAGTCCCTTTGGTGCAATAGCACTTGCAAAAAGTTTTCTGTCCTTCCCCATTTTATCTGATATTTCTATATCTTTAAAAATGCTATTTATAATTTGGTAACTTTCTTGATTAATTTTAGGAATATTAACGGACTGCTTTATCATCTCAATGTTATCTTCATAAATTAAATAAGCAGCTTTTATGTACCTGTACGCTCTTTTAAAACTTTCTCCAACTTCCCTATTGCATTTTATTATTTTATCTTTATTTTTTCTAATTCCATCTTCATCCCAGAAATCGCCTAAATGAATGATTTCATCGACAGCACCAGGATTTTTAGGATCCACCACATGTGTAGATGTCTCTTAGGCACAAAGGTGTGGTGGTTTTAAGTTGGGTGGTGTGAATTTTTGTGAGAATAATATTCCAGAAACTAAAGTTACGCAGTTTAGAGCCTGTAAATACTCCTCGGGGTCGAGCAAATCTCGCTATCGCTCAGACAATGCTCTCCCTTTCCTCGTCGTATTAACACGCTCTACAACTTGCTCCACAATGTTTCTTCCATATTATTTCTCACAAAAATTTTCTATCCCCTTCTGATGTGCATTAAATTTGCTTTATTTATGTTATAATTATTAATATTAATGATAGTACAGTTGAAATGTTTATTGATTTCAGAAATAATTCTATAATTGAAGAAATGTTAGAATAATATGGAGGTATTTTTATGGCTTTAATAAATCGCAAAGGATCTATTGTTCTTTCTGGAAAAGACGGAGAAGAATTTTCTAAAAAAATGAAAAATCCTGATTCTAAAGTTATGGAAAAGAGCGATAAATTTATAGATGAAGCAAGAAATAAAATGGATGTAATTCGCACTAAAGATAAGACTATTATAAGAGTAAAATAGAGTACCTACAATTTTATATTTAAATACTAGCCGAAACTACTTTTAATTTTGAAAGTAGTTTTTTGTTTGTCAAAAAATCTTTTACGACTTAGTAGACAGAAGTCCCTTCCCTGTATATAAAGGATTATGTAACAATAAAGCCTTTGATATTGGGAGTGAATAGAACTATTGATATTCCTTTTGAGGTTGATGCAAAAAATATCGATAATACTCATATTTTCGATGTTTGTAAATATAATTGTCAAAATTGGTATATGCTATTTGACATTTTATTCTTTTCGGTATACAATTATTGATATATTATGTACACAAAGTTAGTAGGGATTTATTATCTAGCCATTGAAGATACTTCATAGAGTCTGACAGAAAAAAGAAGTAATTATAATAGGGAAATTTTATAAAGTCTAAAATATAATTAAACTTAACTAATTTTTTTGTTTAATACAATATGAAAAAATATATATTATCAAAATTTGTGTTTGTAGTTCTCGAAGTTAGACAAAACACCTCTGAACAATGAAGTATCTTTAGAACTTTGGAGATTTGATTTTAAGCCAACTAAAAAAAAGGATATGATATAATGAATGAAAATGTTTTAAAAATATGCAATATTATGCTAAGTAAATATTTAAAAACTGAATTATTTAGAAATGTTAGGTTTATTATTGTTCAGCATATATTAGATGATACTTATGAGTTTATTCAATCTCTTACATCTGTAGGTAGTGAAATTTTCTGCTTAATAGCTAAACCATATTCTATTAATAGAAAAATATATAACACAATAATAAACGAAGGGATTAGAATTCAGAAATTAAATGAATTGGTCAATTCTAATAAGAAGATGTTAATATCAACTTTAGATGAAGCTATACAAATGTCAAAAACTGATAATAAAAAAATAATTATACTTGATTTGGGTGGTGAATTTGCTTTCCATTTAAATAGTATTAGAAGCAATGAATTAATTGGAATTATAGAGGATACGGCATATGGATACAAAAAATATCAGGTAAAATTAATAAACAGCATTCCCATTTTCTCAGTTGCAAAAAGTTTTCTTAAAGAAATAGAAGCTAAATTTGTTGGAAATGCAGTTGTTGATTCACTTGAAAATGTATTAAAAAGTACTGGAAAGACTTTATGTGGTCGAAATGCTCTAGTTATTGGGTATGGTATGATTGGTAAAAATGTGGCACATTCATTAAAGAAAAGAGAATGTAATGTTAGTGTGCTTGATATAAAAAGCATTAAACAACTACAAGCACATTTTGATGGTTTTATAACAGGAACAAGAAAAAAGATTTTAGAACATACAGATATTATTATAGGAGCTACTGGAACTCAATCGATTTCTTTATCTGATATTTTGAATTGTAAAGGATATATATATCTAGCCAGTGCAAGTTCAAAAAATATAGAAATTGATTTAGAAAAAATAAAATTTAATGCATATACTGAGAGAAAAATTAGCAAGAATATTAACTTATACATATTAAATAAAAAAAGAGTATACATAATAAATAATGGGAATCCAGTTAACTTCTTAATTGATAGTGTGCCAAATGAGATAATTGACTTGGTTTTTTCTGAAATACTTTGTGCCTGCAACATTCTTTTAGATAAAAAGATTAATGATAATTCTAAAATATCTTGTGTTGAAGATAAATATTTAGAAATAATTTCACAAATGTATTTAGAACAAATAAAAGGAGTGTGAACATATGAAAAAAACAAATCAGGTTATATTACTTATCGGTATAGTTATTTGTCTAATTAGTTTTTTTGTTGATGAAAGATATTCACTGCCATTAATCAACTTTAAAGGAAGTGATATGAAAATAACTTTAATAAGCGTTGGGTGTTCTCTTATAGCTAGCAGTATTATAACTTTTTTCTTATTATCGGAGACGAATAAAAATTATGAAGTAGTTGATAAATGGGGCTTAATAAACATTTACAAAAAAAGATCTGATATGAATTTAAGTTGTGATCGTCATATGAAAAACTTAAGAAATGAACTAGACATGATATGCTTTGGATTAAGAAATTTTAGAGATGCAGTTGGTAATGATATTGAGAAAAAAGTGGAAAAAGGATTAAAGGTTAGAATACTTACATTAAAACCTGATTCAATGTTTGTAGAGCAAAGAGAAATCGATGAAGGAAGTTCTAATGGAGAAATTAAAAAGACATTAATAGATCTTATCAAATGGGTTGAAAAGTTAAAAAATATAGCACCTAATAAAAAAAATATACAAATAAAGTTTTATGACACAATGCCATTGTTTTCATATCAACGAATTGATAACTATATATATTTAGGACCATACTTATATGGTCTGACTAGTCAAAAGACTATATCTTTCGAGTATGTAAAAAACAGAGATGGTTACAAGTATTACAAAGATTATTTTGAAAGAGTTTGGAAAGATAATAATTTTTGCTCTGAAAGTAAAAATTAATACTTTAAACCTATGTATATTTAGACTGAAACTAATATTATTAATGATATAATTATTTTAATAAATTGTAATAAAAGCAAATTTCTTATATTTAAAAAATATAAGAAAGATAAAGGACAGGTGACAATATGTATAAAAATGTAATAACACATTTCACAGTTTCGGGTTTTGTATTTTATAAAGGCAAAGTATTACTTATAAAACATAAAAAATTTAATAAATGGATTTATCCAGGAGGGCATATAGAAAATAACGAAACTCCTGAAGAAGCTCTAATAAGAGAAGTAAAAGAAGAAACAAATTACGATATATCAATAATTAAATCAAAAAGATTTTCATATGAAGATGAATATGTAAAAATGCTTAATACACCTTTTTGTATTTTACACGAATATATACCTCAATATGACAACGAAAAGAATCATTTTCATATTGATTTAGTTTATTTATGTAAGCTTAAATTTTCTATATTAAAAGATAAAGAAAGAAAGAAGAATATTGGATGGTACACTTTTAAAGAAGCTTTGCAATTAGATATGTTTAAGGATTTCAAGAAAGTTATGCAAGAAGCATTTTTATTTATTGGATAGGAGTAAAAAAATATGATTAATGCTACTCAGTCAAATTGGCATGTTATAACAGGAAGTCCTAGATCGGGTAAAACAAAAATTATTGAAAGACTTTCCTTTTTAGGATATAAAACTTGTCCTGAGATACTAAGAATATACATTGACAACGAGCTTAGTAAAGGGAGAAGTATGCAAAGTATAACATCAAATGGACAGGAACTTGAAAAAAATATTTTTTATGAGAAACTAAGTGCTGAGAAAAATTTTAATCGTAGAGATACAATTTTTTTTGATAGAAGTATAATTGACAGTATTGCGTTTGCAAGATTGTATAAGAGGGATATGCCAGATTTATTAAGAAATAGTAAATTAAAGTTTAGATATTCCAAAATTTTTTTACTTGAACCTCTTAATTTTTATGATAAAGATTACTTAACTATGGAAAGTGAAGAGGAGTCAAAAGAGCTTAATGAGCATTTAATTAAAGCTTATTCTGAACTCGAGTATGATATTATAAGAGTACCAATTATGCCTATTGAAAAAAGGGTGAATTTTATATTAAATAACGTTAATAATGTTATTTAGTTTTTATATTTAATATGGAAAGAAACAATTGACATCTACAACAATCATACTTTAAAAAATATAATTAATATAGATATCTATTTAACATTTGATTATTAAGGAACTGTTAAATAGACTTTCATTGATTCTATCGCCCATTATGGGGCTGATATTATTAGAAAGGAGAAAAGATGGCTAAAAATATTATTTTTTTAGGAGCAAGTGCCTCGGTATCTGAAGGAGCTCCAAGTCAATCTAATTTGTTTAGAGATTATTTTAATGAATTAATAAACACTCCTAATGAAAAAAAAGATAATCATATTTATAGGTACTTTTCAGATTTTTGGGGAATTAATATTCAAAAAGGGAAAATTGATGGCATTGTTTTTCCAACCTTCGAAGAAGCATTAGGAATGCTAGAATTAGCTAAAAATAGAAGAGAGTGTTTTCAGGGATTATCTTATGATAGTATCGACCATATAATTGAAGATTTAATATTTTTAATAGCGGATATTTTAAAGCGTAAATTAGTTGCCTCAAACTTTCACTATACAAATCTTATACATAAATTAATAGACAATCATAAAATAAAAGACACTGTTTTTATTTCATTAAACTACGATATTCTTATTGATAATGCAATAACAGGGTTACATGAATATATTGATTTAGATTATTGTATCGACTTCATGAACTATCAATTTGAGGATAATTGGAAACCGCCCAACATTAACAACTGCACAAAACTTTTTAAAATACATGGCTCATTAAATTGGTTATATTGTCCTGTTTGCAAACAAATTAAACTAACCTCTAAAATGAAGGGTTTTACACAACTCATTAAAAAAATGGAAACCTCACGTTATGCCCTTTATGCAAAGGAAGATTCGTTCCTATTTTGATACCTCCTACTTATTTCAAAATGATGTCAAACCCATTTCTTATTCAAATATGGAATAAAGCAGAATATGAACTTAGAGAAAGTGAAAAAATTGTGTTTTGTGGATATTCTATGCCAGATGCAGATATTCATATTAAATATTTACTTAAGAGAGGAATTCTAAATAGACGTATTACTAAACCAAAAATTATTATAGTAAATAATCATGATTCTAAAAAAGATGAGATAAAAAATGAAGAGGAGCTTCGTTATAGAAGATTGTTTGGTGCCAAAATTAATTATACGGAAAAAAATTTGAAGACTTTGCACAAAATCCATCAATGTATTTATAGGAAACTATGGTTGCTCCATCCATAACTCAAGAAAACAGAGACTATAACTTTAGATTTCAAGAATTTGTAGGCTTCGTTCTGGTTTTAAATACTGTGAATAGTTTCGGCACTCCGCCCCAAATTCATCCATCAAAAATAAAAGCTATCTGAGGCAGATGTACTTCTGAAACATTAGGTGCAATTATCGTGACATCCTTGTGAAATTAATTTTTAGTATAATATAATTAACTGTAGAGAATAGTTTAAGATGACACGTCCATGTGCCTTTCTGATACTAGGTACATCTGACTTCGCTCACGAATACTTCTAAACCAAGAACTATGTGAAAAATGCCTCTCACATTATCATGAACCTAACCCCAAAAACACTTAGCCAACCACTAAGTGTTTTTTTATATACCACAAATTAACGAAAGAAGCGTCAAAAATGAAACACTATCCTCAAGCCATATTAATGGCTTTTTTCTATGCCCGAAAGACAGGTGAAAAATCATGAAAAAGCTGCTATTCATCGCAATGCTAATTGCCACCCTAACATCAAACATCTTATACTCCTTTGCATCCTTACAGGTTGAAATCACCGAAGGAGCTAAAAAACCACGCATATCATCAATACTTTACTCTGCAAGAGCTATGATAATCAATGAGGGAAGCCAAGATGTAACTGCACATATCATTTGGCTTATAGATGGTGAAAATATTGAACCTAACTTAAATAGCACTAAAACCATTAAGGCTGGCGAAAGTATTTTTAGCAGGTCTCCCCTATTTCAAATTTCAGCTATGAGAACTGATGTTAAAATATTTCTATCTTAAACGTATTAACAGGCAGGAGAAACACTACTTCTTTAGCCCTTTTAAAGGTCTTTATAATTGCAGTTGTAGGATGTTCACTCTCCCTTTATGCTACAGACAAACTTATAGATGTATCAAACCTTTTTATAAACTCTTTGGCAAACAACGTACTTGTTGAGGAATACAATAAACCTGAAAATCAGTCCATTATACTTCTAGATAATCTTAACGAAGATGAAATAGGCTTTGATTCCTTCGATGGAAAATCTTTAGGAAGACTGGCTTTTGGTCTGCCTCTTGAAGATAGCAATACCCCTTTTTATGAAAGTTTCTTAACTCAAAACGGAGGGGGCGGACTAATAATTATGACCTGGTCTATGCTCTGCTTTATAATTATGGGTATTCTTAGTATTCTAAGATACGGATGTGTCGGGATTTTAGACGGACTATCCTCCCTATGGATAGCTCATTGTGCATGGGCTGGAGATGAAACTCCTGCCATAGGTTATATAAACCTATTGACAAGATCCATTGTTTTATCATATATCTTTGATTTAGCATGGCTTGAAGCATACTTTGTCATACACAATCCATGGGATTTTGAAGGAATAGGTTCAGAAATACTGGCATGTATTCTTTTTACAATTGCCATTGCAGTTTCAGTTTCTTTTTGGCTAAGATGGTTCTATAGAGCAGTTAAACAACCTTTTTGGTAAGTATACTAGGCAATATATTCCACTATACTGGCAACAAAAACGATATATTACTGTTTAACATTTAAATACACGTCTTTAGAGGTTAGCACCATAAATCTTTGTGGTAGCAAATACAATTAATATTTCTTGTGAAT
>NZ_JAVDDS010000100.1 GCF_030848475.1 Herbivorax alkaliphila
TAATCTCCAAAGGCTCAACAGTATCACATTCAAGAGACTATAAAACTGCTCCAACAGCAGACTTCAAAGACACAATACATATTACTTTCAGAGATACTACAAACTGCTTCAACGTAGCTTTTTAGATGCTTATGTTTTGCTTATTAGTAAACAGGATACCGCCAAAAAATACTTCTAAGCTCACATCAAGCCTAACAATGCTTTTCTACAGGCGTTTTTCATAAATATAGTGCGGAAAGATTGCAAAAAATCCTTTGCTAGTGAAACAGCAAGGATTTTTTGCAATCTATTCCTGCACATTTTGAAAAACAAGTCATTGTAAGAAAATGCATGTATGAGCTTTTATGTGTAGATTTAGAAGCTTTAAGGCATTGGTCTGTACTATAAGCAAAACATAAGCATCTAAAAAGCTACGTTGAAGCAGTTTGTAGTATCTCTGAAAGTAATATGTTGTGTCTTTGAAGTCTGCATCGGAGCAGTTTTGTAGTCTCTTGAATGTGATGCTGTTGAGCCTTTGGAGATTACCTGTATAAACTACAACAGTATTATTTGTAATTCTTGATTTCTGTAATACATGCAGTTACAATATTTAAAGTAAATTATGTTGTTGGAGATGATAGGATGTTTAATTATAAACGTATTCATTTATATGTGAAGCAATGGTTGCAAATGTTACTTGGTTTTATATTAATAAGATTTATGTCTGAGGAAGAAAAAGTTGAGGAAATTATAGCTCTTAGAAGTCAGGTAGCTCTTTTTGACCAAAAGGTAATTGATAAAAAAATATCTAAACCAACTGTTACACCTGCATACCGTCAGTTATGGGTCTTGCTTTCAAAGTTTTATTCAAGATGAAAAGAGGATTTAGTTATTGTTAAGCCTGAAACTGTTATTGGATGGCATAAAACAGCTTTTAAATTTCACTGGATGCTTAAATCTAAAAAGCGTGGAAGACCTAAAACTTCAAGAAAAACAATTGAGCTTATCAAGCGTATACATAAGGAAAACCCCTTACTTTCACCTGAAAAAACACACGAAAGATTAGTTGATTTTAATATAACTGATGCTCCTTCTCCAAATACAATTGCTAAGTATATACCAGAAGTTAGAAAGCCACCAAGTGAAAAACAAAAACAGTCTTGGAAAACATTCCTTAAAAATCATAGTAAGGAAATTTGGTCTATGGATTTTTTCACTGTTCCAACTCTATATTTTAAGGTGTTGTATGTCTTTATTATAATTAGCCATGACAGAAGAAAGATTGAACACTTTGCAGTTACAACTTTTTCAATAGCTTATTTTGTGTTGCAAAAAAGCAAGCACCTTTGTTTTAATTACCAAAGTGCTTGTTTTTTGATTAAGCTATTATTGTTTTAAAAGTATAAATTTATATTTGCCACTTACTTCACTTGTTAAATATTAGTGCATATTTTAGCCCGATTGATTTATTTCAACCAACAAGCGCAACTATTGACTTACCTATTATTCATTATTTATTATATTTATACATGTTTGAAATTTACAAAATGCATAATATAGTCAAAATAACTATATTATGCATTAAGTTTGATTAAAGATTGTTATTTTTAGTTTCTATACTTTAACGTTTGTTAAGTAAACTATACCAATTTTTATAGGGCTAAAATTCCCACTTTTCAAACATGCTGACACACTAATCTACAGTATAATAAGGTGATTCAAATTTTTCAACAAAAAGGCCTGTCTTTTCAACAGAACGAGTAGCACTTTCACATTTATTAGTACTTCCTATATACATATAATAATCATAGCCGAAATGTATAAACATTAGGGGATTGTTTTCTAATTTACACCACAGGTGATCTCTTAAAATTAAACGACATAAAAATACTATATCTTGTATTTCAAGAACAATACCGTTATTAATTTTTTTGTACAAATCTTCCATTTCATTATGATGATGTGTATCTGAGCAAGTAAATTGAATATCTTTACTATGTTTCTCTAGACTTTTTACTGTTAATGAAGTAATTTTAGTACTATCCATAAAAGATACCACCGCTTCTACATAGGCATTCTCAGTAGCTATATAAGTATCATAGGTTAGTTCTTTACCATCAAATATTTTTCCTATATCATAAAATGATGTCCATTCATCTTTTTTATAAGCACCTGTTTTATCTCTATATAGTGGGTTATATTTTGAAATTCTCCAACTAAACATTTTCCTAATCTCCTATCCTATTTAAAAATTCATCATAAGTTCCACATCTTGTTGACTTACTACCTAAATCCTTGACAGATCTTGCGGCTTTCCAAATCCCACCACTATGTGAATCCACATCAGGAGTGATATATGAGTTACCTTTTTTAAATACTGGTTGACCATGTGATGTGTAATTTGTTTTTTGGTATCCAAGTTTTTTCGCAGCTTCGGTTGCCTGTTTTGCAGTCAGCTTAGTTCCACTTGCGAATTTTTGTAAATCAATCTTTAACAGATTACGTTCATTCCCACCCGTTCCCTTTAAAGTATAGGCTTTGGAATTAATTAAGGCATCCTTTTTGCTTATGGAAGATGTAGCAATATTTTTAAAAGCAAGCTTTATTGTTGCATAACTTGCAAAATCCTTTGTCACGTTTAATCTATACTCTACTTCAGCTGCTTTTGATTCAAGTATATATTCACTACAATAGGAAAAAGGTTGTTTGGATTCATCTCTTAATATAATAAATGTATCGACACCATAAAATGGACAATTTAAAATCCACTCCTCCGGAAAATTTGTATGCTCTAGCTGTCGATTTAGTCTTGCTATCTTTCTTCTATTTAAAAAATTCTGGACTCCTAATTTAAATCCTTCCGCCTGCCAATTAGTATTTCTATCTACATCTACTTTTCTTTTAAAGTCTTTATCTAATAAATAGTTAATTTGAAAATATAAATTTGCATCATCATTTGTTCCAGTGAAATTACCTTTATCATCCAAAAGATAATCAGGTATATATTCTTCATAAGGTACTCCAACACCTTGACGTTCCACATTTTCTGGAATCATTCCATGTAGTAAAAACGAATATTTATAAATGTCATTATCTAATCTATTTACAAACCTATCTGGAATTTCTCTCAATTTTCTATATTGTTCATCAACCCAATTAGCACTGTGTTTAACCAATCTAATACCACCTTGTACTATCCGAACTCCACGCTTAGCTCTTTCCCACAAATCAGTTGGCATACCCTGTCTACTAACAGGTGCAAAACCTGTTGGGTCATAGTAAGTTATCGGATTATTGGCACAGTAACTATACAAATTCAAACTCAGCGGATCATTCGGGTCACCCCTGTATGTGTCCT
>NZ_JAVDDS010000101.1 GCF_030848475.1 Herbivorax alkaliphila
GAGGATAAGTAATGTTTTTAAAAACTAGCAACAATAATTCTTTTAGAAAAACTACTTTTTTAGTAATAGTAATTTTAGGTGTAATATTTAATGCAATAATAATTAATGCTAATACACCTGTATTTACAAATCCAAACGCAGATACTTCAGATTATAATAGGATTGAGTCCATAAATTATATGGACGATTATACTACTGAAAGAAATACTTATTATGCAAGCTTTTCAGGAATAGGTGGAAATTGTACAAATTTTGCTTCTCAAGTTTTAGAAAATGGTGGCCTGCCATTTACAGAGCAAACTGAGTATCCTACAGAAGAACATTGGTATTATTATACACCTAGTTGGGGAATGGGAAGGACTTCAACATGGCCACATTCTCATTGGTTTAGAAAACATTGGGGTGATGTTAATGGTCAAGGAGTTAGAAGATCTTACAGACAAACAAATTATACAGTTTATGAAGCTTTGAATAGTCTTAGTGATATTGCTAACAATGTAATGCTAGGAGATATCATTCAATATACTGATTCATCTGATGGTCAAACTTATCATTCACAAGTTGTAAGGGAGAGATATAATCCATATCCTTTTAATAATCCTTACATAGAAATGGCAGAACACGATGGTGTGTGGGGAGATGGATTTTGTTCCTTAAGGACATTTTTACAAAATAGAGTTCAGGTTGGTAGAGGTAACGATTGGGTATCAGTAATTGAAATAAAATCTAGTTGGTAACTCTTTTTAAAGTATAATAGTTATATTTACTTTTAAGGAAATAAAGTGATATAATTATATATAAGATATAAAATATACATTACATATAATTAGCATATTTGAATGAATATAAAATAATAAAAAATGGAGGGTGATTTAATGAATAAGAAAATTATAGTACCTATTGTATCATTAATGATAATTGTTTCAGGAGTAATTGTATTAGCAAATTCGAATTCAACAATATCAGGTGAAAAAGAAAACTACTATCAAAATGAAGGAAAAAAAATAATGGAAGAACAAGATGAAGTTTTTAAGAAGGTAATTGAAGCTTACGAAATTGAAGGAGATTATGAAAGAAAAAAAGCACTGAAAGAATTAACTGAAAAAACTGACGAGCTTAACGAAAAAGCAGATAAATTATACAAAGAAATGAAGAAAAATGGTCACATAGAACAACAAGATGAATTGAAAAATTATTCACGAAAAGACTTAATTCAAAACTTAGAAGATTTATGTGCAATGGTTGAATGGGATATTAAAAGAAGTGAAAAAAAACAAGATGAAATAACTGCTAAATTTGAAAGAAAACAATTAAAAAAAATTGAAACTTTATTAGAAAAAGCAAAAAAAGCAGATGACTCAAAAATATCAAATTTAATGGAAGATTTTGATAAGCTTTTAGATTCAATTAAAGAAGATAGAGAAGAGTTTGATAAGTCTCATTTTTAATACTATCTTAAAGGAGTTTGGATTGGCGTTAAATAGACGCCGATTTTTTATTTTACCTATCTACAAAAAATAAGGATATATGTAAATATAATACTAATGCTTTATTAGAAAAACCAGGTAACAAACACAACTCGAATAATATTGTTGTAGGACAGACTATTTGACAGTGATCCCCCCTATGTTAAAATAGTTGTCGTAAGGTAAAAATTGTGTTAAGGTAAAAAAAGGAATTCACCAAGATTAAAGCTGAGGTGGAAACAAAATACAAAACAAAATAATTCCTTATCAACAATCCAAACTGGTTAAGTTCATAAGAAAAAATTGTATTTTTAAATATCAAATATCTCAATTAAAGCAGGCTAGAAGTACTATTCAGTAAAACAGGTATTGGTGATAATGTAATAAGGTGATACAATATTTTTGTGGTAAAAAAAGTCCGCATTAATCAAAAAGTGAGGACTAATTTTTCCGGAAAGGTGATTAAGCATGAATAATAAACATATGCAAAAAATTATTAAAGTCTTTAATGAGCATGATGGTTTTGCAAGAACTAAAGATATTCTAGAAACAGGTGTTCATTTTAGAAATATATCTAAATTAGAAAAAGAAGGAATTATATTTAAAATTAAGAGAGGTTTATATAAATTAAGTGATAGCGATTTTGACGAATATAATGAGTTGGTAGAAGCTACTAAAATTGTAGACAAAGGAGTTATATGTTTATTATCTGCACTAGATTATTATGATTACACAACTTATAATCCTTGGGAATATTATATTGCAATATATAGGGATTCAAAGAAACCTATAATTCCAGAATATCCTCCTATAAAAATTATATATTTTTCTAAAAAACAATTTGAAATGGGGATTAATACAATTTCTATTAATGGTAATGAAGTGAAAATATACGATAAAGAAAAAACAATTTGCGATTGTACAAGATATAGAAATAAAATTGGAATGGATATATTTAAGGAAGCAATTTATGCTTATTTAAACGATAAAGATAAAAGTATCAATAAATTATTAAAGTATGCAGATATTTTAGGAGTTAAAAATGTTCTCTCGGATTATCTGGAGGTATTACTGTGACAAAAAATATAAAGAATATTTCGGATTCCATCAAAGCAAAATTATTAAAGTTAGCAAGCAAATATAGTTTTGAAGGACGAATATTACAACAGGCTATAATGGAAACCTTTGAAAGAAGAAATACATTAATTGATAGACATCATGTTCTTTTTACAGAGAATTTTTCAATTAAGTCCCTGTTTTGTGGAGTTTTGAGATTTCAGAGTGGGGGAGAGACATCCTTAAAATATCGTATGTTTTAGTGTTTTGACTAAATATAAGTGAGTATTTATAAGCCAATGCTCTATAGGGAATGAGAATATGAGACATACAAGTAAAGATACAAAAAAGCATATGAAGCTTTTTAGTGAAAGAACTTTAGCAAATTTAATATCTTCTCTTATGTCAGCTGGAATATATCTTTTTTCTTAACATTATTGTTTGATCCTTTAAGCGGATTATTATTGCTTATTTAATATGTAGATAACAACAGACAGAAAAACCAAGGACTCCAGAAATTAATTGAAATCCTTGGTTTATGTTTACCTAGAAATATCACAATA
>NZ_JAVDDS010000102.1 GCF_030848475.1 Herbivorax alkaliphila
GGAAAACCTATCAACAGATTTTTCAGGGTCACTTATTACAAGAGAAAGCATATTTCCACAAGGTCATTTAGATGGCATACATACTGGAGTGTATTCAAAAGATGGGAAAAAAATTCTTACTGCTTCAGGTGACAATACTATAAAAGAATGGTGTGTAGATACTGGTGAATGTATCAAGACCTATACTGGTCACACTTTCTATGTGAATAGTGCAGTGTATTCGATAGATGGAAAAAAAATACTTTCTGCTTCATCTGACAATACTATAAAAGAATGGAGTGTAGATACAGGCGAATGTATAAAAACCTATACTGGTCATACTGACTGGGTAAATAGAGCTGTGTACTCAAAAGATGGCAGAAAAATTTTATCTATTTCATCGGATAATACTATAAAGGAATGGTGTGTAGGTAAAGAAAGATATATTAAGGAATATAAGGCGAAAAGCTATGAAACAGAAACTGATGAGTTTTTTTCTTATAGGTTTAATATATACACAGGCCATCCTCGAGATTATAAAACAATTGCTTATTCAGATGATGGGAAAAGACTTCTTTACACTTCATATGACAATATAATAAAGGAATGTCTAATAGATACTGGAGAATGCATTAAAGAATATAGAGGTCACTCACATATTGTAGTAAGTGCAGTGTATTCAAGATGTGGCAAAAAAATACTTTCCGCCTCTTATGATCACACAATAAAAGAGTGGAGCATAGATACAGCTGAATGCATTAAAACATATAAGGGTCACACTGATTTTGTACATAGTGCAGTGTATTCAGAAGATGGCAAAAAAATACTTTCAGCTTCATCTGACAATACTATAAAGGAATGGCTCGTAGGTACAGAAGAATGTATAAAAACCTACATAGGTCACTTGCATACAGTAGATAGTGCGGTGTACTCAAAAAACGGCAAAAAAATACTATCTGTCTCAGGTGATCTTACTGTAAAGGAATGGTTTGTAGATATAGGTGAATGTATCAAAACTTATAACGGTAACGCTAGAAGGGTGGTTAGTGCGATATATTCGCTAGATAGTGAAAAAGTACTTTTTACTTCACATGATAATACTATTAAAGAATGGAACATAAAAACAGAAAAATGTGATAGAGTCTATACAGGACACTTGAAGTGGTTGAGGAGTTGTGTATATTCGAAATATGGGAAAAAAATATTATCTGCTTCGGATGATAAAACAATAAAGGAGTGGGATGTGGAAACAGGAAAATGTATTAAAACTTATATAGGTCATACTGAACCGGTAAGGAGTGCTGTATATTCGAAAGACGAGAAAAAAATTCTTTCTGCTTCTTATGATAGGACAATAAAGGAATGGGATGATGTACGTTGCAAATGTATAAAGTCATATAAAGATCACTTAAGGCAAGTATTACACGCAGTGTATTCCGATGATGGCGAAAAAATACTGTCTGCTTCTGCCGATCATACAATAAAAGAAATGAGAGTAAGAACAGGAAGATGTATCAAAACCTATAATGGTCATACACGCTGGGTAAACAGTGCAGTTTATTCAGGATGTGGTAAAAAAATTCTATCTGCTTCAGATGATGGTACCATAAAGGAATGGAGTGTAGATACAGGAGATTGTATTAAAACTTACAAAGGTCACAAAGGAATGGTAGAAAGTGCAGTATATTCGAAAGATGACCAAAAAATCTTATCTGCTTCCATTGATAATACTATAAAGGAGTGGAGTGTAGAAACAGGAAACTGTATTAATACATATACAGGTCACACTAATTGGGTAATGAGTGCAGTATATTCAGAAGATGGGGAGAAAATTCTGTCTGGGTCACATGATGGAAGTATAAGGATATGGAGAGTTTCTGATGATTGTATAGCAGAATTTATAAATGTTCCTGGTCTTTACTTGTATGGTTGCAATTTTACAAACCTTCATCCCGAGAGTAACCTTACTGATGAAGAGATAAAAATACTAGAATCATATGGTGTAAATTTTTGAACATAGTATAATAAGAATAGATAGTAACATAATTTGTATATAAGTCTAACTATATTTATATTTGGAGGAGGCAATAATGGCAAAACTTAGAGATTTTTTAGATGATGATTATCGAGAATATTTGCAAAACAAAGTAATTCCTTTTTGTCATGAATTATGGGGAAAAGACGAAAGATACCCCCATTATAACATACATGGGCTAGAGCATTCAGAGAGAATTGAAGCTCGATTAGATAAGTTGTTTACTGACAGGTATTGGAGCCAAGAAGAAGCTATGATTTTGCTTTTGGCTATTTATCTACACGATATAGGTATGAATTCAGACAAGATAGAAGAATTCATTTCAAAGGGCGAGCGACCTCAATATTTTAATGAAGAAACGCTAGAAAAGATTAGATGTTACCATGGAGAATTAAGTTTTGATTTGATAAATGCTCTTCTTGATAAAAATCGAATACTTAATAATCAACTTTCTTTAGAAATACCCGATAAATACCGAGACTTTTTTGAAAATGCAGCAAAATTGGCACGATACCATTGTGAGAATGAGTATACTTTCAAAAATGCATTCGAAAATCAAAGAGTATCTACTGACCTTAAGTTATTACTATACATGCTAAGAATTGGAGACTCTTTAGATTGTGACTATAATAGGGTTAATGAGGATTGGTTTAAAAGAAATGTACATTTAATGAATAATGCAATTAATGAGAATTGGTCTAAAACAAATGTAGATTCCCAAGAAACCGTAAAAGACAAATATCATCCTTTATCTCACCATTATGTAGAAGAAATTGAAATACAAAACTCAAATATAAAAATTCATTTTAGGATACCACCAGGAAATTCAGATTTCTGCAATGGACTTATTAAATGTGTTAGACAAAATATATCTAAAAATATTAATGAAGCAAAGGAATGTTTGAAGAATCATAATATTGCTATTCCCGAAATTAAAACAGAATGTGAGTGTTTCAATAATGTTGTAGAATCTTTTGATTGGGATGATAAAATTTTTGAATATGTTAATAATAAGGCTAGCAAAATATCTGACAATTATGGGA
>NZ_JAVDDS010000103.1 GCF_030848475.1 Herbivorax alkaliphila
CAAACTCAATTTTTTTATCAGCATACATAAAACATTTAGGTTTGATTTTTTCATCTAAACTATTTAAAATATTAAATAATTCTTCTACTTTATCTCTTGTACTCCAGTCTTTTTTTGAAGCAAATTTATATTCTAAATACTGTTGATCAGTCATAATACCTTCTCCTCTTCTGGGGGTAAGCACCTGTACACCTTAATGACATTGGTTCTAAATAATAAACTCCATATCCTATAGCTACTCCAGCTATAGTCCAATAACAGAAAACGTAACCATTACCTGTATTAATGTAAACAAAACAGTTGAATCTACATTATTATCAATCTATACAAATTATCTATTCCGCCAAAATAATCACAATTTATATTTTTCTTTTTTAATAATTCAAAAGAGTTTTTCCCAAAAAGCTTAATACTCAGTACTATAGTTAAAATACTTGAAAGTTGTCTTTTTTCTACTATATTTTTAAAATAGTTAAATGCAACATCAGCATTGTAGCTCATAGAATATAAAAATAGCATAAATTTTTCATTAGGTAGCCACTGTAATCTTTCATCCACCTCGTAATTTACAAATACATATTCAATTAGAGACATTACCTCTTTATATAAGTTATTCTTTTTTATTCTTTCAAACCCTATTATACAAAAACAATCACATAATAATGAAAAATAGTCGTCATCATCATATCCTGATTTATTATAAAAGCCTGATAAATCTTCTATAATAGATAAATAATTATCATATTTGTTTTCTAAAAATTCACCAGATGGCTTTTCTCTCTATATATTATCATATCCTGTAAGCGTCATCATTTTATAAATATTTCTAACAATATAATCTCCAAAATCATCTACAAGACCACTAATTAAATTCTTATCCAATTGAATTTTTTGATCCATAGGAATTTCTCCTAATCTCTGCTTCCACAACCAAACAGTAATAAACGGCAATACTAGCTCAGAATCAGATTTTTCTATTTTAGTTGATAATTCATTTTTTGTCATATTTATTATGTCATGATAAAAGTAATTATAATAATCGTCTGTTGCTTTTTCATATTTTTTTACAATCTCTAATGCCGACTCCCTTGAAAAAAAGTATATTAATTCTTCATAAAAATAATAAAGGGTTAGCTCAGGTAATTTAGCTATGTTTTCATTATCTAATGAATAAAAAGCTTCTCTCATTTTACTACCACCTCACTTAATTAATTCTCTTTGTAAAATGTTTTCAAATATTTTATAAATCTACTAGTGCAAGACACAGTAATTATGTGAGCATATTTTAATGCTAAAACAATCATAAAACTTGGATTAAATATGCTTATGAATTTACAAAGCTTTGCACTAGATTCCATGAATTTATTTTTATGTTTTCCATGTCAATTAAGTTGATAGTGGAAAACACAGAAATAAAACTAATAATAGAAAACCTTAATATTTTATTGAGAAATACTTTTCTATGAAACAATTTTGAAAATTGATAAGGACACACCACGCAACAGCACATCCTTATCAGTTTTTATACCACTTTAAAGCACATCCATTTTTTTACTAAGCCCTTTAATTTATCCATATCATTTATTGGCTTAAATTCGGTCTTTTCAAGCTTTTTTATTAATCCAACAGATGCTTCATATATTTCATTTACAACATTATAATAACTAACAATATTTTCATCATGTGTTTTTCCTTTTTTTCTTGTATTTATGAATTTCATTATAAGCTTATCAGCATTTCTTTCACATTCAATACTAAATGGTCCATCCATAAAAAACAATTCAAACTTATTATAAATAGAGATATTAGATTTAGAAATTATGTTTTCACACCACATACTCAAAACAGCAACAGGAAAATCTGTCCATTGATTATCTGGATATGCAACTTCTTTACATTCAACATAAAATGTACTATAAATGTTTTTAGATATTTTTGAATATTCAAAATCATCAAGATATTTTATACTAAACATTTCATATATTCTCCTTTAATTTATTTAGGCCAAGCAGATTCTATTACCTTTTTAACAGTATTAACCCACATTTCTATATATCCTTTACCCTCAAACCACGGACCTCTTACAAAAACACGACCTCCTTGCCTTTTTATTAATTCACAATATCTATAAGATTCTCTTACTGCTCTTTCAATAGCTGGAGCACTCATCCACCATGGAAATCTATCTTTGTTAGGTCCCCCCCTGTTTCCTCCATGTCCATGACCTGACATAATATGATTCATGTCAATATGAATTTTCTTCCACGATGGCAAACTAACAGGCTTCCCCTTTTTTATTCAAATATTGTGGTGTCTCCATTAAAATCAGTTATACTATTTATGTTTCCAGCCTCATCATAAGTGTAAGTTTCAGACATTCCAAGGGGTAGAATACGATTTATTCTTCTGCCAAGCTTGTCATATTAAAAAGTAGTTGTATTACCATTTGCATCTGTTTGAGATATCATATTTCCAAGGTCATCATATTCATAAATAGTTGAGTTCCCCAACGCATCTGTAACTTTTATAAGCCTTACCATTTCATCATATTCAAGTTGCATAGTATTTCCTGCCTGATTTGTTTCAGATACTTTTAAACCATTTTCATTGTACTCTGATAATATAATTTTCCATCTTCAAAAATTGTCTTGATACAATTATCTAACGCATCATACTCATATTTTACTGAATTTCCTCTTTCATCTGTCACTTTAGTCATATTTCCATTGCTGTCGTACTCATATACTGTTGTATTTCCCAATGCATCTACAACAGAAGTATTGTTTCCTGATTTATCATTGTAGATGTTTAGCTTTAGCTAAACGAGTTTCACTTTAGAAATGCACTTATATTTACAAGCATATTACTTAAAAACCCTATCTGTTGAATAACTTTCTTACTAAATTTGTAACCTTGTTCTGCTTTAGTGT
>NZ_JAVDDS010000104.1 GCF_030848475.1 Herbivorax alkaliphila
AATTCTGGGAAGATGCAGAGTATTATAAAAATATATTAGAAGAATATAACATTGATTATTAAACTAACTTAAGTTTTTAAAATAAGCATAGCACAAACCAAGCACTTGGTTTGTGCTATGCTTTCGGTATTGCAAAAAACTTCCTGCGAATTTTTTAATTTAGCACATTATAGAAGAAAATGCTCTTTGAGTTGTTTTTCATGAAAGTAGAGATGATAAAAATATGAAAAAGCTTGGTATAGTAGCAAGTATATTGATATTTACGATAATAGTTGTGGCAATAGCAATTAAAGTGTTTTCTACACCTGTAGAGACATATACTATTGTTACTGATTATGGTGATGAATTTTTAATTAAGGTAAAAGTAAACAGTACCTGGCCCAAAAAAACTTATATTTTAGAATATTATCTTAAAGATGGTGAAGAAATATCTCGTAGACCAATTATTGAGACCAGTTCAACAGTAGAAAAAAAAGAAAGGATTAATGCTTATTATAAAGACGAAAATATAAGATGCTATATAATTGATAGATATTATTTATTTAAATTAGATGATGAAAAAGACTTTAGAAAAGTAAGAACATATGAACTAAGAGAATTAGATCCTGATGAATATGGATTTTTAATTCCAGTAGCCAAAAAATCAATGGAAAATCGCGATTATGCAATAAACGCTATAGTTTTTTTAATAAAAAGCAATGATGCAGAAGCTATAGAAATAATACGTAGATATATAAATAATGAATTAACTGAGGAAGAAATGGATTTTTATAGATTTTGGGAAGATGCAGAGTATTATCAAAACATATTGGAAGAATATAACATTGACTATTAAACTAGTGCAAAGTTTCGTAAATTCATAAGCATACTTAACCCAATTATTATAATTGTTTTGAGCATTAAAATATGCTTACATAATTGAGAAATAATTACGAATCAAAAAAACCTTTGAACTATGATCCTGGATCTGATAGCATTAAAGAGGGCAGCGACCGTTACAATTCTAACTCATTTATTTTGAGTTTGCTAAATGCGGCAGACATTGATTTTTCTACTCCTGAATCTAATCTTCCGGGATGGGAAAAGCCTGTACCAGAAGAACAATTTCAGTGAACTCGTTTAGCTAAAGCTAAACATCGAGGCTTCAGGTGGAGACTCAACTCCACCTGAAGAGTTATAATAGGAACGTCACCTTATAGAAGGTGAAGTCTTAGAATAAGATAAATGTAGGTGAAAAAATATGCTTAAAAAAATTGTGTTAATTATAAAAAGAATTATGTTAATCATAGTAATAGGTATAATGTTGTTGAATTTGATAGATTTTTTTATACATTTAAACAATCCATCAAATAGTTTTTTCAATAGACTATGGCCTTATTAATAAAAAATGATAGTAAATGAAAGCAGGTGATTAAAATAAAAAAATACCAAATTATTAGTTTGATAATATTAGTGAGTCTATATATTTTAAAAGTTATTGTTTTTAGCTTCAATAAATACAACGACAATATATGGTGGGTTATTTTATTTATGGTTTTAAATATTATTTTTGGAATAGTATTTAGAATAAATTACATTTTAATTGAAAAAAGAAAAAAAGGACAATGGAAATTTAAATTTAACATATTTTTATTGCTAGCATTATATTATATTTTGTTTAATTATGACTGGATAGCGTCCCATATATTAGATTGCGATTTACTATTAGCAAATTTTTACCACTCACATTTCATTATTCGTATATATACTGAATTTTTTATAAAGGGGTGGGGGGGTTCTGGGGTTGTTCTTTTGATACCAGGTTTTGTTGCGCAGTTTTTATTAATATACATGTTTTTGGGGGGATTTCACAAAAAAGAAGTTGAAAATAAAAACACAGATGCACAATCAGAATACGAAATCTTGGGTTGAATATCAAAAGGGTTATTTGACTAACTCGACAGTTTTATCAACACCCTAAACTAAAAGACTGATGATTTAAATCATACACATAGGTATTTACCCTGCTGCTTCAGTAGGTGGGTAAATACCTATTCTTGATAGTGATGGAAACAGAGAAGTAAGGAGTACCTCGTTTCCAAGAACAGAAAATGAATTTGCAAAACACACTTTAAATATAAATGATTACTTTAACAATATAACGCTTAGCGGAGAGACACCTAATCAAGGCCAGTTATTAGTCTCAATAAATGATGGAATGGTAAGCGGAAGCAAATCATTGGAAGATTATAGAACTCAAGGAGCAAATCACAAGGGATTTGCACTGTTTTACACAAGGTATAGAGGACAATTTACTGCAAATGAATCAATTTTAACGGAATTGGGAAACACAACAGGACTTCTAGTAGTACAGACAATAGCATATATCATGCCAGTATAATTTTGTTTGTAGACCCATTATGAAGCTGAAAGAATAGCTGCAGATGAATTCTACTATTGTGAAGATAGAGAAATGAAGTGCTTTACAATTGGAGCAGGACAAGCTACAATTCTTGTAGGAAAAGATTTAGTAAGTGATTTATAAGAGGAACTCCACCTTATAGAAGGTGAAGTCTTAGAATAAGATAAATGTAGGTGAAAAAACATGCTTAAGAAAATTATATTAATTATAAAAAAAATGGTGTTAATTATATTAACAGCTATAATGTTGTTGAATTTAATAGATCTTTTTATATCTTTAATCAATCCATCAAATAGTTTTCTACGTGGGCGGGTTTTTTGAGAAAGATAGCAAATGAAAGTAGGTGATTAAAATAAAAAAATATCAAATCATTAGTCTAATAATATTAGTGATTCTATATATTTTAAAAATTATTTCTTTACACTTTCCTAAATTTATTTTTTATGATGTATGGGGA
>NZ_JAVDDS010000105.1 GCF_030848475.1 Herbivorax alkaliphila
ATTATAACTAGTGAAACAAATGAACCCCCATCACTATCCACAGATTTTTATGTTACAGAAAAAGGGGATGTAATACCCGCTACTGGATATAGATATATGGATTCAGAATACGCAGAACAGACCTTTAGCACGAATAGCGCCCCAGGTTCCTATTTTGGATTTGAGAAATTTGATTCAGCTGCAGATGCACAAAATGCATTTCAAATAGCTCCAAAATGGAATGACTGTATGATGCGTGGGGAATTTGATACAATACAAGTAATAGATGATATTTATATTCCTACTACTTATGGTAATACAACAAATGTTCCTGAACCATTTGCTGTAAGTTATTCAGAATATGGTGAAGGTGGAACATATCAAATGAAAGTGGATGAAATGTTGAATTTCAGAGATTTACAAATCATTGACAAATAAAGGAGTTTTCAATGAACAAAGAACAGTTATTATCACAGTTGACAAGGTTATATGATTCTTACGGAGTTGATAAAAGCGAGATTCTTGAACATACTGTTGAGGATATCGCAAAAGGGGCAAAAGGTTATTTGGCAAAGTTGGACAAAGAGAAATGTAAAGAATATAGCAAGGAAGACAGAAAGGTTCTAAAGGATATTTACTTCTATTTTTGTTAAGTTGTGACCTGTGCCTTGCAAAAATTCAATCGGGCTAAAATACGCACCAATATTTAACAAATGACGCATGTGCTACATACAATTTTATACTTTTATAACAATAATGACTTAATCAAAAAACAAGCACTTTGGTAATTTAAACAAAGGCGCTTGTTTTTTTGCATAACAAAATAAGCTATTGAAAAAAGATATAACTGTTAGGCAACTTTTTTGTAGCTGTGATAAAGTCCTCCAAGAATTGGCTTTGAAACTAATTTAGTATCTTCTACCTTAGTTTTAGGAGGTTTTTCTTATAAAATAGGAGTTTAAAAATTAAGTCCTTGATGTGTCCTGACAGGATGATAATAATCTTCTAAATAATTTTTGAGTAAATACTCCAAATGCTTCTGATTAAATGTAATAACATGATTTAACAATTCAGCTTTTAATAGACCGACTGCTCGTTCGTAGATTCCATTCTGTCATGGATAATTATAACAAAGACATACAACACTTTGAAATATAGAGTTGGAACAGTAAAAAATCCATAAGTACGTATGGTGAATTAAACAGGGTAATTAGTAAAAATGTAGGTAATATAAGTGGAGAAGCTCTGTATAAATGTGATATACTTGTATTTGACGGAAATGATTATTTAACTACAGAATTGTTAATACTCAAGATGTCCCAAATAGAGAAATAGGTAGCATTATAAAAGTAAAATAAAAGAGGAGGAGATTTTGTGAAAAGAAGTATTAAAATTTTAGTGATTTTTGTAACACTTATACTGTTATTAAGTTGTAGCTCAAAAGAATCAATTATAGAAAATGATAAAAATACAAGCACAGATAATAAAAAACATGATTTAAATGAAATAGAGAATGATGATGAAAGTTTAAGTACAAATGGTCAAATACATAATTTAAATGAAGAGGATAATCATAAAAACAATATAGAAAAAGATAATATAGAGCAAACAAAAATAACTATAAGTACGCTTTTACAAAAAAAAGTTAGTGGTGTTCGTGCAAACGTGTATGATTTGCATGGTTCGATTAATCCAGATACTATAATAAAAAGTTTTCCTGATAAGAATGCAGATCAATACTATAAAAGAAATTTTTTTATGGTAGAAGTAGGTGTTCATAAGGATGATATTTTTCTGGTGTGGAATACATATTTGGTAAGAGATGATTATACTCAAGTTTTGGTATGGGATGAAACTGGACATTTTATTGAGGTATGGAGAGAAACAGAACATGTTCTTACTTTGGGGAGACATGAGATAGGAAAGACTGAATTTGATGGAAATGAAATACTTGGCTTATTTAGAACGGGATTTGTTTTAGAAAACCATATATATAAGTATATAGAAAAAGATAACAAGGTTTTTGTTTATGGCGAGACAGGTTATACTATAGTTGATACAGAGAATAATACTGTAAAACACTTAATTTTAGATTTCTATTCTCCTGCTCGTGTACATTTACATTTATTACATTATGATGATAACTACATTCGAATAAGAGAGTTTAGTGAATTTACAGATACTGAACAGAAAGTTTTAAAATCTATTAAAGTACCTAATAAAGAGAGAGTTAATCCCCCAATCTTAATGGTTGAAGACATTTCGCCTTTCTCTAAGTATTGGCATGACTGAAAAGTGCTAAGAGGACGAGGTTATTGACAACAATTCTAAAAAACTAAATTAAGGCTGGAATTTCCTTTCATAAGGTCATTCCAGCCTTGATACTTGTAAGCGTCTATTTATGTATATGATGCTGCAGGTAACCAATTAGAAAAAGTAGAATATATAAATGGAGTAAATAAAGGTAAAACATCGTATACATATGACGACTTAAACAGGCTTAAAACTGTAACTGAGCCAAATGAAAGGGTTACTGAGTACACCTATGATGCATCAGGCAACAGGGAAGTTGAAAAAATTGAACATAATGGCGAAACAACAATTAATATCTATGAGAACAACGAGCAAAATCGTTTAGAAAAAGTAACAACAAGAGTTGATGGAAGTGTAACAGAAACAACTGTATATGCTTATGATGCCAACGGTAATCAGCTTGAAGTCACAACAAATGGAAGTCTTGTGATAAGTAATACATATGATGATAAAAATCAGTTGGTAAGGACAGAAGCTAATGGAAAAACTGTTGTAAACACTTATAACGGTAAAGGCTTAAGAGTAGCAAAAGAAGTAAACGGATCTTTGACAAGATATTT
>NZ_JAVDDS010000106.1 GCF_030848475.1 Herbivorax alkaliphila
TTGGAAAACATTCCTTAAAAATCATAGGAAGGAAATTTGGGCTATGGATTTTTTTACTGTTCCAACTCTTTATTTTAAAGTGTTGTATGTCTTTATTATAATTAGCCATGACCGAAGGAAGATTGAACATTTTGCAGTTACAACTAACCCATCCTCGGCATGGGTAGCACAACAAATAAGAGAAGCAACCCCTTTTGGTGAAACACCAAAGTATTTAATTCATGACAATGATTCTATTTTTACATCAAAGTTGTTTCGAGATTTTTTATCTAATGCAAATATCAAGGCTAAAAGGACAGGGATAAAATCACCTAGACAAAATGGAATTTGCGAGAGAGCAGTAGGCATATTGAGATCTGAGTTATTAAATCATATTATTCCATTTAATCAGAAACATTTAGAGTATTTACTCAAAAAGTATTTAGAAGATTATTATCATCCTGTCAGAACACATCAAGGACTTAATTGCCAAACTCCAATTTTATCAGACAAGCCTCCAGAAACTAAGGTGGAAGATACTAAATTGGTTTCAAAGCCAATTCTTGGAGGACTTTATCACAGCTACAAAAAAGTTGCCTAAAAACGTTACAGCTTTTTCAATAGCCTATTTTGTGCTGTAAAAAAACAAGCACCTTGGTTTTAATTACCAAGGTGCTTGTTTTTTTGATTAAGTTATTATTTCTTAAAAAGTATAAAATTGTATGTAGCACTTGTTCTGTTTGTTAAATATTAGTGTATATTTTAGCCCGATTGAATTTTTGCAAGGCACAGTATATTTTAGTCCGATTGAATTTTTGAAGTCTACAGGTGATAGAAAACTCCTCTATCACCTACTTAACCGCCTGAATTCCAATAACTTTGGAAAGAACCTTTTTGACGCTTACGGACTAAATTTACCACTTTTCAAACATACCGACAATTTAATTTATCTTTATAAGTATACTTTTCACAATTTTTAGCCCCTCATCATATTGTTCATTGTCAGAAACACAAAATCTTACATACTCCAGCTTATTTTCTGCTTCTGAAACTATATCTTGTAACTCCTCTGGAACAGCTATCCACGAAAAAACTCTTGACAAATCTTCTACTGTATATTCCTTGTTAATAAATTTTTCGCAAGCTAATCTTAATTCCTCCATATATTACCTCCGATGCTATTTTGTTATAATTGTTATTACAATATCTCCTTCGGTTACAACTTGTACTGAACCTGATTGGTAAATTTGCCTTTGAACTCCATTTACTATAGGTGTATCAATAAGTTCACCACTTTTTATTACATCGTCTACATAATTTGGTGATATACTACGTCCATAATCTATCTGTTCAACATCATAAATACGAGAAGCACCAACTTTGCCACCATCAGCAGAGCCTTTAGCATTGTACCTCATTCCACTTGGCTGCATTCTGTCTACAGCGTGGCGGGTATAATATTTATCGCCAATTTTTGCATATTCTTTGCCATTGATTGTTACTTTTTCGTAATCACTCCATTTGCCCCAAGTGTTACCCGTTCCCTGATTATTCCTCATAGCATTCCAGTATTTTATTTGTAATGCATTTCTTGATACAACAGGAATATTCATTCTTCCAAAGTCCATTGGTATTTCTGAAAAAGGCAAACCTGTATATGGGTCTGTAAAATTGTACAAACTTGTATTAATGTTTCTTGTATTAATATTTCTTATATTTTTAATAGCATTAGGCAGATTACCTCCCGCTTTAGCAATATTATGTATGGCATAAAACGTTTGTAATATATCGACAGTTGAATGTCCCAATTCATATGATTTTTGTGAGTAAACTTTACTTTCTACCCATTCGTTTATATTTTCATTACCTTCTCGTGTTTTTCTCCAAAGATCATCTTTTAAATTTGTAGAATAGCCAAAGAAATAATAATTTACTTGATCCATTCCAGCACCACAGCTTGAAGCAATAAGTGAAGTAGCATAAGATGAAGAATTAAAAAGTGACATTCCTCCTCCTACTACAAAATCTTCAAATCTTCCAAGATCACCATCATATGAATCTTCTGCCCACGTTAAAAATAATGTATACGTAGGTGGAAAATTAACATAATCTGATTCATCAAGAATATATTTTTCAAAGTAGTCAAATGCAATATCTGAGCCAATTACTGTATCAAGATTTGCCCAAAAGTAAGGTCTAATAGAATATACAGTTGAACCATCATCTAATTCAACTCTATCTAGTAATTCTAATGGAAGCTCAATGTTTCTGTTTTTATATACAAGTTCGGCAGTTTCTAAATCATATTCATACACCTTTCGTTTATATTCACCCATAAAAGTATCAATCTTTGTATAATAGTGTCCCGTAGGATCCCAGTATGTAATAGGATTATTGGCAGTATACGCATACAAGTTTAATGTCAGCGGATCATTTGGGTCACCTCTGTATGTGTCCTCCTGCAAGAACCTTGCTATCTTTGGATCATACATTCTTGCATTTAAGTAATACAGTTCTGTTTCTTCATCCCACTGATAGCCTGCATACTTAATATTATTGTTTACATCTCCTGTTTGCTCTAATATATTACCAAATGCATCATAATAGTAAGTTGCATCGATAGTTCCTGTAGCTACATTAATCAATGCTGTTACGTCTGCATGACCGTTATACATATAGTAGTAGGACTCATCTTCAACAGTTCTCATTAAGAGG
>NZ_JAVDDS010000107.1 GCF_030848475.1 Herbivorax alkaliphila
CAGTGCATGACAGCCCAAGATATCCATGAAGAATTAATAGATACAGGTTATAAAGGTTCATATTCTACTACATGTATATATGTTCGCAATCTCAAAAACACTAAAAAAGAGGCTTTTATACGGCAGATATATGAATTTGGTGATGTCTGTGAATTTGACTGGGGAGAAGTTAAGCTAAGAGAGAACAATAAAATCAAAGTATACAAAATGGCTGTATTTACTTCTGCAAAAAACAATACTAGAATAGCTTTTTTATATAAAAAAGAAGATACACAAGCTTTTATTGATGCTCATGTAAGGTTTTTTGAGATTACAGGAGGAGTATATAAAACAATGGTCTATGATAACATGAGAGTTGCTGTAGCGAAATTTGTAGGACCTCATGAGAAAGAAGCTACAGAGGCTTTAAAAAAACTTTCTTTGTTCTATGGTTTTAAATACAGGTTTTGCAATATATATTCAGGTAATGAAAAAGGCCATGTGGAAAGAAGTGTTGATTTTGTAAGACGAAAAGCATTTTCAAGTTGCATTGATTACACCTTTGAAAATGCAGTAGAACATCTAAAAAAAATTATTGTAAAAATAAATGGAAACCGTTTGGAAGAAGAAAAACCTTATTTACTACCCTACCCTGGCAAATATGACACTGCAGAAATCAAAGAATGTTTTGTTGATAAATATTCTACTGTTACATATTTAGGCAATAAATACAGTGTACCAGATTATTTAGTTGGAAAGTACATTTCTCTAAAATCATATGTAGAAGAAGTAGTTATTCTTTTTGGTAAAGAGATAGTCGCCAAACATAAAAGATTATATGGATTTAACGAATGGAATTTAAATATTGAACATTATATTAATACACTTTCTAAAAAGCCAGGTGCATTAAGGGGAAGTTTGGCTTTATCACAATTACAGGGTAATTTAAAACAACTATATACAAAACATTTTAAAGAAGCTCCAAAAGAATATATAAATACATTAAAATTAATAGGTGAAGTTGGAAAAGACAAAGTTTTGGAAAAGATAGAAGAATTGGAATCCCATAATATTTCTATAAACTTAGACAATATAAAATCAATTTTATTTAGAAAGAATGAAGAAGAAGGTGTTTTTGATAACAATAAAAAGGCAATTGATATATTAGCAAATTATGATTATTTGTATAAAAGTATGCAAGGAGGAAAAACTATATGAATCAACATATAGAAAGTATAAAAAAATATGCCAAAGAACTAAAGTTAAAATATATACTTCAAAATATTGAAGTACACGGTCAGGATGCAAGAAATCCATTGCTTCTAATGCAAGAAATGTTAGAGCAAGAATACATAAAAAAGTTAGAAACCAGCAAACAAAATCGCATAAAAAATGCACGTTTTCCTTTCAAAAAACTTTTAGAAGAATTAAATGTAGAAAGACTACCACCAGATGCAAAGGATAAATTAGGTCAACTAGAAACATTACAGTTTATAGAAAACAAGCAAAACATTATACTTGCAGGTTTGCCAGGCACAGGAAAGTCTCATATAGCTATAGGTCTTGGGATTAAAGCATGTAATGCAGGATATAAAACTTTTTTCACAACGACAACAGCACTTATTAATCGCTTAAAAGAAAGTAGAAGTGAAAAAACATTACAAATTTTAGAACGACAATTCATGAACTATGATCTTATTATCATTGATGAATTGGGTTATATTTCCTTTGATAAAGAAGGCAGTGAACTGTTATTTTCACATTTATCATTAAGAGCTGAAAGAAAAAGCACAATAATAACCACCAATTTAAAATTCAATAAGTGGCATGAAATATTCAAAGATCCTCTTATGACAACAGCAATGGTTGACAGGCTAACTCACAAGTCTTTTTTAGTTGACATGGATGGGGATTCTTACAGAATGTACGAAACTCTTAAAATGATAGTCTAACTTTTCTAAGATTTTAAAATTCAAAAATAAAGTACTAAAATTTATATCTGAATTATGGAGGTTATTATGATTTTCACCTGTAAAATGATAACAAAAAAGAGTAAAGAAGTTTGGAATGGAGAAATTGCTCGAATAAATAATTATGGTAGTCATTATGAAATGCTAATTAAAAGTAGATCAAGCATTATGTTAATGTTTGGTAAAACATCTCGTGGAGGTTTTGCTTGTGCTCCTGACTTTAATGCAGGATGTCACCTAGTTGATTTTAAAGACTTATTCTGGAATAGCGAAAAGCTGGTATCCGTTCTTGGAAAAGTTGATGGAATTACAGCAGCAACAGCATTATATCGGCTTTATAAAGAAAATATTAATATATAATATAGAAATTAATCTAATTATCTACGTTTATATTAAATATTTTTAATTTATTAATTTAATATAACGAAGCAATAACAGTAGGTCTTGTGGAGCTTGTGGATAATCTGCCGTTTTAAAACTGTGGTTAAGCTGTGGTAAACTTGTTAATTATGTGTGGTCAACACGGTTTTGGTTGTCCACACATAATTCAAGCGTAGCGGCAAGTTTTCCACTGCTTATCCATCAGTTTCTGGCATATTATCCATCAAATCCACATGACTTTATATCTTTAAATTGGGGGTCAGTTTTTTTATTAAAGGGGGTCAATTTTCAATTAAAAAAAGGGTCAGTTTTCACTTGACAAATACA
>NZ_JAVDDS010000108.1 GCF_030848475.1 Herbivorax alkaliphila
TATGATTCATTTATGATAATGTCTTAATATAACACTTATGATTTTGTCCCAAAATAAAAAACAAAACTTATCGATATATATTGTGAAAAATAAAAATATATTGATGAGGTGATTTTATGAAAAAGGTGGAATTAAGCATGAACGAAAACAAGAAATATGAAATAATTAAAAAACTAGTTGAAACAAAAGGAAACAAAAAATCAGCAGCTTGTAAAATCGGTTGTACTATAAGAACTATAAATAGAATGATTAAAGGTTACATCAATGACGGAAAGGCTTTTTTTGTTCATGGCAATAAGGGTAGGAAACCTGCTCATACTTTGCCTGAAGACACTAAAAAACTAGTTAATGATTTTTATAGCACTAAATATAGCGATGCTAATTTTACTCATTTTAAAGAGCTTTTAGAAGAACGTGAAAATATTAATATTTCTAATAGTTCAGTTAGAAATATTCTAATGAAAAACTATATTCTTTCTCCTAAAGCACATAAATCTACAAAAAAAAGATTTAAAAAACTTCTAAAAGACATGCAGAAGCAACCAGGATTAAATAAAACGGAAACAAAAAAAATTAATTCAAGCCTTGTTGAAATTGAGAATTCTCACCCTAGAAGACCTAGAGCAGCTTACTATGGTGAACTTGTTCAAATGGATGCTTCTGTCCACTTATGGTTTGGGGATTCTAAAACTAACCTCCATATTGCTGTTGATGACTGTACCGGCAAAATTCTTGGTGCTTCCTTTGATAAGCAGGAAACACTAAACGGATACTATAATATTTTAAATCAAATTTTAATAAATCATGGAATTCCATATAAGTTTTTGACCGACAAACGTACTGTATTTGAGTACAACAATAAAAAAAATGCATCTCTTGAAGATGATACATTTACGCAGTTTGGATATGCCTGTAAGCAACTTGGTATTGAAATTCAATGTACAAGTGTAGCACAAGCTAAAGGTCGAGTAGAAAGAATATTTGAAACACTGCAATCACGCCTGCCCCTCGAAATGAGATTGGCAGGCGTGAAAGACATCAAGTCTGCGAATGAATTTTTAAACTCCTACATAAAAAAATTCAACGCAAGATTTGCTTTACAAGTTGATAATAGCAAATCTGTGTTTGAAAAACAACCCTCTGTTGAAGAAATTAATTTAATACTATCCGTTATTTCAAAACGAAAAATAGACAACGGTCATTGCATTAAATATAATAACAAATTTTTTATCCCTGTAAATAATCAAAATTCTCCAGTATATTATCGCAAAAAAACAGAAGCATTGGTAATAAAATCTTTTGACGGATCATTATATGTTAATATTAATGATACCATTTATGGATTAAATGAAATAGCCAAAAGACACACTTTATCAAAGAATTTTGATAACTTAAAAGAAAAACCTAAACAAAAAGCTAAATATATACCTCCAATTACTCATCCTTGGAAAAGAGATTCATTTTTAAAATATCTGAGTAAACAATCTCATTTGAAAAATAAGTCTGCTTAAAACCATTACTGGGAGGGTTTATATGAATAATAATTTAATAGTTCAATCTCGAAAGGCTAATCTTGTGGAATATCTCAGAAATAATGGATATATCCTTTTAAAAGAAGGTCGTCAATATAGAGTTAGAAATTACTCAGGATTAGTTGTTTCAAGGAATATGTGGTATAACCATCAATTATCAATCGGCGGTAACACTCTGGATTTTTTGATTAAAATCGAAAATATTCCTTTTAAAAAAGCTGTTGATATGCTTTCAACTGCTGAAATTAATCTAATTAAAGATATTAACACTACTAGAAACAATAGTCTTGTTCTGCCAAAGAGAAACATTGATGATAAAAGGGTAATTGCCTACCTTATCAAAACAAGGAGACTATCTTCTAGTGTTGTTATTCCTCTTATTAAACTTGGGCGTATTTATGAAGCACATCAAACACATAACTGTGTTATAACTGGTATAGATGAAAATCATTCAATTAGGTATGCTTTGCAAAGGTCTTGTTTTCCAAATAGCAACTTAAAATTTGAATCTAAAGGTTCTGATAAAAGATATTCTTTTAGTTTAGCAGGTTCTAATGATATTCTTTGTATATTTGAAAGCCCTATTGATTTATTAAGCTATAGGACTATTTACTTGCACTCAACAAGATTACAATCTCATATGCTTTCTCTTGGAGGCGTTTGTGATACTGCACTTAATTCATACCTTAATAGCAAGCCCCAAATCCATAAATTAGTGTTTTGTTTAGATAATGATAAATCTGGAATTCAAGCATATTCAAAGTTTTATAATATATATACCTCTAAGGGCTTTAAAGTTTACAAGAACTTTCCTAACATGAAAGACTGGAATTTACAATTATTAAACACAGCCGGATAGTTTAAATACTTTCTGCTTCCTACAAATAGTATATTTTATTTTTTTCTTTCCCACCCCGCATTTTTGTTTTGGGTTATTTTTCATGCCATTTTATTTAACTGATAAATCTGAGCTAATCTAAAGCTTAATTCAATTATAATACAATAAAAAAACATAAGAACCAAACAAATTAGTGCTTATGTTTTTATTTTTTTAGGACATTTTCAAAAATGCTTGACA
>NZ_JAVDDS010000109.1 GCF_030848475.1 Herbivorax alkaliphila
GGAGGACATTCATTAAAGGCAATGTTAGCAATATCAAAAATAAATAAAGTAATGGGTATAGAAGCACCTTTAAATGTAATATTTGAAAGAAGCACAATTAAAGAAATGTCAGAGTTTATTAGTAATTATAAAGTATTAGAAAAAACAAAAGGAAACCAATTTATAAGCAATAATGTTATTTTATTTAAGGATAAAAAAGATAATAATATTTTTGCATTTCCACCAATAGTTACAAATGGAGTTGTATACAGGCATCTTGCTAATCAATTAAATAAGCATGCACTTTATGCCCTGAATTTTATAGAAGAAGAAAATAAGATACAAAAATATATTGAAATTCTTAAAAGTATAAATCCAAATAAACCATTTCTATTATTAGGATATTCGGCGGGGGGAAATATAGCATTTGAAGTTGCAAAAGAATTACAGGCTCAAGGAAATGAAATTAAAAATATTATATTAATGGACACATATAAGATGACTGGAGAAAGAAATCCATTAAGAAATGAAATAAAAAGCCAAAATGCTGAACTACTAATTAAACAATTAGAAGAACAGCATGAAAGGAAACAATATAATGGGAATATTTACACTAGCAAAGCATTAAAAGAAAAAATAGAGAAATATAAAGAATATATATCAAACTTAAACAATTTAGGAAATGTAAAAGCAAATATTTCTTTAATTAAATCAGCAGATATTACAGATACCACTAAAGAATTTGAAACTTTAAAAGAAGAATGGGAATACTCTACCACAAAGAAATTTCAAGTATATAGGGGGTATGGAGCACATAGTGAAATGTTAAAAGAGTGTTATGTTGAAAAGAATGCTCAGATAATAAAGGATATATTGGCAAAAGATTAAAATTCAGCTAATTATAATATTTATCCACTTACTAAATGATTACTAGTATACGATTTGTTTAGAAAAAATTACAAAACATTAAACAAAAGAACCTTTGATTAGATTCTAATTCGACAAATAAAAGCAACGGCATGTTGCTTTTATTTTAAATTGTATCAAAAAAAAGTCGAAAATAATCTTATTTGACACAATTGTTGATTGTCATGATATAATATGATAAAGTAAACTTAACAAAATGAGAGGTTAACTTATATGGGAACATCCTTAGTTGATTTTATTGCGATTTCAATACCAGAGCAGTTTATGATGGCTTTGTTTGTTTGGGTAATTGTTGGGAAAAAGGAAACAGCACCCCTTAAAAGTGTGGTGTTACTTGGGGTTATCTCGGCAGTAGTTTTTAGGGTGCTTGCTGTGCCAGTGTCAAATTATTTATTTTCAATAATACCTCAGGTTCTTGTGTTTGTAGCATTGATATATTTTATTTATAAAGTAAATATTGTTGAGTCAATTATAAGTTGCTTAGTAACTATGATTATTTTTGTAACTGTGCAGGGTTTCTTGTTTAATGTTGTTTCAGGTATAACAGGGGTAACAGATGATAAATTAGTGGAAAGCAGCTTTGGTTTAATATTGTTTGCTGTACAGTATTTTGTTATTATAGGTGCTATTGTTTATATTATATACAGGTTAGACATAAATATTCGTTATTTAGGGAAAAAAGATGTTAATAAGTTTTATGTAAGTCGGGTTAGATTTTTAATATTGCAACTTGCGTTTTCGTTTTTGCATTTAATACTTATTTATACTATAGTTGTTAATAATATAGAATTTTTAAAAAATACAGAAAACATTGTGCTAGTTGCAGTGAGTGTTGTAGTAACTGTGATTTTTACGTTACTTGTTATCAAAAGTGTTTTTAAAATGGGAAAACTTATACAAAGTGAAGAAGAGCAAAAAAGACAGTATGATGGTATAGAAATTATTCAAAACATTAATTACTTACATTCATTGGTGGAAAATAGAAAATACTTAGAATTAAAAAGTGCCTTGGAGTCCATGAAAGATGATATAGATAATGGAATGGTAAAAACTAATAACAAGGCTAATAAGTAAAATCACATTATTATGATTTTGCTTGTTAAATAAAAAAATGGGGGATGTTATTTATGAAAAGTAAAATGTTTGGGATTATTTCTTCAATACTCTTTGTAGTGGCAACATTAGTATCTAGTACGGCGTGTTTTTTCTTGTTTTATCAACCAAAAACACCAAAGGCACTAGACAAATAACATCTTAGATATCTTTTAATTACAAGAAAGGCTTTAGAGAGATACATATATAACATAATTGTGTAAAGTTAAACAATTTTGGGGCGTCTATATAATTAGACGCCTTTTTTGAATGCCTAAGAAAGTGCATTGCTTTCTGGCATCAAAAAAGTCTACCGAAAGGCTGTACTTTAAAGGATTACCCTGGCTTTAAATCGGCGAAGCCGACTTTTTTATTAGAAGTTTTGGAAGGGTGTGAAAGACGTAAAATCGAAGGGACTAGATGCACAGAAATTCTTAGAAATTTGTGCGAGCTACTAAGATAGGTTGTTGCAGAGTATTATAAAAAACAGCGTCTGAAAACCCATCCTTACTTGCCGGCTTTAGCCGTGGGATGAAAGACGCTCTTGCC
>NZ_JAVDDS010000011.1 GCF_030848475.1 Herbivorax alkaliphila
AGCTAAATAATATATAAGACTTTATTTATTTGATTTTTTGTTATATAATCGTAGTAATTATAGAGGAAAAATAAAACAATCTATTTAGGGGGGTTTATAATGGGAGTAAAAATTAAATGTGTTTCTTATTTACTAATTATTTGTATTTTGATGACTGGGTTGCAACCTTTTGCATCTGAAAGTACAAATCAAAATCAGGCTTTTCCTGATATCAAAGGTCATTGGGGCAGCGATGTTATAGAGAAGTTTTTAGACAACAATTGGGTTGTAGGTTATGACGATGGACTGTTTCGTCCAGACAGGCTAGTAACCAGAGCAGAGTTTACAGCTATGGTTGTAAACATATTTAGGGAAGAAGAAAAGATAGAAGGAAGTACTTTTACAGACGTAAATGAAAATGACTGGTTTTATAATGCCGTGTCTTATGCAGCAAGTGAAGGTTTAATAGCTGGATATGATGATGAAACATTTAAACCAATGGAAAATATGCAAAGGCAGGATGCAGCTGTACTTGTATCCAGACTTTTCGAAGTAGATTTTTTTGAAGGTGCATCCGAGTTTGAATTTAAAGATGAAGATGAATTTTCTGAATATTCATATCAAAGCATAAAAAATCTTGCATCTTATGATATAGTTCAAGGTTATCCTGATGGAAAATTTAAACCGTTTAATTTAATAACAAGGGCAGAAGCAGTTCAAATGTTGAACGTGGTGCTTGATTATATCGAGGTACCAGAATGGACAATGCCACCGTTAATTCCACCAGAAACGCCAGAGTCAACAGAGAAGCCAACTCCAGAGCCAACGGAGGAACCAACGCCTACTCCATATGTGAGAAGGGATACACCACGAAGGACAACGCCATCTACTCCAAGACCAGTACATCGTACATATACTACAACAGAAGATTTTAATGAAGGAGAACTTTATAATGTAAGTACTGAAATAGAGGACAGGCTGGTACTTGAAAAGCAAGATGTAGAAACTATTGAAAGAGATTTTAGAACTACAGAAATGGTATATGGTAAAAGTGGAGACCCCATACATATTGAAGTTAATCAGAAGGTGAATAAGTCTGTGTTAATGCCGGGCGAGGATTCAGTTGAGACAAACTTTAACCTTTTTGGACATGGAACACCTGATATGCCTGAGAGAAATCCTGTTGACCTTATACTTGTAATTGACCGTTCAGGAAGTATGAGAGGGAATAGGTGGAGTGCTGCTGTAGAAGCTTCTAAGCACGTACTTAATCACATTGGGGAAGAAGACAGAGTTGGAATAGTTCTTTTTAGTTCTAATGCACAGATTCATAGTGGATTAGAAGGTGATATAGATAAAATAAGTGAAGCGATAGATTCAATGCCAGGACCAAGTGGAGCTACTGCTATTGGAGCAGGTTTGCAACAGGCAATAGCTGAATTTGAGGAAGAAAGCTCACCAGAAAGAAGCAAGAGTATACTTCTTTTGTCTGATGGAGGAGAAAATAGATGGAGTATAAGCCGGGTTATAGAACAAGCTGAGATAGCAAATGAAAATGGAATAATAGTGCATTCAGTAGGTTTAGGTTCAGGAATTGACGAATCACTGCTTTTAGAAATATGTGAAATTGGAGGAGGAACGTATAAATTTAGTCCTACAGAAGAGGAATTAGGGGCAATGATGGAATATATTGCAGAGGCAGTGTTTGATGCTTCTGGAAGAAATGTTGTACTAGAGACAACAATATTAAAAGATAATGTAGTAGATTTTGAAGTATTACCTGAACCAACAAATATAATTGAAAATGAAGATGGAAGTTCTAAGTATCAGTGGAATTATGGAAGATTGAGAATGGGGCAGGAAGAAGATATATTATTATCTTTTGATTTTGAAGATCTTGTAAGTAGTACGCAAAAGACCATTTTAGAAAATACAACACTTGAGTACACTGATAGAAATAATGATAGGATTATTATAGAGGTAGATGATGTGTCACTTCCAGTTAGTGAGCATGTAGGATATGGAACATGGAGTGTTGTATTTGACAGTAAAAGATCAAATACACAATGGGGAAGTATTTATTGGAATGACAAGATATATAGTGATGATAAAATAAGTGTGGAAGTATCAACAAGTAGTGATGGAGAAGATTATTGCGAGCCTTTGGAAGTTTCAAATTATAGTACTTTTGATATAGAAGAAGGAAGGTATATAAAGGCTTTAGTTGAATTTGAGATTTCAAGTGACGGTTTTAGCCCTGAACTATTAGACCTTACAATAGGGTCAAAAGGATTTGAAATACCAACGCCGGAACCGACGCCAGAACCAACGCCGGAACCGACACCAGAACCGACACCGGAACCAACGCCAGAACCAACGCCGGAACCAACGCCAGAACCAACGCCGGAACCGACTCCAGAACCAACGCCGGAACCGACACCAGAACCGACACCGGAACCAACGCCAGAACCAACGCCGGAACCGACACCAGAACCAACGCCAGAACCAACACCAGAACCAACGCCAGAACCGACGCCGGAACCAACACCAGAACCAACACCAGAACCAACACCAGAACCAACGCCAGAACCAACGCCAGAACCGACGCCAGAACCAACGCCAGAACCAACACCAGAGCCAACGCCGGAACCGACGCCAGAGCCAACACCAGAAATTGATTTTGAAAGACCAATTGTTGAGTTATCTGCAAAGCCTGAGATAGTTGATGTTGGAAATGATGTTCATATTTCTATAATTGCTACTGATAATGTAGAGGTTGTAGAGACAAAGCTCATTATAAATGAAACTGAGGTTGAGCTGGACGAATTTGGAGAAGCTACATATACATCAGATACACCAGGTGTGTTAGATGTGAATGCTTATGCATATGATGAAGCAGGAAATAAAGGATATTCAACAAAAGAAATAAGATTTATTGAGGAAGGTGATGATGTACCTTTAGACGTTTCTATTGACTCGCCAGAAGAACATTCTCAAATTAATATGCCGGTAGAAGTTGTTGGAACAGCAAGTAGTGAAAAACTTACCAGATACATACTTGAGTATTCAATAAAAGATGCTAATCAATTTATTGAGTTTGCAAGAGGTACTAAACCTGTTGAAAATGACGTATTAGGTACCATTGATCCAACATTAATGGAAAACGGTTTTTATGATATTAGGCTTACAGCAGAAGATACAAGTGGAAAGTACATAGAAACATATACTACATGGCAAATTGATGGAGAAACAAAAGTAGGTAACTTTAGTATGGAATTTGAAGACTTAACAATACCAATGGCAGGCATTCCAATAACAATTAACAGAAAATATGATAGTCGAAATAAACAAAAAGGTGATTTTGGTATTGGTTGGACTTTAGGGATTAGTGATATTAAAATAACTACCAGTGGTGTTTTAGGTGAAGATTGGCTTGAGATTGTTAGACCAGAGGGCTTTTTAGGTAGTAATATATATGATATTGTACCTTCAAAGCCTCGTGAGGTAATGGTAACGTATCCAGACGGAAGAAAAGATGAGTTTTATGTTAAATTAAATCCTGACCATAGTGAATTATATCCAATACGTCAAACATCAGTGAGTTTTTTACCTAAAAAAGGTACTTTTTCACAACTTGAGGCATTAGGGAATAATGAATGTATGCTAGATAAATCAAGTAGTGGCGATGTAGAACTTATTGATGATACAAGTGGGATGCTATATAATCCTACAAGATTTAGGCTTACAACATCTGATGGAATGGAATTGATAATAAGTAAAACAAATGGGATTCAGAGAATCACTGATAAAAATGGAAATGAAATAACTGTAGGTAGGGATGGAATAATTCATTCAAGTGGAAAGAGCGTTTTGTTTGAAAGAGATTCAGAAGGTCGAATTACTTCTATCGAAGATCCAATTGGGAATGTAATAACATATGAATATGATTATTATGGGGATCTTGTAAAAGTAACAGATCAGGAAGGTCATTTAACAAGATTTACATATAATTCAACTCATGGTCTTGTAGATATAATAGATCCAAGAGGAGTTAAAGCAGCACGGAATGAGTATGACGATGAAGGTAGAATTATAAAGCATATAGATGCAAATGGAAATGAAATAGAATACTTAAGGGACACAGAAGCACGGCAGGAAGTAGTTATAGATAAAAATGGAAGGCAGAGTGTATCTTACTACGATGAAAATGGAAATGTTATTGAAGAAACAAATTCTCTAGGACATACTACTTCATATACATATGATTCCAATAATAATGTTGCTTCAGAAACTGATGCTCTTGGAAATACAACAGAGTACACATATGATGAAATGGGAAATTTAAAAATCAAAAAGGATCCTTTAGGACATACAGTTGAATATGAGTATGATGAAATTGGAAGGATTCTTTCAATAAAAGATGCTAATGGAAATACAATGGAAAATGATTTTGACGAAAAAGGTAATTTGACATTGGTTAAGGATTTTTCAGGCCAGTACCACAAATATACCTATGATTCAAGTGGAAATATTATAAGCATCGAGGATAGTATGGGAAACGTTTTAGAATATACATATGATAATATGGGGAATAGAATTTCTCAAAAAGATGTTTCTGGAACAGTGACTAATTATAGCTATGATAAAAACGGAAATATAATTACAAAAACGGTTGTTGCACAAACTTCTGAAGGATTAGAAGAAAGTACAATAAGTTATGTCTATGATGCTATGAACCGATTGATTGAAACTATTGATCCATATGGAAATAGTGAAAAAATAGAATACAATTCTATAGGAGAAAAGTCTCGTGCTATTGATAAAAAAGGAAATGTAACTGAATACGAATATGATTATATGGGAAATGTAACAAAAGTTATTTATCCTGATAACACAGAAGAGACTTATAAATATGATGTTGAAGGCAGAAAAACATCCTTTGTTGATAGAGCTGGCAGAGAAGAAACATATACTTATGATGCTTTAGGAAGGCTTATAAAGACAACTTATGCTGATGGAACTTGGCTGGAAAAAGAGTATGATAAGGCAGGACGAATTACTAAAGAGACAGATGCAAAGGGAAGTACTACTTTATATAGTTATGATGAGGCTGGAAGAAATACGTCTGTAACAGATGCAGATGGAAATACAACATATTATAAGTATAATGCAAGAGGCGATATAATAGAAATGATTGATGCACGAGAAAACAGAGTAAAATATGAAAGAGATGCACTGGGAAGAGTAATACGTAAAACATACGAAGATGGTACTTTTATGCAATATGAGTATGATGCAAATGGAAGAAAAATATCAGAGACAGATCAAGCTGGAAATGTAACAAAATTTCAATATAATTGGAGAGGAAATGTTATAAAAGTAACAGATACCTTAGGTAATGAAACTGTATTTGAGTACGACCATTTAGGAAATCTAATATCTCAGACAGATGCAGAAGGTAAAACTACTAGATTTGAATATGATAAACTGGGAAGAAGAACAAAAAGAATTTTACCTATGGGAATGTCAGAGTCTTTCGAATATGATAAAATGGGGAGATTGAAATCTCATACAGACTTTAACGAAAATACTATTAAGTATGAGTATGATGTAAATGGAAGGCTTGTAAAGAAAGAATTTCCGGACGATTCTATTGAAGTATATACTTATACGGATACAGGAATGCGTGAAACAGTACAGGACTCAAGAGGGATTACAGAATATCAGTATGATTTAATGGATAGACTTATAAGAGTAGAAAACCCTGATGAGTCATGGATAGAATATGATTATGATGAAGTTGGCAACAAAACAGTTGTAAAAACTTCTAATGGTAAGACAACTTATGAGTATGATGCTTTAAATAGACTTATTAAGGTAGTTGATTCGTCGGGAAATGAGACATTGTATGATTATGATTCTGTTGGAAACCGTAAAAGCATTGAAAATGATAATGGTACAATTACAGAATATAAATATGATGAACTAAATCGATTAGTTGAGCTAATAAATAAAAAAGATTCCGGTGAAGTTTTATCTTCATATAAGTATGAGCTTGGGGAAGCTGGAAATAGAACTAAAATCATAGAAAATGATGGAAGGGTAGTGGAGTATGTTTATGATGACTTATACCGACTTGTTAGTGAAACAATAAATGAACCTGATTCAGATAGCAGGACTATTTATTATGAATACGACAAAGTAGGAAACAGATTATCAAAAACAGATGATGAAGATGTAACATTGTATGTTTATGATGATAATGATAGGTTGATAGAAGAGGGAGAACATACATACAAATACGACAAAAATGGAAATATGGTTGAAAAGACAGATGGGGAAGTTTCTAAAAAGTATACTTATGACTATCAAGACAGATTGATAAAAGTTACCAAAGCAGACCAGAATACAACAGAAAAAGTAGAGTATTCTTATGATGTAGATGGTACAAGAATTAAAAAGGTATCTAATGAAATGGTAAGTACTTATCTAGTGGACGATAATAGGGAATATTCACAGGTATTAGAAGAGAGAGATGGTGAAGGAGAACTGGTTGTAAGATATACTTATGGCGATGACTTAGTAAGCCAAAAAAGAGGAGAAGAGATTAGTTATTATCAATTTGATGGGCTTGGAAGTACAAGAATTCTTACAGACTCTGATGGAAACATTACTGATAAATATAACTACGATGCATTTGGAAATATAATATTTAGAGAAGGCGAAACAGTTAATGAATTTTTCTTTACGGGAGAACAGTATGACATCAATGTTGGTTTTTATTATTTGAGGGCAAGGTGGTATAGCCCTTCTGCAGGAAGATTCATAAGTATGGATGAACATCCAGGAGCTATATATGATCCACGAACTTTAAACAAATATACTTATTGTGGCAATAATCCATCAAACTATATTGATCCATCAGGAGAATTCTTTTTAATACAGATTACAATAACTCTTCCAACTTTAAAATCTGTGCGAGTAAATCATACTAAGATGAATTTAAATATACTTAAAGACAGTATAGATATAGCTTATTATGTTATAGAACCTGCGGCAAGATCTCAAGAAGTATATTTACAGGGTATTTTAGCAGGAAATTTTGAATTAGCTGATGCTTATACTTCAGCAAGGATGCTGCAAGCACAAGGCTTTAGACTGATTGGAGAATCTATATTGGATAATATTAGGGAAACATTAAGGAATACGGTGGGTATTAAAGTTGAGTTTGAATTTTTAAATCCAATTTTAGAAAGAGCAAGAAAGGACGTAGAAGAAGCTAAGAAAATTAAAGGATATATAGAAAAATACAACGATTATGTTGAGAGGTTAGAAAGAGGAGAATTTTCTGAAGTTGCAAGGGATGGTTTATTTAAATTTGCAGATGTAGTGTTGGATGGTCTATAAAAAAGTCATTTAAAAAACCTCCTTTATAGTTGATAATTCAATTATAAAGGAGGTTTTTTTATAAAAAATAATAATATTAAAGATAACTGCAGATACTCAATTTAGGTAAAGTATAATATCTCAGTAATAGAAGGGAGAGAACTATTTTTTGCCAAAAAAGACTACAGTTATACTTGGTGCAGGATTTTCAAAAAATTCTGGATTGCCTTTACAGTCAGATTTTTCTAATCATTTAATAGAAAGATATTCTATTGATGATTTTGATAAAACAGCCAGCACAATAATAGAAAAATATATGGAAAATGTTTTTGGGTATTCAAAGGGAAATGTATTTCCTCAACTGGATGATATATTAACATCCATTGATATAGCAATTAATTCAGGACATAATCTAGGATTAAAATATTCTCATGTACATTTAGAGGCAATAAGAAAGGTTATTGTATACAAAATTATTTCTATACTTGATGGATTTTATAAATACTCTGAGCATGCTGCAAATTTTATAAGGCTGCTTCTAAATAAATATGATGAAATAAATTTTATTACATTAAACTGGGACACTGTCTTAGAAAAGTATATTTGTGGCCTTGAAGAAAATATAGATATAGATTATGCAAATGGCGGAGAAGAATTTAAAAAGGCATATAATTTATTAAAAATAAGCAAAGTTATAAAAGTTATAAAAGTTCATGGTTCATGCAACTGGATGTATTGTAATAATTGCAGGATGCTTGTAAATGATATAAAAAATGATATTTCGCCACTTAAAAGAACAGGTTTTACTAAAAAGGATATCATGCTTCTTAATGATTTAGAAGGAATAAATATTACTGATAATAAAATAGATAATACAAAGTGTTTTCATTGTGAAAATATTTTATCATCCCATATAGCCACTCAGAGTTATAAAAATTCTTTTAAAGTCAATTCTTTTTCTAATGTCTGGAGCGAAGCTGAAAAACTACTTACAAGTTCAAATAAATGGATTTTTGTAGGTTATTCATTGACCCAAATTGATTATGAATTCAAACATCTTTTAAAAATAGCAGAACTAAAGCTTTCTCATAAAAGAGATAAAGATTTAATTATCGATGTGGTTTTATTAAATAGCAATTTAACAATATCAAAATATAAAAGTTTTTTTGGAGATAAAATCAATATGGTTTGTAATAAAGGAATTGGAGAATATATAAATTATCTTTAAAACCTTTTAATTTGAGAATTTAATGGTATAATGTTTTTAAAAAGATAATGAAAAAGAGGTACAGTGTAATGGATTTTAATATAAATAATGCAAGACATGAAGTGACAGCAGTTAAGCCTTCACAATATCCTGTCAGTGATATACCGGAGGTTACTTTTGTGGGAAGATCAAATGTAGGAAAGTCCTCTTTGATTAATTCTCTTTTAAATAGAAAAAAATTGGCAAGAGTTGCAGCTACACCAGGAAAAACACAGGTGATAAATTTTTATAATATAGACGATACATTATACTTTGTAGATCTTCCAGGGTATGGATATGCCAAAGTGTCAAAATCGGTGCAAGCTTCTTGGGGGCAGTTTATTGAAACTTATTTAACCAAAAGAGAACAGCTAAAGTTGGTTGTTATGCTTGTTGATATAAGACATTCTCCTTCTTCTAATGATAAGATAATGCATGATTGGATTTTGAGTATGGGATTTCCTTATATTATAGTTGCAACAAAACTAGATAAAATTCCTCGCTCAAAAGTACAGCAGAGATTATCTGATATAACTAAAACGTTAGGTCTAGATAGTTCTATAAATCTAATTCCCTACTCTTCTGAGACAAAGCAGGGAAAAGATAAATTATGGAATGAGATTATAACTTATTTTTAAATATAGGTGTGGTCTTTTGAAATTTTAAAAATAATACTTGTGTTATATAAAAATAATATGTACAATATAAATATGAAAAGTGAATATTTCAGCTAGGGGTGCCTTGTGGCTGAGAAAGAGTAAAGAACTCTTAACCCTTTGAACCTGACGCGGATAGTGCCGTCGTAGGGAAGCCTTATTTAATCGTGTTTTTAAAATTATGCTTGCCTACAAAAGGTGAGCTTTTTTTGATTTAATACATCTTTGTGAAATTTGGAGGTGATAATTTGGTTATATCACTAAATGGTAAAAAGATAGAAATTGAAGAGGGAATAACTTTAAAAGAACTTATAAACAAAAAAGGGCTTGAGCCTGACAGAATAGTTGTTGAATACAATTATCAGGTTTTGAATCAATGTGAATGGGAGAAAACTATTTTAAAAGAAAATGATAATCTTGAAGTTTTAAGATTTGTAGGGGGAGGCTAAATAATGAATGATAAATTAATTATTGGAGGAGTAGAAATCAAAAGCAGACTTTTTGTGGGAACAGGTAAATTTTCTTCAAATAGAATGATTCCTGATGTTATTAGGAGTTCTAATGCTCAGGTTATTACTGTTGCATTAAGAAGAATTGACTTTGATTCAGAAGAAGAAAATATGCTAAATCACATTCCTAATGAGTGTACTTTAATGCCTAATACTTCAGGAGCAAGAAATGCAGAGGAAGCTGTAAGAATTGCAAGGCTTGCAAGGGCTGCTGGGTGTGGTAATTTTATAAAAATTGAGGTTATTTCAGATAACAAATATCTTCTTCCAGATAACCATGAGACAATTAAGGCAACTGAAATTTTATCTAAAGAAGGATTTACAGTGATGCCCTATGTTAGTCCAGATTTAATGGATGCAAAGAGACTTGTAAATGCAGGTGCTGCTTCAGTAATGCCATTAGGTGCTCCGATAGGCACAAATAAAGGGCTGAAAACAAAGGAAATTATTAAAATATTAATTGATGAAATTGATTTGCCTATTATAGTGGATGCAGGAATAGGAAAACCATCTGAAGCTTGTGAATCTATGGAACTTGGAGCAGATGCGGTGCTTGTCAACACTGCTATAGCAACAGCAAAAAATCCTGTTTCAATGGGAGAAGCATTTGCAAAAGCAGTGTCAGCTGGAAGAATAGCATATCTTTCGGGCACTGGTGCAGTTAAGGAATATGCAGAGGCTTCCTCACCTCTTACTGGTTTTTTAGCATAAAAAGATTAAGAGGTGGAATTTCAAATACAGAAGTCTTAGAATAAGATAAAGTGAAAGTGTTGATATCAAAGGGGGATGATAATGAGTTTTTATAATGAATACATAAAGTACAGGGATTTTGATTTTGATGATTTTTTTAATAAGTTATCTGATAATGATGTTTTAAGGTCAATTAATAAAGAAAGGCTTAATGAATATGATTTTTTGACTCTTTTATCAAAAAGGGCAGAAAAATATTTAGAGCAGATGGCACAAAGAGCAAATGAACTTACACTGCAACATTTTGGAAAGGTAATATTTTTATATACTCCTTTATACTTAGCAAATTTTTGTGTAAACCAATGTTCTTACTGTGGGTTTAATATAACAAATAAAATTACAAGAAAGAAGCTTGAAATGGATGAAGTTGAAAGGGAAGCTAAAAAGATATCCGAGACAGGTTTAAAGCATATTTTGATATTGACTGGCGAATCAAAAGAAAATACACCTGTAAGTTATATAAAAAGCTGTGTAAAAGTTTTAAAAAAATACTTTACATCCATAACAATAGAAATTTATCCTTTGAGTACAGAGGAATATGGAGAAGTGATTGAGGCTGGAGTTGACGGTCTTACAGTATATCAGGAAGTGTATAATGAAGATACTTATGATAAGCTTCACATAAGTGGGCCTAAGAAAAACTACAAGTTTAGATTGGATGCGCCTGAGAGAGCTTGCATGGCAACAATGAGAAGTGTAAATATTGGAGCACTTTTAGGACTTGAAGACTGGAGAAAGGAAAGCTTTTTTACAGGCCTGCATGGTGATTATCTTCAAAATAAATACTTAGATACTGAAGTATCAGTTTCTCTTCCAAGAATAAGACCTCATACAGGGGATTTTAATTCTATATTTTATGTAGAAGATAAAAACATAGTTCAAATAATGCTGGCGTTAAGATTATTTATGCCAAGAGCAGGTATTACAATATCTACAAGAGAAGATGCGGAATTTAGAGATAATCTTATAGGGCTAGGTGTTACCAAAATGTCCGCTGGTTCTTCAACAGAAGTGGGAGGACATACATTGGATGAAAAAAGTGATGGTCAGTTTGATATATCAGATCAAAGAAGTGTTGAAGAAATGAAGGATACAATTTATAAAAAAGGTTTTCAACCTGTATTTAAGGATTGGCAGGCAATATTTTAAAAAACTAAAATAAATGATGTAAAGGACTATATTAAGAAGAGTTTTTTACTTATAATTTTAAAGGTAATAGAAAATGGTGATTATTTATGTATAATGATTTTGAAAAGGGGCTTTTAGGCTTCATTGGAGAAGAGCAGCTTAAAAAACTTCAAAATGTAAAAATAGCAGTGGCAGGAGCAGGTGGATTAGGTTCTAATTGTGCGTTTAACCTTGTTAGAAGTGGTTTTAAAAAATTTAAAATAGTGGATTTTGATGTGGTTGAACCGTCAAATCTAGACAGACAGTTTTTCTTTTTAGATCAAATAAATATGCCTAAGGTTGAAGCTTTAAAAGAAAATTTAAAAAGAATTAACCCGGATATTGAAATTGAAGCAGTTTGTAAAAAGGTTACCGGGGAAAATATAAAAGAATTATTTTGCCATTTTGATGTTGTAGTTGAAGCATTTGATAAAGTTAAATATAAAAAGTTAATTGTAGAAAATTTTTTATTATCAGATAAACTTTTAGTTTGTGCGTCAGGACTTGCAGGATGGGGAAACAGTGATAATATAAGAATTCGGGAGGTTCATGACAAATTTTATATGATAGGTGATTTTGTCACTGAAGTAAGCGAAAATGCACCTCCAATATCTCCAAAGGTAAATATTGCTGCTGCAAAACAGGCTGATGTGATTTTAAGTTATTTCTTAAAAGAAGGAGGGGTGTGATAAAAATGGATGAATTTTATAGAATAATTGATGCCAATGTAAACAGGGCATCTGAAGGGATAAGAGTTTTAGAAGATTTAGCACGGTTTTACTATGATGATAAAGATATAAGTAAAAGATTAAAGGAAATAAGACATGGAATAAGAAAAGAGGTTATGGATTTTTTTCCATACCTTTTAGAGGGAAGAGATTCTATAAAAGATGTAGGAGTAGATGTGTCAAAAGAACTTGAAATTGACAACAAAGTTTCTATTAAAGAACTTATGACAGCTAATTTCAAAAGACTTCAGGAAGCTCTTAGAACCATAGAAGAAAACTTAAAGGTAATTGATAAATATAAGCTTTCAAAAGTTTATGAGGGTTTTAGATTTGATACATATCAGCTGGAAAAAGATTTTTTTAAAAAAATTTTCCAGCAAAAAAAGAGATCTAATTTATTGAAAGGACTTTACTGTATAACTGCCCATGAGTTTTCAAAAGGTCGAAGCAATATAGAAGTTGTAGAAAACATTATAAAAGCAGGAGCTAAAATAGTTCAGTACAGGGAAAAAGATAAAAGTTTTATTGATATGTATAAAGAGTGTACAAAAATAAGAGAGATGACCAAAAGAGCAGGGGTGACATTTATAATAAATGACTATGTTGATATGGCAATGATAGTTAAAGCTGATGGAGTACATTTAGGACAGGATGATTATCCAGTTCAAAAGGTAAGGAATCTAGTAGGAGAAGATATGATTATAGGACTTTCAACTCATTCACCAAAGCAGGCTCAGGATGCAGTGGGGCAGGATGTAGACTATATTGGTGTTGGACCGATATATAAAACCTATACAAAAAAGAATGTGTGTGATCCAGTAGGGCTTGAGTACTTAGAATATGTAATTAAAAATATTGACATTCCATATGTAGCAATAGGTGGTATAAAAGAGAACAACTTAAGTGAGGTCTTATGTAAGGGAGCTAAGTGTATTTCTATGGTTACAGAAATTACAGAGGCAAAAGATATTGAAGAAAAAGTAAAAAAAATAAATAGAAAGATTTTGGAAGGGGAAATGTAAAATGTATACAACACAAATGGATGCAGCAAAAAAAGGCATCATGACAGATGAAATGAAAATTGTAGCAAAAAAAGAAAAAAAGAGTGCTGAGGAAATTCAAAAGCTTATTGCAGAAGGAAAGATAATAATACCTGCAAATAAAAAGCATAAAAGTCTTGATCCTGAGGGGATAGGAGAGGGTCTAAAAACCAAGATAAATGTAAACTTAGGAATTTCAAAAGATTGTTGTGATTTTCAGTTAGAGATAGAAAAGGTCAAAAGAGCAATTGATTTAAAGGCTGAGGCAATTATGGATCTTAGTTCATATGGAAAAACCCAGGAATTTCGTCAGCAGGTTGTAAAAATTTCACCAGCTATGATTGGTACAGTTCCTGTATATGATGCAGTGGGTTTTTATGATAAAGATTTAAAAGAAATAACATCAAAGGAGTTTTTAGATGTTGTAAAAAAACATGCCAGTGATGGTGTAGATTTTATGACAATACATGCAGGAATAAATAGGGAAACAGCCAGACGATTTAAAGAGAACAAAAGACTTACAAATATTGTTTCAAGAGGCGGTTCATTAATGTTTGCCTGGATGGAAATCACAGGGAATGAAAACCCGTTTTATGAGCACTATGATGAATTATTAGATATTCTTTTGGAATATGATGTTGCTATAAGCCTTGGCGATGCATTAAGACCGGGAAGCATAAATGATTCTACAGATGCATCTCAAATAGAAGAGCTTATTGTTTTAGGAGAGCTTACTAAAAGAGCATGGAAGAAAAATGTTCAGGTAATGATAGAAGGTCCGGGGCATATGGCTATAAATGAAATTGCTGCCAATATGGTTCTTGAAAAGAGACTGTGTCACGGAGCTCCATTTTACGTTTTAGGTCCAATTGTTACTGATATAGCACCAGGGTATGATCATATTACAAGTGCTATTGGAGGAGCTGTTGCAGCTGCAAATGGAGCCGATTTTTTATGTTATGTTACACCTGCTGAACATTTGAGACTTCCAGATGTTGATGATATGAAAGAGGGAATAATTGCAACAAAAATAGCTGCTCATGCTGCAGATATAGCAAAGGGAATTAAAGGTTCTAGAGAATGGGACTATAAAATGAGTGAAGCGAGAAAAAATTTAGATTGGGAGAGAATGTTTGAACTTTCAATTGACAATGAGAAGGCAAAGAAGTATAGAGAAAGTTCAATTCCAGAAGATAAAGATACCTGTACAATGTGTGGAAAAATGTGTGCTGTCAGAAATACAAACAAAGCATTAAAAGGAGAAGATGTAAGTATTATTTAAATGAGTTACTGGTAATAAAGGGGCATAAGGGGGGGCGCCCCTTTATTTTTCTATATAAATTAAAAAGTAAATTGCAAAAATATTGAGAAAAATGTGTTACAATAAATATTATAAAATTTTGTTACACTTATTTTTAAAAATATGGTACCATCCTCTAACAAAAAACTGCAGTTAACACCTGCAGTATACAATATATATATATAGAGGAAAAAGTACTTAAAAAGTTCTCTGTACAATTATAGTATATAACATTTTTAATTAATTGTTAACTGTCATAATGACCAAAATTTAAAAAAAATACATCTTTTTTTTGGTTATAGTGATATAAGGAGGATACAGATGTTTTTTTTAAATACAAATAGCGATGAGATATATTTTAAAAATGTAGAATTAAATCAGCTTATTAAGATACATAAATGGTACAACAATATTGGAGAATATAGGTTTGCCACAGGAGTTGACATCCCAATAACCTTTGATGATATGTTAAGGAAGTATTTTAACATTATGTCCTCATCTGAAGAGTTTTTTGTGGGAATATATAATGTTTTGGATAATATGGTAGGATTGTTAAAAGGTAGGGTTATCTTTAAAGAAAAGGTTGTATGGATAAAAACTCTTATGGTTGGAACTGAATTTAGAGGTAAGGGTTATGGGAAAAAGACGGTAAATTTATTATTGGATTACCTTATAAAAAAAACCGATGTAAAAAAAATATATCTCACTGTAGCCAAGGAAAATAAGAGGGCATGTGACTTTTGGAAAAAGCAAGGATTTGAAGAAGTAGAAAACCATATTAATTCAAATGAAAAAAAAATCAAATTGCTATTTTTATGTAAAAACATACAAAAGGTTTATTAACATAAACAAAATGTCGATAATTATTATATATGCCGATGTATTTAATTTATGTAAATGAAAATATGAAAGAAACTTTTGGACATATCTTGAAAAATGTTAAACATTATGTAAAGCAAATAGCTTCTTAAAGGGGGTGAGCCGAAACCTAGGTGAGAAATAAATTTGACAAAAAAAAATCATAAGGTTATAATTAATTTTAATTGGGAATTTGGTAAATGTATTGTTTTACAAAAGCGTTTTACAAGAGCATAGTCAAGGTTTTTATGTATGTTTTTGTAAGCCTGAAGTACAAAGGAATTAGGAGGCTTTAATTGATGTTAAGTTTTAAAAGAATGTTTCTGTACATAACCTCTTTTGTTTTTCTTGTGTCAGTCTGGACAACTCTGTCATATGCTCAAAGTGAAAACACAGAAGTAATAACCGCTAATGTCTTTAATAAAGAACAATCTGAAAGCAATTTAATAGAATTCTTAAATAAAAATTCAATTGGTATACAGGGCAATTTTAATGAACTGTATAGATCTGCTTATAATAATATGATGGCAAATAGTATTTTGTCAGATGAAGATACTAAAGAAATTTTAGCTGAAACCGATAAAGAAAGTGAAGAAGAAATTGAAAAGCAAACAGGAGTAGTTACTGCTTCGGCATTAAATGTAAGAAAAGGAGCAGGTACTGGTTTTGAAAAAGTAGACACTGTAATGAGAAATGAAGCAATAACAATAGAAGGTCAAGATGATAACTGGTATAAAATTGTTACAGATTCTGGAACTAAAGGTTGGGTTTATGCTTCTTATGTTTCCACCGTTCCTCAAAACGTTGCAACTAGAGGTGGAAGTTCAGGTTCAAGAAGTTCAGATGATGTAGTAAAACTTAGAAGTGATATAGTAGAGGATTCTAAAAACTATCTAGGTGTAAGCTATGTTTATGGTGGAAGTAGTCCAAGTGGATTTGATTGTTCTGGATTTGTGTGGTATGTTTTCAAAAATCACGGTATTGATTTAAATAGAGTGGCGTCAGATCAAGCAAACCAAGGAAGCTGGGTTGCAAAAGAGGATCTTATTCCTGGAGATTTAGTGTTTTTTGATACCAGAGGAAATGCAAGTTATATAAATCATGTTGGAATTTATATAGGCAGAGGAGAGTTTATTCATGCATCTTCTGGACGTAATGCCGGTTGTGTTGTAATAAGTGATTTGACCACTGGCTTTTATCAGAGGACATATATGACTGCTAGAAAATTTTTTTAAATGAGTTTTATAATATCTTTAGGTGAGAAAATATAAACTTTTCTCACCTAAAGAATGTCTTAGAAATAACGCTCCATTCTAAAGGATAAAATCCCGATGATTTAACGGGTTTTGGACTATGAGAATGGGATGTTGTTTTTCAGCCTAATAAACATATGAAAAATGATATTTTAATATTATTGAAATCAAAAGTGCTGTGTCAAAATTTAGCTTAAAAAATTAATTAATGCGAGGTGCTTATGAAAAGACCTCTTATTATTTTTTCCCTGTCACTCATGGCTGGTATACTAGTATCACATCTAATACAATCCTATTTATTTATAATTTTTTCTTTTTTAATAATCTTATTAATTTTACTTGTCTTGTTTCAAATTAAGGATAAAAAAAGTTTCATGCTATTTGGAATAGCTCTATTTTATTTAATTGGTGGAGTGAGCTTTTTATATAACTATAACAATAATCTTAACAAGTACCTTGAGTATGACCAAGAGCATGTAACAATAAAAGGGTATATTGGTTCTGAACCTGATATTAAAGAATCTAGAGTTACCTATATAATAAATACTGAAGAAATAATATTAAGAGATGAAAGAATACAGATTAAAGGAAAAGTACGGCTTTCTACTTTAAATGATACTGAGCTTATCCAGTATGGAAGGGAAGTTTTAGTATCAGGGCGTTTAAACATTCCAACTGGGCGAAGAAATCCAGGGGGATTTGATTTTAGAAACTATCTTAATCAGTCTAAAATATCAGCTACAATGTTTGCAACAGAACAAAATATAGATGTTAAAGATGGATATAAAGGCAATTTAGCAGTTAAATATGGACTGGCTTTAAGAGAAAGGGTTTTAAATGTCATAAATAAAAGCCTACCTCCTTCACAGGCTGCACTTTTAAATGCAATCCTATTAGGATGCAAGAGTGATTTAGGAGACGAAGTTGAAGGAATGTTTAGAGGTGCCGGGCTGGCTCATGTTATTGTGGTTTCAGGAATGCATGTAGGTTATATTCTTTTGGGTCTGGTGATTTTTTTTAGAAAATGTAAAGTAAAAAGAAGCTTTGCAAATATAATTATAATTATTATTTTGTGGGGCTATGCATTAATGACAGGGTTTGGGCCTTCTGTTATTAGAGCTGTTATTATGGCGTCTGTAGTTTTAATAGGTCAGATAATAAAAAGGGAAGCGGATGTATTAAACAGCATCTTTTTTGCAGCTCTTATTATGCTTTTATACAACCCAGCTTTTCTTTTTAGTGTTGGTTTTCAATTATCTTTTATTGCAACAATTTCAATTGTATTATTTTACAAAAACATAAAAGAGCTACTTGATAATGAAATATTACCTCAATACATAACTGGTATTATTTCCTTGACGCTGGCAGCTCAATTAGGAGTAATACCGGTTGTTGCATTTTATTTTAATGAGATATCTTTAGTGTCGGTTATATCCAATGTTTTAGTTGCACCGGTAGTTGGGATTATCACAATTTTAGGTTTGGTTATGGCAGTTTTAGGTCAGATACATATATTTTTTTCCCAGGCAGTGGGTTTGTGTAACAATGCACTTCTTAGCTTTGTACTTTTTGTTTCAAGTAGAATTTCCTCTCTTCCATTTGCGACAGTGAGAGTTATAACTCCTTCGATATTATTTATTGGAGCTTACTATACCTGTTTGTTTTATTTTTTCTGGTATAAACCCAAATATAAAGTACAGTTAATGTTAAAGCATCGTGTCATAATTGGAGTAAGTGTCTTTATTGTAATTTTGATAAATTTATTTATACCAAAAGGGCTTGAAGTTGTTTTTTTAGATGTGGGGCAGGGGGATAGTGCATTTATAAGGACAGAGTCTGGCAAAACGGTATTGATTGATGGAGGAGGATACTTAGATGCTGATGATGATTCAAATATTGGAGATGATGTAGTTATACCATTTCTTTTAGATTATGGGGTTACCAAGCTTGACGTTGTTGCTGTAACTCATGGACATATCGACCATACTCAAGGTTTAGAGCCGGTGCTTGAAAGTTTTGATGTGTCAAACTTTATAATTCCGGATGTTCCAGTAATGGATGGACTTGAGGAGCTTTTAAGAATAGCTAAAGAAAGGGATATTAATATTGAAAGTTGTAAAAAAGGTGATATAATTGATTTGGACAGAAAAACTCATTTTAAAGTTTTGCATCCAAAGAGAGATTTTTATATTAATGAATCGGCTTTAAATAACAACTCATTAGTGCTAAAATTGTATTATGAAGATGTAAGCATGTTATTTACAGGAGATATTGAAATTGAGGCAGAAAGGATGCTTATAGATGATGAAGTCTTTATGGAGTCAGATGTGTTAAAAGTTGCACATCATGGTTCGGGAAGTTCTACTACACCAGAGTTTTTAGAAAGGGTTAATCCATTAGTTGCCGTTATAAGCGTTGGGAGAAATAATTTTGGACACCCATCAAGTGATGTGTTAGATCTTCTAAAAGGACAAGAAGTCCATGTATTAAGAACTGATAAAGATGGTGCTGTGATAGTTAAGTCCGATGGAGAAGAAATAAGAGTTTTTAATTATAGATAGGGAGTGAATAAACACCTGTTTATAAATGAAACTTTATTACTTGGTTATTTTTAAGCAAATTAAAGGTAGGTATGGTGTTATAGTATGAGTGTTAAAATGTTGAAGGAAGAAATAAAGAAAAATAATTTAAAAAATCTATATATTTTTTATGGAGAAGAAGAATATTTAAAAAAATATTATATAGAAAAGATTGAAGATATTATCTTAAAAGATGATGTTACAAACCTTAATAAAATAGTATTAGATGGAAATGCAGAAGTTGATAAAATAATAGAAGCATGTGAGACTATGCCAGTTTTTTCACAGCAAAAGCTTGTTGTTGTAAAAAAGTCAGGTAAGTTTAATAAAAAGGGTGGTTCAAAGTCAAAAAGCAGTGAAAATGACCAATTGTCTAAATATCTAGAAAATGTTCCACCGTATACATGTTTGATATTTTATGAAGAGAGCATTGATAAAAGGCTAAAGATTGTTGGCAGTATTAAAAAGAATGGACTTTTGGTTGAATTTTCATATTCAAAGCAACCAGATTTAGTTAAGTGGGTTATTAAAGTATTAAAGTCTTACAAAAAGAGAATTGATTTAAATACCGCATCCTATTTAGTAAGCATAAGTGAACCTGGGATGGTTGAAATATTAAATGAAATAGAAAAATTGGTATCTTTTCTAGGTGAAAAAGAAAACGTTGAAATTAAAGATATTGATAAAGTCTGTACAAAGTCTATTAAAAGCAGAATATTTGATTTAGTAGATGCAGTTGCTGAGAAAAAAATAAATATAGCATTAAAGCTTTTAAATGATATGATTATGTTGAAAGAGCCGTTGCCTAAAATACTTTTTATGATTGCCAGACAGCTAAGGCTTATACTTCAGATGAAACTTTTGTGCAATGATGGGTTAGACAAAAAAGCAGCATGTTCTAAAATGAAGATAACTCCCTATGTAGGAAACAAAATATATAGTCAGGCAAGAAGTCTTTCTACTGACAAAGTTAAAGATGGCATGAAAGAAGCAATGGAGCTTGATTTAGCGATAAAGACAGGAAAGATAAATGATAGAATAGCAACAGAAATTCTTATTTATAAATTAGCAGAATAAAAACAAATAAAAAAAACGTACTTTTTGTACGTTTTCTTATTTATTTAGTAGAATTTAAGGCTTTTGCAAGTTTAGATTTCATTTTCGCAGCAGTGTTTTTATGAACAACATTTCTAGCCACTGACTTATCTATAGCCTTTACAGCATCCTTAAAACTATCTGCAGCTTTTGCATCTGAACCAGCAATAGCTTCCTTACACTTTTTTATTTTTTTCCTCAAAGACGATTTTCTTATATTGTTTTTAAGTGTTTTATGTTCTGTTATACGAACTCTTTTCATAGCAGATTTTATATTTGGCAACTCATTCACCTCCTGCGAGTTAATTAACAAAAATCATTTTATCATGAATATATCTAAATTGCAAGGGAAATTATTCATTTTGTTTGCGTTGAAAAAGCTTAGTTATTATTTAGGGAATATTTGATGAAAAATGAGTTTTATAGCTAATGTGTTGATTTTTTATTTATTAGGTATTATTTCTAAATTATATGAAAAAATAATAGTTGATATATAAATTAATTACGAAAGGAATGATTGATTTGAGTAAAAATGTTAGAACTGATTTGGTTTTAGAGGCTCATGAACTGATAAAAGAAAAAGAGTTAAATGAAAAAAAAGATCCACCAGGCGTTGATGTGGATAACAGTGGTACTGAGGATATAAAGATAACAAGAGTAAAGGTGACATCGCCTGTAGGAGAAGAGGCAATAGGAAAACCAATGGGCAATTATGTTACACTGGAAGTTCCAAAGCTAAAAGAAAATGATCAAACTTTGTATGAAGATACATGTAAAGCTTTAGCAAAGGAATTTGACAGAATATTAAATTTGAATTCAAATTCTACAATTTTAGTGGTTGGATTAGGGAATTGGAATGTTACGCCAGATGCTCTAGGACCAAAAACCCTATCAGAACTTATGGTTACAAGACATTTGTTAGAATATATTCCTAAAGAAGTAGACGAAGGGGTGAGGCCTGTATGTGCAGTAGCACCTGGTGTGCTGGGGATTACAGGTATTGAAACAGGTGAGATAATTAGAGGAATTGTAGACAGGGTAAAGCCTGATGTAGTCATAGCAATAGATGCACTGGCTTCAAGACGAATGGAGCGTGTAAATACAACCATTCAAATAGCAGATACAGGTATCTCACCGGGGTCAGGAGTTGGAAACAAGCGTATGGCACTTTCTAAAGAAACTCTTGGGGCACCTGTTATAGCAATAGGAGTTCCCACTGTTGTTGATGCGGCAACAATGGCTAATGATACAATTGACAAAGTGATAGACAGCCTAATAAATGAGTCTAAAGAAGAAAAAGATTTTTACAATATGCTAAAGAATATAGACAGAGGTGACAAATATCAATTGATACAGGAAGTGTTACAGCCATATGTTGGGAATTTAATTGTAACACCTAAAGAAATTGATGATGTCATTGACAGGGTTGCAAAAGTAATAGCAAATGGACTAAATATTGCACTACATCAAGGTATAAACTTAGATGATGTGAACAGATACTTACAGTGATTTTTCTGTAATAAAAATTTGTGGATAATAAACAAGTTATCCTTCCCCTGTTAGTGAGACGGTTATTTTAGAACATAAAAAGATTATATGAAAAAAATGCAACTTATGAAAAAAATAGAATATGGACAAATTGATAAAATTGTTCGATAATAAATATATAGACAAGTAAATGAAAAATTTAGTTTTTAAATTTTATCAAATGGGGTGTATGTATGAGGTTAATTAAATTATTGAATGAAATTCACAGTTATTATTTGAAATTATCAGGCAAAAAGAAACTTTTGGTTTTTTTAATGGTATTTATTTTAGGTGTTATAATTGGCAGTGCCTTTAATAGTAAAGAGGAGAATCTTGAACTAGAAGCAAATGAGTATCAAGATAACAGCTATATAGAAAATGGACAAGATAGCACCAAAGAAGATGATGACGAAAATGAAGAATCATTAATGGATTTAATAAGGGAATTAATGATTGAAGAAGAAATAGAAGATGATGAAGTTATTGTTGTAATTGATCCAGGTCATGGTGGAGAGGATTTAGGTACGTATTATAGGGATATGCTTGAAAAGGACTTAAATTTAGATATATCTCTTAGGATGGGACCTATAATAGAAGAAGCTGGTATAAATGTAGTTTATACCAGAACAGAAGATGAAGATGTTTCACTTGATGAAAGGGCTTTTATAGCAAATACTTTAGATGCTACCTTATTTGTAAGCATACACAATAATGCAATGCCGGGAAATCCCAATTACAGGGGCACAGAGACCCTTTATTGTGCCCCCCAAACCCCGGTTTACAGCAAAATGGATGGTCAGAAGTTTGCTTCTATTGTGCAAAAAAACTTGGTAAATACATTAAATACCATTGATAATGGTACCCTTCATAGACCTAATCTGGCTGTGTTAAGAAAAACAGCTATGCCTGCAGTTATAGCTGAAATTGCATATGTGACAAATGCTTCAGACAGGGAATTGCTAAGGCAGGATGAGTTTAAACAAAAAGCAGCTCAGGCTTTGGCAGATTCAGTTTTTGAGGCACTTGAAGTGATGGAGGCTAAAGTAGATGAAGAAGGAGTTTGGAGAGTGCAAAAATGATTTTAAGAATAATAAAGCTATAAATTCTTGCCACCTTTAATTATATATTATATAATTAAAAATACTAATACTTTGAGGTTTTAATAATGAAACACTTGTGGAGATATATTTTTATACTTGTTGCTATAATTATATTATGGAATCAGTTTATACTAAGACCTATAAGAATACTGTCTATATTCTTTCATAAAATAGGTTATTCTTTTATAGCCTTTATTTCTGGATATGGACAGGAAGCTTTTTCAGCTACATTTGAAAATCTTGGTGTCACAATGTTAAGTGTTCAAGGCTGGTTTTCTTCTTTTCTTGTTTTAAATGGTGGGTACATAAGCAGTGCTCTGTTTTTTGTGATAATAATGGGACTGAAAAAAACCCGTGTTAAAAATTATTTGCTTGGTATTATAGCGATTATATACATGATGTTTTCTATCATTAATCCAGCACTTCAATTTACTTGGATATATATAATATTTTTTGTTGCTATTATTATTATTTTATATATGATTAGAAATAATTCATTGGATGAATGGGTGATTGACATAGTAGGCATATCATCTATTGTGTATATTATGTATGATACATTTGTTGATACTATTTTGCTTACCATTAATCAAAGATTTAATATAGTTAGCAGTTGGAGAAGTGCTCCACCGGAGTACATTGTAAAATTAAGTGAAATAACGCCTTTGCCACCTTTAGTGTGGGCAATGATTTGGCTTGTAATCAGTGTGCTTTTATTTAACATGTTATTAATAAAACCGTCAAGACGTTCAAGAAGATAAATTTAATTTAAGTTTTAACTGGAGGGAAGGTTTTTTGAACATTAAAGAGAGGATACAGAAATTAAAAGATACAATAAATTATTATAACTATAAGTATTATGTAGAGGACTCACCTGAAATAAGTGATTACGAATATGATAAACTTTATAAAGAATTAGAAGACCTTGAAAGTCAAAGGCCTGATTTAATTTCACCGGATTCACCTACTCAGAGAGTAGGTGGAGAGCCTTTGTCTGGCTTTGAAAAGGTTGAACACAAAGTACATATGCAAAGTCTTTCAGATGTCTTTAACAAAGAGGAGATATATGCTTTTGATAAAAGAGTCAGGGAAGCTATTGATGGTGATGTTGAATATGTTGTTGAAAAAAAAATAGATGGTTTATCTGTCTCGTTAAAATATGAAAATGGAATGTTTGTAAAAGGAGCTACTAGAGGAGATGGATTTATAGGGGAAGATGTAACATTAAATTTAAAAACAATAAAGTCAATTCCTCTTTCATTAAAACATAAATTACCTCTATTGGAGGTAAGGGGAGAGGTTTTTATATCAAAAAAAGACTTTGTTAAAGTAAATGAGCATCAGGAAAAATTAGAACAGGCAGTTTTTGCCAATCCTAGAAATGCTGCTGCAGGTTCGTTAAGACAACTTGACCCTAAGATTGCCAGTTTGAGAAAGTTAGATATTTTTATTTTTAATGTACAGGATATATCGGGAAGAAGTTTTGAGACTCACAGTGAATCCCTAGAATTCATGAAAGAAGCAGGACTTAAAGTTAGCCCTAGATACAGAGTGTGTAAGAATATAAAAGAGGTTGTAGAAGAAATAAATAGAATTGGTGAAGAAAGAGCAGAACTGCCCTTTGAAATTGACGGTGCAGTTGTAAAAGTCAATTCATTAGATCAAAGGGAGCAGTTAGGAAGTACTTCAAAAGCTCCAAAATGGGCAGTAGCTTATAAATATCCTGCTGAGATAAAAGAAACCGTGATAAAAAAAATATGGGTTAATGTAGGAAGGACGGGAGTTCTTACTCCTAATGCCGTATTAGAACCTGTACCAATTGCAGGTACAACTGTAAGCAAAGCGACTCTTCATAATATGGATTATATCGAAGAAAGGGATATTCGCATTGGTGACAGCGTAAAAATAAGAAAAGCTGGAGACATAATACCAGAAGTTATAGAAGTTATAGAACAAAAAAGAAGTGGAAAAGAGCAGCCCTTTGTTATGCCGCAAAAATGCCCTGAATGCGATGCAGATGTAGTAAGGGAAGAAGGGGAAGTGGCACATAGATGTACTGGTATTGAATGTCCTGCACAGCTTTATAGAAGCATTATTCATTTTGCATCAAGAGATGCAATGAATATTGATGGTTTAGGGCCTGCCATAATTGAAGTATTGCTTAAAAAAGGTTTTATTAAGGGAATAGCGGATTTATACTATTTAAAAGAATCAAAAGATGAACTTTTAAAGTTAGATAGGATGGGAGAAAAATCAGTAGAAAATCTTTTAAAATCAATTGAAAAAACTAAAGACAATAATATTGACAAACTTATAAATGGTTTTGGCATAAAACATATAGGACTCAGAGCTGCACAACTTTTAGGCGAAAATTTTGAATCTATAGATGATATGAGAAAGGCTTCTGTGGAAGATTTTGCAAAGATACCTGAATTTGGTGAAAAAATGGCAGAAAGTCTGAGTATTTTTTTAAAGCAGCAACAAACAGATGATACAATAGATAAGCTTAAAAAGGCAGGAGTTAATTTAAAGAGTAAGGGAAAAAGAAAACTAAATGATGCTAGGTTTGAAGGTGTAACATTTGTTTTAACAGGGACTCTTGAGAATTTAAAGAGAAATGAGGCAGGAGAAATAATAAAGAGCTTTGGAGGAAAGGTTTCTGGAAGTGTTTCTAAAAAGACAGACTATGTTTTAGCAGGGGAAGAAGCGGGTAGTAAGTTGGAAAAGGCAAAGAAACTTGGAGTAAAAATAATTGATGAAAATGATTTTTTACAAATGACTAAAGAGTGATAAAGGATAAATTTATGAGAGAATATATTATATATATTTTTATTTTAATACTAATAATTGTCCTTATTGTAACTGCTTATTTCCTTTGGGCTTCGGGGAAAAAAGAGCAGCTTTTAAGAAAAAAGACAGTTTCTAAAATTGAGTATGGAAGTGTAAGCGTCTTTTTTGATAGGAGAAAAAATGTAATTGTTATTCCCTATGCAAAAGATAAATATGGTGTTGGAAGGGCTGTAGAAGAGCCACAATTTTTATTTTCTCCGTATAAAAAAGATGAACTAGGTAATTTTATAAGAAAGACTTTGGCTATGTGTAACAGTGAAAATTTTTGTTCAGATGTGAAACTTATGAAAATTCTAAATAGTAAAAATTGGAGAGGGTTTTCTAAGGGTAAAAAGAGCATATCTGTATACTTTAAGAAAAATACAGGGTTGGTTTTTAATAAGACCAGAAGATGGTCAGATGGGTCTTATGATTTTAATTCTAATAAAAGTAACAAAGTTTTAAGTTGCTATGCAGACAATAATGAAATAGGACAGACTCTTATCAGCTTGTTAGATAGATAAATAAAACCTTTAGCTAAATAGAAGTTTTAGATGGGATTTTTACAATGTTTCTTCCATATTTTCATTTATAAAAAATTTACACATACATTTAAGTAACAATAATTGACGTGGCATATATGGTTTTATATAATAGGTTATGGAATGGGAGGTAGTACAATTGAAAGTTACAAAAGATACAATAGAGCATGTTGCAAATCTTGCAAGGCTTAATTTCACAGATAAAGAAAAAGAAGAGTTAATTCTTGATATGGAAAAGATTATTTCATATGTTGATAAATTAGATGAATTAGAAACTTCATATGTTGAAGCTACCCAACATGTTATACAACTAAAAAATGTATTTAGAGAAGACAAAGTGGAAGACTATTTTAAAAGAGAGAAAATATTAAAAAACGCACCAGAAAAAAAAGATGGATGCTTTAAAGTACCTAAAATTGTTGAATAACTGGAGGACATAAAGTGGATTTACATGAACTTACAGTACACCAGATGAGTAATTTGATAAAAAACAGAAAACTTGGTGTGAGGGAGTTAACTAAAGCTACAATTGATAGAATAAAAAAAGTTGACAAAGAAATAGGAAGCTATATAACAATAGTAGAAGAAAAAGCAATTAAGCGGGCAGAAATTATTCAGGAGAAAATTGACAAAAAAATTGCAAAATTCCCCCTTAGCGGTATTCCAATGGCATTAAAGGACAATATATGCACAGAAGGCATTAAAACTACATGTGCTTCTAAAATGCTTGATAATTTTGTGCCACCATATAATGCAACTGTGTATAATAAGCTTTTTTTAGAAGATACCGTTCTTATGGGAAAGCTTAATATGGACGAGTTTGCAATGGGGAGTTCTACAGAAAATTCCTTTTATAAACCTTGCAAAAACCCTTGGAACCTTGAAAAAGTAGCTGGAGGGTCAAGTGGAGGATCAGCAGCTTCAGTTTCGGCAGGACTGGCAGCATTCTCTTTAGGTACTGATACAGGTGGCTCGGTGAGGCAACCTGCTTCACTGTGTGGTGTTGTAGGAATGAAGCCTACTTATGGGTTGGTTTCACGTTATGGACTGGTTGCATTAGCACCTTCTTTAGATCAAATAGGTTCTATAACTAAAGATGTGACTGATTGTGCTTTGGTTTTAAATGCAATACAAGGACATGATGAAAGGGACTCTACATCTTTAAATATTGGATATACTGACTATACCAGAGCATTAATTAATGACATTAAAGGTATGGTAGTAGGAATACCAAAAGAATATATTTCAGGTAGAGTTAATCCTGAAGTTAAAAAAGCTGTTCTAGATGCAGCAAAGGTTTTAACAGAACTTGGAGCAGAGTGTGAAGAGTTTTCCCTTCCAATTACTGAGTATGCAATTTTAGCATATTATATTATTTCTTCAGCAGAAGCAAGTTCTAATCTTGCTAGGTATGATGGAATAAAATATGGACATAGAGCAAAGGAATACAAAGATCTTTCAGATCTGTACAGAAAGAGCAGAAGCGAGGGTTTTGGAAGAGAAGTCAAAAGAAGAATAATGCTTGGTACCTATGCATTAAGTTCTGGATATTATGACCGATATTATAAAAAGGCTCTTAAAGTGAGGACACTTGTAAAGGACAATTTTACAAAGGCTTTTGATAAATATGATGTTATAATAGGACCTACATCACCAACAACTGCTAATAAAATAGGTGAACAAAAAGATCTTTTAAAAATGTATTCAGGTGATGTATATACTGCTGCGGCAAATATTGCAGGACTTCCGGGATTATCCATACCATGTGGAACTGATAAGGATAATCTTCCCATAGGCTTGCAACTTATTGGAAAGCCTTTGGCTGAGAGTACATTACTTCGAGTAGCATATACTTTTGAACAAAATACTGATTTTCATAAAAATAGAGCCAGGATTTGAGGTGAGCAGTGTAATGGAGTATGAAATTGTTGTAGGCCTTGAAGTTCATGCAGAACTTTCAACAAAATCTAAAATATATTGTTCCTGTACAACAGAGTTTGGTGGAGATGTAAATACACATACATGTCCAATTTGTACAGGTATGCCTGGGACGCTTCCAGTTTTAAATGAAAAAGTGGTTGAGTATGCAGTTAAGGCTGGTTTAGCTACAAATTGTAATATTGCCGAGTACAGTAAGCAGGATAGAAAAAATTATTTTTATCCAGACCTTCCAAAGTCATATCAAATATCCCAGTACGATTTACCTCTTTGTTATCATGGATATGTAACTATAGAGGTAGAGGGTGAACAAAAAAGAATAGGTATTACCAGAATACATATTGAAGAAGATGCAGGAAAACTTATGCATGATGAAGATGGGGCTGCATCCTTAGTAGACTATAACAGGTGTGGAATTGCTCTTATAGAAATTGTGTCAGAACCTGATATGCGTTCAGCTAATGAAGTAAAAACCTATTTAGAAAACTTAAAGGCAATACTAGAGTACATCAATGTATCTGACTGTAAAATGCAAGAGGGCTCATTGAGAGCAGATGTAAATCTTTCTGTAAGAAGGAAAGGTGAAAGTAAATTTGGTACAAGGACTGAAATGAAAAATTTAAATTCATTTAAAGCTATTGTAAGAGCAATTGAAGGTGAAGCAGCTAGACAGATTAAAGAAATTAAAGAAGGCAGAGCTATTTCACAAGAGACTAGAAGGTGGGATGATGAGAAAGAGACGAGTTATTCAATGAGAAGCAAGGAAGAGACTCATGACTACAGATATTTTCCTGAACCTGATTTGATGCCGATTGAAGTTGATGCAATGTGGAAAGAAAAAATCAAAAATAATCTTCCTGAGCTTCCAGAAGACAGAAAAAAGAGATATATACACAATTTTCTGCTTCCTGAATATGACGCTTCTATTCTTACCAGTTCAAAGGTTTTAGCGGACTTTTTTGAAAAAACTGCTGTGAAAAGCAAAAATGCTAAATCAGCAAGTAATTGGATAATGGGTGAGGTTTTAAGAGTTTTAAAGGAAAGACAGATGGAAATTGAAGAAGTACCTTTTTCTCCAGAGCACCTTGCAAAGCTCATAACATTAATTGATAATGGAACAATAAGTGGAACAATTGGGAAAAAGGTTTTTGAAGAAATGTTCACTAATGTTAAAGATCCTGAGATTATAGTAAAGGAAAAGGGTCTTGAAGTGATAAGTGATGAAAAAGAAATGCTTAACATTGTTGAAAAAGTCTTAAAGAAAAACTCTAAATCTGTAAAAGACTATAAAATCGGCAAGAAAAAAGCTTTTGGATTTTTAATGGGACAGGTTATGAAAGAGACAGAAGGAAAAGCAGATCCTAAAATTGCAAACAAAATACTTAAAAATGAATTAGGATGAGTGTACAAAGTATAAATTTATTGAAAGGTTTGAGATAGTAATGAAAAAGAAATTTCCAATTAAAATAGTTCTTTCGATGGCAGCGGTTTTTTTCTCATTTTTGTTTAACCCTGTACTTGGAAGAGTGGTTCTAGGAGTATTTGTTGTTTACATGTTTTTTTCAAATAGAAGTATATTCTATGAAGTATTTGCAACTAAAGCTCATAACAAAGGAGAGATGGAAAAGGCAATTGGTCTTTTTAAAAAAGCCTCAAAAACAACTCAAAATACAAGACCTAAAATAACATATGGTTATCTACTGCTTAAAGCAGGCAAGATTGACATAGCTTCAGAAGTATTTAAGGAAATGATTGGTTCAAATATTGATGAAGACAGCAAGAGAAAAGCAAAGTCTAATTATGCTCTGGTATTATGGAAAGATGGAAAAATTGATGAGGCAATTGAGCTATTAGAAGAGGTTTTTTCTGAATATGAAAGTTCAGTTATCTATGGAAGCTTAGGTTATCTTTATATATTAAAAGGAGATTTAAAAAAAGCTCTTGAATTTAATAAAGAGGCATATGATTATGATGATGCTGATCCAATTATACTTGATAACTTAGGATATGTTTATTATTTGATTGAGGATTTTTCTAAATCAGATGAGATTTATAAAGAACTAATGAAGTTAAAACCACAATTTCCAGAGGCTTATTACAATTACAGTCTTGTTTTGAAAAAGCTTGATAAATTAGAGGACGCTCTAGAAATCATAAAAAAAGGTAATAATTACAATGTATCATTTTTAAGCAATTTAACAAAAGAAGAAATGAAGAGTCAATTAGAAGAAATAGAGCATCTTATATCCAAACAGCAATAAAAGCACGAAAAAGCTAAATAAACGACAATATTTGAGGTCAAATGATTTTTACCGCATTAAAAAACAAATATACAATCTTGTATACAATAAACATTTTGTATATAATTAAGGTTGTTTCCTATTTAGAAAGGGGTAGATGTTGTGGATTTTATTGAAAAATTAATTAAACGTGCAAAATCAGATGTTAAAACAATTGTATTGCCTGAAAGCACAGATGTGAGAGTTATAAAAGCTGCGTCTGTAATCCAAAAACAGGGGATAGCAAATGTTGTACTTGTTGGTGAGGAAAGTAAAATTTTAGAATTGGCAGGTGATTTAGATCTTTCAGGAGTAAAAATAGAGGATCCGCTAAAGTCGGATAAAGGTGAAGAGTATTCTAAAACTTTTTATGAACTGAGAAAAGCTAAAGGTATTTCTTTAGAACAGGCTTGTGAATTTATGAAAAATCCTCTTTACTTTGCAGTGATGATGGTAAAAAAAGGAGAGGCGGACGGAATGGTAGCAGGTGCTGTAAATTCAACGGCAAACACACTAAGACCTGCACTTCAAATATTAAAAACTGCACCAGGAATAAAACTTGTTTCATCTTTCTTTGTAATGTCTGTACCTGAATGTACTTACGGAAAAGATGGAACTTTTATTTTTTCTGATTGTGGATTGGTGGAAAATCCAGATTCAGATCAGTTATCAGAAATAGCAGTAGCTTCGGCCGAGTCTTTTAAAACCATTATAAAGGAAGAGCCAAAAGTTGCAATGCTTTCCTATTCCAGCCATGGAAGTGCGAAAAGTGAGTCAACTGAAAAAGTAATTAAAGCATCTAAATTGGCAAAAGAAAAAGCTCCAGATGTTTCTATTGATGGAGAACTTCAAGCAGACGCAGCATTAGTACCTGCTATAGCTAGGTCAAAGGCAGCTGGAAGTGATGTTGCAGGGTATGCAAATGTATTGATTTTCCCAGACTTAAACAGTGGAAATATAGCATACAAGTTAACCCAAAGATTGGCAAATGCAGAAGCATATGGACCTATTACTCAGGGAATAGCAAAGCCTGTAAATGATTTATCAAGAGGTTGTAGTGCAGAAGATATTGTTGGAGTGGTAGCAATAACTGCTATTCAAGCTCAAAATTGAGTAAAAAAATAGTATGTTTTAGAGTTGAAAAATAGGAGCTTCAGTAAATTTATGAAGAGAGGAGTATTTTAAAATGAAAATATTGGTTATTAACACAGGGAGTTCATCATTAAAGTATCAGTTAATTGATATGACTAATGAAGATGTACTTGCAAAAGGTGTATGTGATAGAATAGGACTTGAGCACTCTTTTTTAAAGCACTCACGAGTGGGGGAAAATGCTGTTGTTATTGAAAAAGACCTGTATAATCATAAGTTAGCTATACAGGAAGTGATAGATGCTTTAACTGATGATGAAATTGGTGTAATTGGTAGTATGGAAGAAATAGCTGCGGTAGGTCATCGTGTTGTACATGGAGGTGAAAAGTTTAAGGAGTCTGTAGTTATTGATGATAAAGTAATGGAAGCAATAGAGATGTGTGTTGAACTTGCTCCTCTCCACAATCCTTCAAATATTGTAGGAATAGAGGCTTGTAAGCACATCATGCCAGATGTTCCAATGGTTGCTGTTTTTGATACAGCTTTTCATCAAACAATGCCAAGACATGCTTATATCTATGCTCTTCCATTTGAAATATATGAAAAGTATGGGCTGAGAAGATATGGATTTCATGGAACATCACATAAATATGTAGCTGAAAGAGCAGCTAAAATATTAAATAAACCATTAGAAGAATTAAAAATTATTTCCTGTCATTTAGGTAATGGTGCCAGCATTTGTGCTATTAAAAATGGAAAATCGGTAGATACTTCTATGGGTTTTACTCCTCTTCAAGGTTTGTGTATGGGAACTAGAAGTGGTACTATTGATCCAGCGGTTATATCATTTTTAATGGAAAAAGAAAGGATGACAGTTAAAGAAATAAGTGACTTTTTAAATAAAAAATCTGGAGTTCTTGGAGTTTCAGGAATTAGCAGTGATTTTAGAGATGTGCAGGAAGCAGCTGAATCTGGAAATGATAGGGCAAAACTTTCTTTAGATATATTTTGTCACAAAGTAAAGGGCTTTATTGGAGATTATGCAGCCACTATGAATGGTGTTGATGTAGTGATATTTACTGCAGGCATAGGAGAAAATAATGACTATGTAAGAACAAGAATATTAAATGAAATGGATTTTATGGGCATTAAAATTGATGAAGAAAAGAATAAAGTTAGAGGAGAAGAAATAGATATAAGTACAAAAGATGCAAAAGTGAGAACTTTTATAATACCAACAAATGAAGAACTTTCTATTGCAAGAGAGACTTTACAATTAATGCGTAAGTAGCTGCCTTTGTCTTTTTACCCGAAGCTAAAAACTTTGGTTTTTAACTTCGGATAAAAAGGTTAGGTTTTAGGCGAGGAGTGAGTTAATGAAGAAATTGTTCAGTATATCCGGTGGTGGTATTATCATAATATCACTTGTAGTGTTTTTAACGCATAGTAGCAGTGTTTATTCACCAATGGTAACTGTCTTAAGTACTTTTTTGAGCATTGTAATGGGTGTTGCTTTAATTACTATTGGAGATTTACTTGAAAGAGTACGCTTTCTAGAAAAGCAGCTTAACATTTCTTTTGATGAAGACAGGCATAAGTTGCCTAAAAAAACTTGCCCTAAATGTTTTACAGAGCATGACTTTGATTATCCAAGATGTCCATTTTGTCACCATAAGTACTAGCGTTTGACTACATAAATCTATGTTTAGCTTTAGCTAAACTAGTTCACTTTAAGACGATTTTTTCATATATATTGAAGGTTATAAAAAAATAAGAAATTTTTTACTTGTAAAAATAGTTGAAAATATTTAATATTTTATGGTATTATATAAATAACAAAAGATAATTGTATTACATAATATATTTTACTTGAAAAATTTTAATCAAGGGGAAACTAGACATAAAACAATTGCTTTAAGAAAGCTCCAACCGGTATGGAGTGTAAAGGTTGTTTTGTACTAGGATGTGTAAGGTTATGAATTATAATTTTAAAAAAGTAATGAATAAGAATGCCTCAAAAGGCGTGGTTGTGTTACAAAAGTATAGTGCCAATTATGTAGCTGTATTTGGAGACACCTGCCTTTTAATCCAAAGTCCAAAAGGAGATTGGTACTTTTTTCAGTACACATTACCAGGGGTAGTTTTAAGTCGCGTAAATAAAAAATACTTAAAAAGTCTAGAAGATTTCAACAAAAAATATGAAACATCTTTTGATACAAGCCTTTACGTAAAAGGTGATTTTAATGTGGCCTTTAAAAGAGCTTCGGAATTACATAAACACTATAAAAAAGAATATTATGGTAAAGCAATTATTGATCTTAATATGGATTATAAGATATTAAGTAAAAATTGTACTACAGTTGTTTCTGATTTAATAGGTTTAGGAATATTAGATGATGGATCCTTTATTAAAGATTCACCTTTATTTAAAAGAAAGCTGTTTAGTAGAATATGTTCAGCGATACCAAATACAAACTTTTACTGTATGAAAAATATGTTTAATAACAGTGCATTTAGCTTTCAAGAATTTGTTGTGCAGCTTAATGAGAAAAAAGAATTGTTTAAAAAGAAGCTTAATAATCCAGTATACAGGCTTGTTTTTGGTAAATCCGCTAAAGATAGTATTTATTGGATAGAAAAACTTTCAGGGAGTCAAAATATTAACTATAGAATTACAGGTACTGGTTAGATTTTTAAACATAGAATTAAAAAAATGAACCTTTTTGATAACAAAAACAATCCGCCATAAAGAGTTTTTAAAAAAAGATAAAAACAATAGACAACTCTAAATGATATCTGATAAAATATAGTTGTGTATATAATATAGTCAATAAATAAATTTATTTATATATTTTTAGGGGTAAGGAGGAATATTATGGAGGTTAGTAAGTTATCAAGGAGGTTTTGGGCATATTTTTTTGACATTATTATTGTGACAGGTGTTTATACAGGCATTGTAACGGTTTTGCACATGTTAGGAAGGGACATACCTATTAAGGGGTTTTTAGAGAGGGATGTCAATGATGTGGCTTTAGTTTACCTAACTATTGGTTTAGTGTATTTATTTTATGAAATTGTTTTTTTGTCTTCTAAATTTTCAAGCACTCCTGGAAAGCTAATTTTAAATCTTGAGGTTGTTTCCTGTAAAAAAAGCAGTGTTTTTGATGCTTTAATAAGATCATCTATTAAGGTTTTGGCTACTTTGACTCAAATAGTTCCTGTTGTATTTTTCATCATTTCAATTTTTACAAAAAATAAACAAGCAGTACATGACATAGCATCAGATACAATTGTTATGCAAAAGAAAAAAAGAAAGGTAGTTCGCTCAAACAATGTGAATCCAAATGTAAATTTATTTGAGGAAATGAAAAGAAGGGGTCTTAGGACATATAGTGAACAAGTGGCCCTAGCAAAGGAATTAAATTGTTATAGAGGTGGAAAACCTGCTAACAGTTCATCATATGCATGGCTGGGAGTTTTAATATTCGTTTTTTCAATTGCATGTGGTATATTTTTTATTAGTTTTTTCTATCCAGATATTAAAAGCATAACTTCTGTAGTTTCTATGTAATTGATTTATCGGTTTTGTATTACAGAAAGAAGATATTTTTCTGTAATACAAAACTTGTCATTTAAATATAACATAAAACAGAGAGGAAAACACAAATGAAAAAAAAATTAAAGTTGCCAGAAATTATAGTTATTGCAGTTTTGACGTATCTTTTTGTTACTTGGTCAATGGTTATTGCTATTGATTTGTTGAATTTAGGAGGATTATCAGACTGGTTAGTTTCAAGGTTAGCTTCAAAGGACATTGATATTGCCTTGGTTTGGATTTATATGTTTACAGAAGGAGGTCCAACTGAAATATTTCAGTGGTCTTTTCTTTCTTTAAGTGTACTTGCATGTGGAGTTATAAGTGGATTGCATATCAAAAACAAACAATTATCAAGATGTTTTCTAATGCTAGGTTTTGGAATGGCTCTTATGCTCATGGAAGATGCAGGTAATATTAGGCATCTTATGTCTAAGGCTGTAAGCATTCTATTTTATTCTGAATATACTGGTTCAAATTCTAATCCCTATGCCATCGCTACAGAACTTATCTTTTATGCTTTTTTAGGTTTCTTAATGCTTTTTCCTTTGATTATGCATGGAAAATCACTTTTGAAGTCTGTAAAATGCAAAAAAAGTGTAATTTTTCTACTGATAGGTTATTGTGCCTATGGTTTGGCATCCTTTGCATCTGCTACACGAAATATTGGACACTGGTATCAACGCCTAGGAGAGGGAATTATGAACTTTTTTTCTGTCACTGAAAGGGCGGCATGGTATTCAGTTAGCTTAGGATTTTATCTTGTAGATTTTTGGATTGAAGAATCTGTTGAATTAATAGGTGCAAGTTTTATTTTTGTCGGTCTTATATCATATGCAATATCATTAAAAAATGATGATTCAAGATAAAGGTTAGAAGGTTATTAAATCATAGAGATTTTGTCCTTTAAAATAGGGTGCTATTTTTAAGGCATTCCTAAGTATTTAAATATTTCAATTGATTAAAAGGCAAGAAGAAGCTAAAGTTTTTTCTTGTCTTTTGATGGTGAACTTGATAACCTAAGGGTTAGTACATTATTGAGTTATTTTTGGAGGTGCATTAAGTGAAATCGAAAAAAATAAGAAAGAAAAAAAATACCCAAAAGAAAAAGGGAATAAAAAAATATAATCATGAAATAGTAGGCATATTATTGCTAGCAGCAGGTCTAATAGTCTTTTCAAGTATCTTTTTTGAGGACTCAATGGGGCCTTTTGGATCTTATGTTAAAAATATTATTTTAGGGTTTATGGGAGCACCAGGTTTTTTTGTATCGCCTTTGATAATAGTTTATTCATTTTTTATTATTTTTAAAAAGAATAATCGTGATTTAAATTTAAAAATAAGTTATAGTTTTATACTTGTACTTTTAGTATCTGCCCTAGTCCAGACAGGTTTTTACGATGAAGGTGATTATCACCAAAAGGGTGTGATTTCTAGTATAAAAGATTTTTACGTAAATGGGAGAGACTTAGCTGGTGGAGGAGTATTAGGCGGATTGATAAGTATTCCTTTTCTTTTAATGTTTAAAGAGTTAGGCACTATAATTATCCTTACTACAGCTGGAATAATAAATGTTATCCTTATTACGAATATATCCATTGCAGGAGTTATAGTTAAAATTAAAAACGGCATTTTAAGTTTAGTTAAAAAAGTGGAAAACAAATTAAAATTAAGTGATAAAGAAATAAAAAATGAACTTATAGAAGAAACTGATGAACCTGATATTGTTATGAATGGTGAAAGATTGCCCAAAGTAGTTGATATAAATAGAGGTAAGAAAAAGAATAAAAAAGAAAATCAAAAAGAGGATGGTTCTTTAGAAGAAGGTGAAGTATTAGAAAAAGTAGATGTTGAAAATAAAGAAGTGGATTTTATAGTAAAAGATATTAAAAAAAGCGAGAATTCTTCAGAGGCTGTAGAAAAAATTGCAGATAGTGTTAATAAGGAGATAAATTCAAAAACTAAAACCAATATTGATTATAAGTATCCTTATTTAGAGCTTTTAGATGATGGTTCCACAATAAGCAGTGATGCTGTTAATTGTAGAAAATCTGCATTAAAAGGGGCAAAAAAACTTGAGGAAACATTAAAGAGTTTTGGTGTAGATGCAAAAGTAATAAATGTGAGTATGGGACCTGCTGTTACAAGATATGAATTGCAGCCTAGTGCAGGTGTAAAGGTGAGTAAAATTGTAGGATTATCAGATGATATATGCTTAAATCTTGCAGCTTCAGGAGTAAGAATGGAAGCTCCTATTCCAGGAAAGGCTGCAATTGGGATTGAAGTGCCAAATGAAAAAATGGTACCGGTGCTTTTAAAAGATGTTATAGAGTCTAGGGAATTTAAAGAGTATGATTCTAAACTTGCTTTTTCATTGGGAAAGGATATTTCAGGTCAAAACACTGTAGCAGATATAGCAAAAATGCCTCATGTATTGGTGGCTGGAGCCACAGGTTCTGGAAAGAGTGTTTGTATTAACAGTCTTATTATAAGTCTTTTATACAAGTCCTCTCCAAATGAAGTTAAACTTTTAATGATTGATCCTAAAGTGGTTGAACTGGGTATATATAATGGAATTCCCCATCTGTTAATACCTGTTGTTACAGAACCTAAAAAGGCAGCAGGGGCATTAAACTGGGCTGTTCAGGAGATGGAAGAGAGGTATAAGCTTTTTGCCCAAAAGGGTGTGAGAGATATTAAGGGGTATAATGATGTGGTAAATACAGATGAAGGTGAGGAAACTTTACCTCAGGTAGTGATAATTATAGATGAACTTGCTGATTTAATGATGGTTGCACCAAATGATGTGGAAGATGCAATATGTAGATTAGCTCAAATGGCACGTGCTGCGGGAATGCATCTTGTAATTGCCACACAAAGACCTTCAGTGAACGTAATAACAGGTGTGATTAAGGCAAATATACCATCTAGGATAGCCTTTTCGGTTTCTTCTCAGGTGGATTCAAGAACTATAATTGATATGTCAGGTGCTGAAAAGCTTCTTGGAAAGGGAGATATGCTTTTTTATCCAGTAGGGGAGCCAAAACCAGTTAGAGTAAAGGGAGCCTTTGTATCTGACAAAGAAGTTGAAAGAGTTGTAGAGTATATTAAATCCCAAGGTGATGCAGAATATAATGAGGATATAATAGAGGAGATTAATACTGAAAGAGAAGTAATGGATAAAGATTCAGGTGATAGTGATGAACTATTACCACAGGCAATTGAACTTGTTGTTGAAGCAGGTCAAGCCTCTGTATCTATGATTCAGAGAAAGTTTAAAGTTGGATATGCAAGAGCAGCTAGGATTGTGGATCAGATGGAGGAAAGAGGCATTGTAGGAGGTTTTGAAGGAAGTAAACCAAGACAAGTACTAATTACCAAGCTTCAGCTTCAGGAGCTTGAAATGAGAAATGACAATTAAAGTGAACCTTATATAAGGTGTTTAGAATAATATAAAGTGTTTTGGAGTGAATAAATGAGTTTTTTACCTATGACAAAAAAAGATATGATTGAAAGAGGATGGGAGCAGCTGGACTTTTTATATATTAGTGGAGATGCATATGTAGACCATCCAAGCTTTGGACATGCAATAATAACAAGAGTTTTAGAAAGTGAAGGATATAGAGTTGGCATAATAGCACAACCTAATTGGAGGAAAAATGAAGATTTTTTGAAACTGGGAAAGCCCAGACTTGCAGTGCTTATTTCCTCAGGAGTTATAGATTCGATGGTAAATCACTATACAGCAAGTAAAAAACCTAGGAGTAAGGACTTATATTCTCCAGGGGGAAAGTCACATAAAAGACCTGACAGAGCTGTAATGGTTTATACAAACAAGGCAAAAGAGCTATTTAAAGATGTTCCTGTTATAATAGGTGGAATTGAAGCAAGTTTAAGAAGATTTGCACATTATGATTACTGGGATAATAAGGTGAGGCGTTCAATACTTGCAGATTCTAGGGCAGATCTTTTAATGTATGGAATGGGTGAAAAGTCTGTACTGCAAATTGCTGCTATTTTAGATAAAGGAGCTCCAATAAGCAAAATAAAAGATATAAATGGAACTGCCTATATTTCAAGAAAAGAAAATCTTCCAAATTCAATAAAAGAATTTCTGTACGAAGGTAAAAGTAAAGATAGTTACGAGTTGTTGTCATCTTTTGAGGAAGTTTCAAAAAATAAAAATGAGTATGCCAAGGCTTTTATTACTCAGTACAATGAGCAGAATTCCTTTAATGGAAAAACATTGATACAACCCCATAAAGAACAATTTTTAGTGCAAAATCCTCCAGGAATGCCTCTAACCGAAAAAGAGATGGACAGAATATACTCACTGCCTTATGAGAGAACTTATCATCCCCAATATCAAAAAGATGGAGGGATTCCTGCAATAAATGAAGTGGAATTTAGTATAACGAGCCATAGAGGGTGTTATGGTGGATGTTCTTTTTGTGCATTGAATTTTCATCAGGGAAGAGTTATACAGAAAAGAAGTAAGGCGTCAATAGTAAATGAAGCAAAAAAAATAATATGGAGTCCTGACTTTAAGGGATATATACATGATATAGGAGGACCGACAGCAAATTTTAGAAATCGGTCCTGTGTCAAGCAAGAAAAAAATGGAGTTTGTAAAAAAAGACAGTGCCTTTATCCTGCTCCTTGTAAAAACTTACAGGCAGATCATGATGACTATTTGGAAATTTTAAAAGAAGTGAGAAATATTCCTGAGATAAAAAAAGTTTTTATTCGCTCGGGAATACGCTATGACTATCTTATGTTAGATAAAAATGATAAATTCTTTAAAGAATTATGTGAGCATCATGTAAGCGGACAATTAAAAGTTGCTCCAGAACATGTATCTCAACGTGTTTTGGACAAAATGGGGAAGCCTGATAGAAGGGTATATGATAGATTTTCAAAAAAATTCTACAAAATAAATAAAGAGCTTGGTAAAGAGCAGTATCTGGTGCCATATCTTATATCCAGCCATCCAGGAAGTGATCTTGATGCGGCAATAGAACTTGCAGAATATTTAAGGGATTTAAACTATACACCTTTGCAGGTACAGGATTTTTATCCAACACCGGGGACACTGTCAACGTGCATGTTTTATACAGGACTAGATCCTCGTACAATGAAAAAAGTTTATGTGCCAAGAACAGGTAAAGAAAAGGCAATGCAAAGAGCACTGCTTCAGTATCGTAAAAAAGAAAACTATAAAATTGTTTTTGAGGCTTTAAAAAAAGCTGGCAGAGAAGATTTAATAGGGTTTGGAAAAAAGTGTCTTATAAAACCATTGAAAAGAAAGAGAAGAAAGAGGAAAATTGACAATAGAAAGAGAATGAAATAAAATGAAAGCGTTAAGAGTATAAGATAAACCTTCTATCAGAGAGGGATAAAATTAAATGCAAAATCAGATAAAATATCTTAGGTTTAGCATTAAAAACAAAAGAGAGGTAGGTAAAAATGGCTGGAAAGGTATTAAACGGAAAAGAATTGGCAACAAAAATAAAGAGTGAGTTAAAATCAGAAGTGGAGACGCTTAAAGAAAAAGGAATTTTACCAGGGTTAGCTGTTGTAATTGTAGGGGATGATTCTGCATCTAGGGTATATGTAAATTCAAAAAAGAAGTCCTGTGAAAACATTGGAATAGAATCTTTTGAATATGCCCTAAGTGAATATGTTAGTGAAGATGAGTTAATTGAATTAATACATAAATTAAATAATGACGAAAAAGTTAATGGAATACTGGTTCAACTACCGTTGCCTAAGCAAATTAATGAAGATAGAGTGATTAATTCAATTGATCCTAAAAAAGATGTGGATGCTTTTCATCCAATAAATGTAGGAAAACTTATGACGGGAAATCCTGTATTTTTACCCTGTACTCCTGCTGGTGTTATGGAACTAATAAAAGAAAGTGGAATTGATATTACAGGTAAAGAATGTGTAGTGGTAGGAAGAAGTAATATTGTTGGTAAGCCAATGGCTATGCTCTTGTTGGCTCAAAATGGAACAGTTACAGTATGCCATTCAAAAACAAAAGACATTGAAAAAAAGGTTAAAAATGCTGATATTGTAATAGCAGCTGTGGGAAAACCTGAATTTATAAAGGGAGATATTATAAAGCCTGGTGCAGTGGTAATAGATGTAGGTATTAACAGATTAGAAGGAAAAAAGCTTGTAGGTGATGTAGAGTTTGAAACAGCAAGTGGTGTGGCTTCAGCAATAACTCCAGTTCCAAGAGGGGTTGGTCCTATGACCATTGCAATGCTTATGAAAAATACAGTTAAAGCTGCTATACTTCAGAAAGAAGGTATTTAGAATTGCTAAAAGAAAGTATTCTAAGATATCAAACAGAACTTCAGGATATCAGAAGAAAACATGACAAAATAAAAAACTATTATTACAAACAAAAGGGTAGAAAAGAACAATTGACGGAACAGCGATTAAAGCTTGAAAAAACTCTTCAAAGCTGTATTGACAATATAGAGCTTTTAGAGAAAGTTCGAATACTTCTAGGAAGAGTTTCAGAGTTTGCAAGAGAGCAGGCTAGGATTCAGATAGAGTCGCTGGTGACCAACTGTCTTCAATATATTTTTGATACTAATTTAGAGTTTGGAATTGAAATTAATGAAGTCAGGGGAAGACCTGAAGCTGAGTTTTTTGTTATCAGTAATTTTACTGGACAGGTTATAAAAACAAAGCCACAGGAAGCACGAGGTGGAGGTGTAATAGACATTATATCTCTGGCAATAAGAATTGCAATGTTAGAATGCAGTGATGATGAAATTAAAGGGCCTGTTATTTTGGATGAACCTGCAAAACATGTTAGTGATGATTACATTGTACAGGTGTCTGAATTTTTGAAGCAAGTTACTTTGATGTTTAAAAGACAGGTAATAATGGTTACTCATAATAAACATTTAAGTGAAATGGCGGATAAATGGTATAAAGTTGAAATGGTTGATGGTGTAAGTATAGTTAAAACAGATGAAGCAGAAATTTTGAAAAATTATTAATTATTTTTCCTATAATTAATAAATTAAGAAGAACTAATAAAACACTGTTTTTTAGAGCTTCTATAAAGGAAAATTCTATATGTGATATAAAATAAGAGAAGGGGAAGCTAATTGATTCTTGACATAAAATTTAAAAAAGTTTAAAATGAAAAAGTACGTGTATGTACAAAGTTTTTAACATATTAATTTGACCATTGAAAACTGAATAAGGAGGTGTGTGCTATAGCTAATTTTATTATTGGATTAAGTATTGGTATAGTAATTGCAGTAATTGCTTCAATTATTGCTTCAGGAATAAGTTTTAAAAAAGGAATTGAGTTTAGAAGGAAAAAGGCAGAGGCTGAAATAGGCAGTGCTGAGGAAGAAGCAAAAAAGATAGTCAGCGAGGGGCAAAAGTTAGCTGAAGGTAAAAAAAGGGAAGTACTTCTTGAAGCTAAAGAAGAAGTTCATAAAAGCAGGGTTGAGCTTGACAGAGAAATAAAAGACAGAAGAAATGACCTTCAAAGGCAGGAGAGAAGACTTGTTCAAAAAGAAGAAACCTTGGACAGAAAAATTGATACATTAGAGCAAAAAGAAGAGGTTTTAAGCAAAAAGAACAAAGAAATTCAAGAGCTGGAAGAAAAAACTGTTGAACTTCAAAAACGACAGCTGGAAGAGTTGGAGAAAATATCAGGACTTTCAGTTGACGAAGCTAAAGATGTTCTTTTAAGAAATGTTGAAAGTGAAGTTAGACATGAAATGGCAATACTAATTAAGGACATTGAAGCTAGGGCAAGAGATGAAGCTGATTCAAAAGCAAAAGAAATAGTTGCTATGTCCATTCAAAAGTGTTCTGCAGATCATGTTTCAGAAATTACTGTTTCTGTTGTTCCACTGCCAAACGATGAAATGAAGGGAAGAATAATAGGTAGGGAAGGTAGAAATATTAGAACTTTAGAAACATTGACAGGAATTGATCTTATCATTGATGATACGCCAGAAGCTGTTATATTGTCAGGGTTTGATCCAATAAAAAGAGAGGTTGCAAGAATAACTCTTGAAAAGCTTATTCTCGATGGAAGAATACATCCTGCAAGAATTGAAGAGATGGTTGAAAAAGCTAAAAAAGAAGTTGAAAATACCATCAGGCAGGAAGGGGATAACGCTACTTTTGAAACTGGTGTACATGGTTTACATCCTGAATTAATTAAGCTTTTAGGAAAACTAAAGTTTAGAACCAGCTATGGTCAGAATGTATTAACTCACTCAATTGAAGTAGCTCATTTGGCAGGGATAATGGCTGCTGAACTTGGAGGAGATGTAAACATGGCAAAGAGAGCTGGTTTGCTTCATGATATAGGTAAAGCTGTAGATCATGAAGTTGAAGGTTCACATGTAACTATTGGTGCAGATTTGGCTAAGAAGTACAGAGAAAGTGTAGATATAGTAAGTGCCATTGCATCCCACCACGGTGATACGGAAGCAACCACAATGGTAGCAGTTTTAATACAGGCTGCTGATTCAATTTCTGCAGCAAGACCAGGTGCAAGAAGAGAAACTTTAGAGTCTTATATCAAGAGACTTGAGAAATTAGAGGAAATAGCTAATTCCTTTGACTCAGTTGATAAGTGCTTTGCTATTCAAGCTGGAAGGGAAATACGTATTATGGTTAAACCTGAAGAGGTATCCGATCCTGAAATTTCCTTAGTTGCAAGAGAGATAGTAAAGAAAATTGAAAATGAACTTGATTACCCAGGTCAAATAAAGGTAAATGCTATTAGGGAAACTAGATTCATTGAGTATGCTAAATAAATTAGTAAAAGTGGAGTATATTATAAAATTTTAGGTGGAGTTGTTCTCCACCTAAAATTTTGGAAAATAACTCATATAATGTCTTAAAAGCATGTAAAAAAATAGACTACTAAAAATAATAAGCGTGATTCACGCTTATTATTTTTAGTTATGAATGTCTTATATAAAGTTGAGTGGGAAATCTTGCTTAAGCCTAGAAACGGAGGATATACATTGAACATACTATTTATTGGAGATATTTTTGGTAATCCTGGAAGAAAGGTAGCAAAAGAAATGATTAGAAGGCTAAAAAAAGAGAGAGAGATAGACTTTTTCTTTGCTAACGGAGAAAATGCTGCAGGTGGAAGCGGGATTACATATGTTGTTGCTCAGGAATTGTATAGAACTGGTGTCCAAGGTATAACACTTGGAAATCATACTTGGTCTAAAAAAGAAGTTATAAATTTCATTTCTTCAGATAAATGTATAGTAAGGCCAGCAAATTATCCATCTGAACTTCCAGGGCGTGGTTCTACAATAATAAAAAGTGAAAAAGGTGAAGTAGGAATACTTAACCTTATGGGAAGAGTATATATGGACAGTATAGATTGTCCTTTTAAAGCCGCAGAAAAAGAAGTTGCCTATTTAAAAAATCTTGTTAAAACTATTGTTGTAGATATTCATGGAGAAGCGACTTCAGAAAAATGTGCCCTTGGATGGTTTCTAGATGGGAAAGTTAGTTGTGTTTTAGGAACCCATACCCATGTTCAGACAGCTGATGAGAAGATATTACCTTATGGAACAGGATATATATCTGATGTTGGAATGACAGGGCCTTATGAAGGTATTATTGGAGTAAAAAGAGATACAGTTATAAATAAATTTATAACACATATGCCAGCGAGATTTGAAGTTGCTCAAGGAAAGGCACAATTTAATGCTGTGTATATTGAGATTGATGACAAAACTGGAAAAACCCTTAATATAGAAAGGATTTTTAAAATCTTGGAAGTGTAGTATATGCAAAAAGAGGATTTTTAAAGTTTTTGTAGAATATTAATAAGTAGTAGTAATTCAAGTTCAGTGTCATTAAGCTTTGTTGATGTATGATTTATGTACATCAAGAAAAGGGGGTAAGAAAATCCATGAGCATCCTAAAAGTTTCAGCAAAATCTAATCCAAACTCTATCGCAGGAGCATTAACAGGATTCGTTAAAGAAGAAGGAACAGTTGAAATCCAAGCAGTAGGAGCAGGAGCATTAAACCAAGCTATTAAAGCAGTAGCTATAGCAAGAGGTTTTGTTGCCCCGCTAGGAATTGAGCTAGTATGTATTCCCGCTTTTACAGAAGTCGACATTGATGGACAGGAAAAAACGGCAATAAGGCTTATTATTGAGCCGAGGAAATAATTAGACCGGATGTTTTTTATAATTAAAGGTCAAATTTGGAAGGTTTTAATAAAAACTTTTCGAATTTGATCTTTTTTTAAGCATAGAATTTTTTTAAAAAGTATTGAAAAAATAGTTATTGACCTTAAGGCAATAATAGGTTAGATTAATAATGAACAGTAAAAAAGAATAGCGAATTTATTATTATTAAAAATATTATAGATAAACAAAAGAAATGAGTTTTGAGATTAAAAACTTAAAAGAGAAGGGGTTGAATATTATGAAAAAGTGGAAATTTAGTCTTTTATTTTTAATTTGTATATGCTTCCTTTTTTCCTTTTCTGTTATCTTTGCACAGGAAGATGTTGGGCGAATCATGCAGGATGAAGATCAATTGCCAGAGCAAGTTAGAGCAAAAGTTTTAAATATAAGTGAAATGGAAGGCGAAAAAATAGATTCAGGTGGATATTTAGAAATAAAAACTCAATTGTTAGAGGTAAAAATACTTGAAGGTATTTATAAAGGAGAAATTATAGAAGCTCAGAATTCACTAAACTCTTTTAATGAGGCATATAATATAACAGTTTCAGAAGGACAGGATGTATTTTTATATATTGATGAGGGACAAGATGGTTCAATAGAAAATGCTTATGTTGTTGAAGTAGTCAGGGACAAATATATTTTATACTTACTTATAGCGTTTATATTATTAATGCTTGTTGTTGGAAGGATGAAAGGTTTTAAAGCGTTAATTTCTCTTAGCATTACTTGTGTTGCTGTTATTTATGTTATGCTTCCGTTAATTTTAAAAGGTTATAATCCTATAATTGTTTCTGTACTTATATGCACAGGAGTTATAGGGTTAACACTTTTACTGGTAAGCGGTATTAATAAAAAATCTCTTTCTGCTATTATAGGTACAGTTGGAGGAGTTGTTACAGCTGGTATCATTGCTCTTGTAATGGGCAGTGTTACAAGTCTTACAGGTCTAGGAAGTGAAGAAGCTCAAATGCTTCAATTTTCGCCACTGGATATTGCACTTGATTTTCGAGGGCTGCTTTTTTCTGGTATTTTAATAGGTGCAATGGGAGCAGTTATGGACGTTGGTATTTCAATAGCATCTTCTGTAACCGAAGTGGCAGCAGTTAAAGAGGATATAAATACAAAAGATTTAATAAAAGCAGGTATGAATGTTGGGCGAGACATACTGGGCACAATGGCAAATACTTTAATTTTAGCATATACAAGTGCTTCAATTCCTCTTTTATTACTTTCTATGGCGTATAATGTTTCATTTATTGAGCTGATAAACTGGGAGATTGTAGCAGGTGAAATTATAAGGGCATTATCAAGCAGTATGGGACTGGTTGTAACTGTTCCTTTGACAGCAGTTGCAGCGGCAACTCTTTTAAATAAAAGAAACATAAAAACAGATGGAAAACTTGAAGCATAAAGTAAAAAAGGTGTGGTATTTTTGAGTATTGTTATAGGAGATAGAATTGATAAAAATGATTTTGGATTATTATATGGATTTAGTTTGTTTGAGACATTTTTAGTTAACAGAGAAGGAAAGATTTTTTTGTTAGATGGTCATTTAAACAGGCTTTTTAATTCCATGGACTTTTTAAAATTTAATTTAGAGTTTTCAAAATCCAATTTAAAGAGAGAAATATTAAAATATGTAGAATTAAATAATATTCAAAACAAAGTAATGAGGGTTACTGTAACATATGGTAACAAACTAAAAAATATAAAGTCTAAAGTTATAATCAGTACTAGGGAAAATACACTTTCTGAAGAAAACTATAAAAGCGGATATAAGCTTAAAATTTCTGATGTTAAAAAAAGTAAGGAATCATATGTTTTAAGGCACAAAACTTCTAATTATTTAGAAAATTATATTATTTCACAAAAGGCTTTAGAAGAAGGCTTTAATGATGCATTATTTTTAAATACAGATAATGAGATAACAGAGACAACAAGGTGCAATATGTTTTTTGTAAAAAATAATGTTATTTATACTCCAACTTTAGAATGTGGTCTTTTGCCAGGGGTTATAAGAGAATGGGTGATAAAAAAAGCTGATAAGTTAGGGATAAAGGTATACCAGGGTAAATATAGTGTTGAGGATTTATTAGATTGTGATTATGCTTTTGTCACCAATTCTGTTATTGGAATTATGGGGATTTCTTACATAGAAGATAAAAAAATAAAAATGAAAGACTTTTTTTATAGAGACTATATTAATGAGTTTGAAAATTTATAATATAGTAATTCAATAAAAAATTAAAGTAGGTGGTAATTATGGAACTTAGAGAAAAGTTTAATAAATTAAAAGAAAATTTAAAATCTATGGAAAGTGTAGCTGTGGCATTCTCAGGCGGAGTTGATAGTACGTTTTTGCTAAAGGTTTCACAGGATGTATTAGGGAACAGGTCTATTGCTGTAACAGCTAGGTCTGAGACTTTTCCAGAAAGAGAATACAAAGAAGCTGTGAATTTTACAAAAAAACATGGAATAAAACATATAACAATAGTTTCAGAGGAACTTGAAATAGAAGGCTTTTCAGATAATCCCACTGACAGGTGTTATTTTTGCAAACATGAACTATTTTCTAAAATAATTAAGTCAGCAAAAGTTGAAAATGTTAGATATGTTTTAGATGGTTCTAATGTAGATGATTTATCAGATTACAGGCCTGGATTAAAAGCGATAGAAGAACTTAAAATATCAAGTCCATTAAAAGAAGCAAAGCTTTCAAAAGATGATATAAGAAAATTGTCAAAGGAAATGAATCTTTCAACATGGAACAAACCTGCATTTGCATGTTTGTCTTCAAGGTTTCCATATGGTCAAAAAATAACATCTAAAAAGCTTAAAATGGTGGATAGGGCAGAGGAGTATCTACTCAAGCTGGGATTTAAACAGGTAAGAGTAAGGCATCATGGTGATATAGCACGAATAGAAGTAGCTTCAAATGAAAGATCAAAATTTTTTAATGAAAATGTAATGGAGGGTGTATCAAATAAGTTAAAAGAAATTGGTTTTTTATATACAGCCTTAGATTTAAAGGGATATAGGACAGGGAGTATGAATGAGACTTTGAATTTGCAAAAAAAACTATTTACTAGTGAGTGAATAAAGAGATTTGATTATGTCAATTTTTTTTCTATAATGCTTTAAAAGTGTAACCTTTTTTATAATACCTAATATAATAATAGTGTAGATGAATACTTACAGCTCATTGATGAGCATGGATAAAATAATGGATAAATCACAAATGACATCAGGATATTTTAAGGTATTATGTAAAAAGGAGGTTTTTTTATGTCTAGCGAACGTTGTCCTAAAATTGAAGCGGGTCAGATTTTAAATCCAGGTTGTTTTCCACCGCCTAATGAGTTGGTGTGTATACAAGTTCCAAAGGTATTTGACCAGGTTGCATTAAGAGATTGTATATCCAGAACGGTTGTCCTGAAAAAAGGTGGAGAGATATGTCATCCAGTATTTACTTATGAAGGTGCCACTGACTTTAATATTGTGGAAGTTAAAGTTATCTCAAAAACAGACTCACTTACAAGACCAGGTTATAAAAAATTAAAGTTGTTTGTTAAGTTAAGGTACAGAATTCACTATTCTGACGGAGTAGAACAATTAGAACAGGTTGATGAAGCGGCTTTTAATATCACAGTTAACGAAATTTACTGTCCTAACTGTATAGCACAGGTAGGAGCCGCAAAGACATGTGATAATTTCTGGACTAGTCCTAAGAAAAAGAAAAAACGTGATGCTGAGGGAACACTTATAAAAGTTGAAGCATTAGCTGAAGCTTTTAATGATGTGCTAAACCAAGCTACTGGTATGTTAACCCTTGACATAGGAGTGTTTTTTATTGTTAAATGCGAGTGTGTTGTACAGTTATTGATGCCATCATATGGATACTGTCCAGTGCCTCCTGAGCAGGTTGTTACACATGCTCAGAACTGTAAGACATTTAATGATAGGAGAAAAACACCATTCCCTGATAAATTTTTTCCAGATCAAAAATGGAATCCATTAGACAAAAAAAGAGAATATAGTGAAGAGTAATTCGGGGTGAGCTTATGGAATATTATTATGCAGGTGTAGAAGTAAGGTCACATGCATTTATACTTGAACGCAGAATGAAGGATGAAGGTGTAAGTTGTGAAATAACTTATATGCCAAGAGAAATAATGACAGATCTTTGTAATTTGGGAGTTAAATTTCAATATGCAGATCTTAATAAATCAATTGATTTGATAAGACGCTCAGGATTACCAGAATGCAAAGTATACAAAGAAGTTATAACACCTGAGAGAGCCTACTACTATGATATTAATATATAAATATAAAAACACTTCCAGTAGATAACCCCCACCGATAACTGATAGTCCTCACTTTAGTCTAAAGTGAGGACTATGTTTTGAGTTTTTAAATGGATAATGGTATTTAAGACAAAGAAAAAGCACCCTATAAACATTATTTTTAGAGTGCTTTTCTTTGTAGTCACTATATATTCTTATTGAGAAAAGCTGACTTGTACCAGTGGATGGTATCTATTAATCCTTCTGCAATAGGATATTTTACACCCCATTTTAAATTATTTTTTAATTTGTAACTATTTAAACCACAGCGTATGTTGCTTTCAGGTTTAACTGTATCATAAGTTTTACCTGAAAGTTTTAAAAGTTCCTGAGCTATTTCGTAGTTTGAAAGTTCATATCCTGAACCTATATTATAAATTTCCCCTGTTTTTCCGTAAAAAATTATTCTTATTAGACCAACACAGTTATCTAAAACATGAATCCACTCTTTTTTTGTCAATACATCAGGTTTTGTAGAAATGTCTCTATTATTTAAGATATTAATAATGCATGATGGAATAAATTCTTCAGTATTTTGAAAAGGTCCATAGTTCTGGCAACACCTTGCTATTATTGCAGGAAATCCATAAGAGTCATAAAAGGATTTTACAACAAGATCAGCACTGGCCTTTGATGCTGCATAAGGGTTTTGTGGGGAAATAGGGGATTCTTCTGTAAAGAAATCATCTTCTTTGTAAGTACTTCCATAAACCTGAGAAGTGGATAATTGAATAAAACGTTTGCCTTTAAAATTGTTCTTACCCCAAAAATACCTTGCACTTTCTAAAAGAGTAAGAGTACCGAGTATATTTGTCTGTGAAAATATCATAGGGTTTGCAAGGCTTTTATTTACATTTGTTTCCGCTGCAAAATTAATTATTATATCTGGTCTATGTCTTTTTATAACATAGTTAACAAGTTCTTGGTTGCATATGCTTCCATTTACAAAATGATATCTTGGAGATCTCTCTAACTCCTTAAGATTATTGAGATTTGACATAGGACCAAGATTATCCATATTTATAACAACAAAATCTTTGTTTCTACGTATAAAGTATTTTATAAAGTTACTGCCGATAAATCCTGTGCCTCCAGTTATGAGTATTACCCTCATTTAAATCACATCCTTGTTTTTGCCTTCATTTAAGATAAGTACATTAAAGTGTCTTTATAGTGTGAGAATTAATTTTTTAGTCAACATACATTTCATCGTCATCGTCATCGTCGTCTTCCTCTTCGATTTCATTATCCCAAGAAGCTTTTAAAAGGAAAGAAGCACCTCTGTTATCTTCAGTGAATTTTAATTTGTAATTTAATTCTTTATCCCCGGGAATTACTACAGTTTTTCCTTCTACATTAAGTTTTTCCGCAAAAAGTTCTGGAAAGGTTTTTTTAATAAACTCCGCAAATTCAGATTTTGAGCCAATAAAATCCTGTTGATATTTCATAATATAAGTCTCCTTTCAAAAATAAAAATTTACTTTACTGACTTAGGAATGCCTTAGAAATAACGCCCTATTCTCAAAGACAAAATCCTGATGATTTAACGTGTTTTGGGCGATGAGAATGGGATGTTATTTCCTAACCATTACTTAGCATAATATTCAAATAATGAATTTATGTTACTTAAAAATAAATTATTTGTCCTTGAGATTTTTTAAGTATTCTGTTGTTATACTTGCAAATCCAGAGCCAGGCATAACAGGTTGGTTATTTGGTTCTAAATAATGGTCATTGTTTTGGTAATTATTTTTTTCTTTTTTTAATAAATCAAGTTCTGACTTAATGTTTAATAAATCAGATTGGGAAATTCTATCTTCTGAAAGGTTTTCCGGGTCAATTTGGTTTTCTAAAAAATTTTGTTTTGCCTCGATATTGTCTATTTTTTCATTGAGTTTATTAATTGTTTCTTTTAATTGATCCATATTGTCAGATAGATATTCTAGGCTTTCTAAAATCACCTTTTTTAGATTTGGTATATCTACGGTTTCTTTATTATTTGATTGTTTATGTTCTATTTTTGGCCTTTGTGAATATAAATGTCTATTATAAAAAAACATAATTATTCCCCCTTTGCATTATTATATTTTATAGCAAAATAAAATGTTACTATTAGAGAAATTCTCTCTTTTAAAAAACAAAAAATAACAAACTTGAATAATTTTAAAATGAATTAAATATGTCAATATTACAAAAGCTTTAATTATGTAGAACTAAACTAAGTAAATTACATTTTAAATTTTGAGTTGTATAATGTTTATTTTTAAAAACTTATGATAAAAAATTCTTTGAGAAAAGTATAGCAAAACTTTGTTTTAGAGAGTTGAGAAAAGTAATTAGTTTATAAATGGTTTTTGTGTTTTAAGTAATAAATTAATGAAAGGATGAATTAAATGAAATCAGTTATCATGGCGGGAGGAGAAGGTACTAGGCTAAGGCCGCTTACATGTAATATTCCTAAACCTATGGTACCTATGGTGAATAAACCTGTTATGGAGCATATTATAGAGTTACTGAAAAAACACAGCCTTACAGATATTGCTGTTACATTGCAGTATATGCCTAATAAAATTAAAAATTATTTTAATGATGGAAGAGAATATGGTGTAAATTTAAAGTATTATATAGAAGATAAACCAATGGGGACAGCTGGGAGTGTTAAGAATGCAGAAGATTTTCTAGATGATACTTTTATTGTCATAAGCGGTGATGCACTTACGGATATTGATTTGAGTAAGGCTATAGATTTTCATTTTAGTAAAAAGTCAATGGCTACCCTCGTTCTTAAAAAAGTTGAGATTCCACTTGAGTATGGTGTGGTTGTAACTGATGAAGAAGGTAGAATAACTAGATTTTTAGAAAAACCAAGCTGGGGCGAAGTTTTTAGTGATACAGTAAATACTGGAATATACATTCTTTCACCGGAAGTGTTAAAGTATTATAATAAAGATGAAATATTTGATTTTAGCAAAGACCTTTTTCCACTTTTGCTAAAAGATAATAAGCCTATGTATGGATATGTAAGTGAAGAGTATTGGTGTGACATAGGAGACTTAAATGCATATAGCCAAGCTCATAAGGATGTGCTAGAAAAACGTGTAAATGTAAGTATACCTGGAAATGAGATTGAGAATGGAGTATGGGCAGGGGAAGATTGTAGTATTGAAGATAATGTGATAATAGAAGCTCCATGTGTAATAGGAGCAAATACAAAGATAAAAAAAGGTGCTGTGTTAGGAAGTTTTACAGTTTTAGGAGAAAATAATATAGTTGGTGAAAGAAGTGGAATAAAAAGAAGCGTTATATGGAAAAACAGTGTTTTGGAAAGTAATATTCAACTAAGAGGTGCAGTTGTTTGCGATAAGGTAAACCTTAAAGAAAATGTATCCTCTTTTGAAAATTCAGTTATTGGTGACGGGACGGTTGTTAAAGAAAATGCAATAATAAAGCCTAATATAAAAATATGGCCTGATAAAATTGTAGAAGAAGAAACAGAGGTTAACTCAAATCTTGTGTGGGGATCTAAGTTTATACGTTCTATTTTTGGTTTCAGAGGAATGGCAGGAGAAATAAATGTAGATATAACGCCGGAGTATGCATCTAAATTAGGTGCTGCATATGGATCTATATTTAAGGGGAAAGGTAGAGTGGCAGTTAGTTCAGACAATTCAAATCCAGCAAAAATGTTGAAAATTTCTTTTGTTGCAGGCTTAGTATCAGCAGGATTAAAGGTGCTAGACTTTGGAACCATGCATTTACCAGTTATAAGATCTGCAGTTAGATTTTATGGTGCAGATGGAGGAATTCATATTGGTACTTCAAGTAGAAATGTAGGAAGATTGCAAATTGATTTTATAGATAAAAATGGAAGCAATATAGAGAGGGGAACAGAGAGAAAAATAGAGACAATGTTTCAAAGAGAAGATTTTAGTAGGTGTGAAGGAAGTTCTATTAAAGATGTTGAGGTTATACCTGATTACACCAAGTTTTATCTTAGAAGTATAGTGAATAATGTGAGATCTGAAAAATTAAACTATAAGATTGCTTTAAATTCTTCATCAGAATCTATATTAAATAGTGTTACAGAGTTGTTAACAGGTCTAGGATGTTCAATAGAGAAGGTAAATATTAATATTAATTATGGAAATAAAGAAATGAATATAAATAATAGAGAGTATTTTGCTAAGATGGTTAGTATGGGAGATTTTGATTTAGGAGTTTCTATTGAAGATACTTCTGAAAAGATGATGCTAGTTGATAATGCAGGAAGAATTGTTACAGATGATATGTTTACTGCACTTATTTCACTTATTATGTTTCGTAACATTGATGGAGGAACGGTGGTTGTGCCAATTTCAACCAGTCACGTAATTGAACAGCTGGCAGATAAAAATAATGGGAAAGTAGTAAGAACTAAAACTTCTCATCAGGATTTGATGAATAAGATTTTAGCAAGTGATATAAAAGAACAGGTATATGACCAGTTTATACTTAATTTTGATGCTATAGCTGGAATTGTTAAAATTTTAGATTTTATGAAAGAAAACAATTATATGCTGTCAGATTTAGTGGACATGATACCGGATTTTCACATAAATGAGAGGGAAGTTGAGTGTTCGTGGAATTCTAAAGGAAAAGTTATTCGTCAAATAATACAGGAAAATGAAAATGAAAGTATAGAGACTTTAGAAGGAGTAAAAATATTTAAAGATGGGGGATGGGTTTTAGTTCTTCCAGATGCAGAGCAGCCTTTGTGCAAAATAAAAAGTGAAAGTTTTTCAGCTGAATTTGCAGAGGAATTGACCAATCAATATGTAAACAAAGTAAGAGAGATAAATAAAAGTTGATGAAAGTTTTAAGAAGTAAAGAGAAAAATGTTTTAAAAAGGATGAAGATTGGTAGATTTTAAATCTTCATCCTTTTATAAAGTCTTGGAAAAAAGTGAAAGAATTCATATCGAAAGGGCTTGATGCCCTAAAATTTATATAAAGTTTTGGTAAATTAATCTCCAAATATAGATTGATAATCTTTTTCTTCGTATGGATCAAAGTAAAAGTCAATATACATAAAATTGTCCTTGTCAATTGGATTATTAGAATCTGGTTTATTAGAAGAAAATGCAGCTCTAAATTCAAACTCAGGTTCTTTTATTGGATTTCTTGCACTTTTGTCAAAAGGTATACTTTCAACTAAAAACACACCTTGTTTTACAAGTTCTTTAGTAACCCACATAAATTCGTCCATATCCTTAACATCCATACATGGTATTTTTCCAGTTTTCATTTCTTTAGCAACATCTTTAATTTCACCTGTTTGGTATCTTACTTGATAAAACATATATGTATCACCTCGCTTTATTTTCTATTATATATTTTATACCACAAAATAAAAGTTTTATAGTGTAATTTTTATGAAAATTAAAATTTTTCTAATGCCTTGTCATGGGCTAGAAAAAAAAGTATAATTAAACTAGTAAATTCCGTTATAGGGAGCCTGCTTAAAAAACTTTTTTAAGAATTTGTTAATTTACTTGAAATAGGTTTTTTTTGTTGTAGAATTATAATTAAAGGTGTTTAAAATCTAAAAACTCTAAAGGGAAGTTTTAATATGATAAAAAGTGATAAAAAAAATGTAATGATGCTTGTATTTATGATTTTAGGGTTTGTGCTGGCATTACAATTTAGAAGTGTAATGAGCACAAATGAAGAAGAGGTGTCAACTGATGAAACAGTAGAGTCTTTGCAAGAAGAGCTTGAACGTGAAAAAATGATTGGAAATAATTTGAGAGATGAGCTAAATGAAAGCATAAAGAGAAGAGATACGATATTGAGAGATATAATGGAAGAGGGAGATAGCACAGATATTACCCAGGAATGGGAAAGGGCAAGAGTGGCAGCAGGTCTTACAGAAGTGGTTGGTGACGGAGTGATTATAACTTTAAATGATGCACTTGAAAAGGTGGAAGGTGCTGATGTTTCTAACTATGTACTGCATGATTTTAGTTTGTATGAAGTGTTAAATGATATAAAAAAGGCAGAACCTATTGCTATATCTATAAATAATGAAAGGATATTATCTACAACTGAAATAGTTTGTGCAGGTCCTACGGTGAGAATTAATAGAAACAGATACCCTGTACCCTATGAAATAAAAGTTATTGGAGATGCAGAGAAAATTAGAGAGGCTTTTTTAAATAGTTCTATGGTAATTACGACTTTTGATGTATACAACATAAGGTATCAAATAAGAGATGAAAAAAATATTGTTATACCCAAATATAGTGGAAATACTGATATTTTGACTAATGTTGTGGAGGTTATTGAATGATAAAATTTACAAGAATTTTGGTTATGACAATTATTTGTTTTTTGATTGGAACGATGGTATCTTGGCAGTACAAGAGCATTGATAACAATAATAGATCTACAAGTTCTCAAAGAACAAATATTTATACTTTACAGGAAGAGCTTATTGAGGAAAAAAGAATAAATGAAAATTTAAAAGAAAGACTTGAAGAAATAAAAAAAGACACAAATGATTATATATATGCAAAAGATGATATTCAAAAAATAGACGAAACAATAAGAAGAGAAATGAAAAATGCTCAAATTTTGGCAGGGTTGGTTGATGTAAAAGGGGAAGGTGTTGTTATTACAATAGATCCTATTTATAGATACATGTCGGAAAGCGATTTTTTAAATGTTATTAATCAGCTCAGAGCATGGGAAGCTCAGGCAATATCAATAAATGGGGAAAGAATTACAGTTTTAACAGAGATTGAGGCTGTAGAGGATAATGTATATAAAATAAATGGCAATTATCATGAAGGAACATATATTATTAAAGCTATATTGCCACCTAATAATATAGATTATTTAATATATGCCATTGAATTAATATTTGAAACAGGATGGCGTAGAGGTTCATTTGAAGTAGAATTTGAAAGAAAGGAAGATATAATAATTCCTAAAATTAGTGGTGAGGATCCGTTGTTAAAATATGTATATTGATTCAAGAAAGGAAAATCAGCAAAGAAAAAGTGGAGGCTTAAGATGATGAAATTTGCCAGAAGTATATCTATAGCTTTAGTATGTGTTGTGTTAGGTGCTATGCTGTCTTGGCAGTATAGAAGTATTAACAGTGAGGGAGCTGTTGATGCTATATATAGTGAAGGGCTTGGAGATTTAAGAGATGAGCTTATTGAAGAAAAGAGAATAAATGAGAGCTTAAAAAGTAGAAATGAGGAATTGCAAAATCAGCTCTCTGAGTATAAGAATGCTATAGACGATGTTGAAATGCTTGAACGAACTATTATAAGAGAAATAGAAAGAGCTGAAATAATTGCAGGACTAGTTGATGTAAAAGGAGATGGTGTTGTTATAACAGTTGATGCTGACATGGCTGTTTGGATGAGACGTCCATATAGTTTTGGTGAGCTAATTAATGATTTAAAGGCATCAGAAGCTCAAGCAATATCGATAAATGATGAAAGAGTAGTAGCTATGTCAGAGATTAAAGGAGTGGAAGATTTTACTAAATGGATGATAAATGGAAGACAATATATGCCGCCTTTTACTATAAAAGTTATTGGTGACCCTGTTAAACTGGACAATTCATTGCATATGTTGGAAGGAATTGTAGATATGTTAAGGAGGGCTGGTTATCAAATCAGTGTTGAAAAAAAAGAAGATATAGTTATTCCCGCGATAAGAGATGATGGTTCAGTTTTAAAATATGATTTGTTAAGTCCTGTAGATTGATAGATATATGCAAGATTTTACACAAATCTCAAAGCACTTCCTGTTAAGGAGGTGTTTTTTTTTAATGGCTAAGAAAGAGCATTGCTTTCTGGCATCAAAAAAGTCTACCGAAAGGCTGTACTTTAAAGAATTACCCTAGCTTTAAATCGGCGAAGCCGACTTTTTTATATTGAACAGGTTATTTTTTGTGATATTTAATTATATAAATATTGTAGGTGGATATTACTTGACTTATATGGAGGGTTAGTATGAAAAATAAAGCTTTTATTGGTTTTATTGTATTGGCTATTATTATTGCAGTTTACTTTATAACAGGAGAAAAAACAAGTGGAGATGAGCTAAAAGAGCCTGATTTAAAAGAGGTCTATTCTGTCAGTCTTGAAAATATAGATTTTAGCAATGAAATTACAGGACTTTTAAGTGAAGGAGTAATAGATGAAATACCTGAGTACGAAGATGTTTTTGTAGATGCATTTAGTACAGATTCCCATAGCAATAAATTATTAAGGTGGGGAATATCAAGGAATGGTTATAATGAAATACCTGATGCAGATCCCGGTGCTCCAGAGCTTTTAGAAAAATATGGAGGTGCCTACTTAGGGGATACTTCTCAAAACAAAATATATCTTACTTTTGATGAGGGTTATGAAAAAGGTTATACTGCTAAGATTCTTGATGCTCTAAGAGATAACAATGTTAATGCCATATTTTTTATAACAGGTCCCTATTTAAAAGAGCATGAAGACTTTGTAAGAAGAATGGTCGAAGAAGGACACGTGGTTGGGAATCATACAGTACACCATCCAAGCCTTCCAAGTATTGCTGACCAAAAGATAGAAGAAGAAATTTTAGGCCTTGATAGAGCTTTTTATGATATTTTCGGTGAAAACATGAAATATTTAAGACCTCCTAAGGGAGAATATAGTGAGAGAACACTGGCTGTTACAAAAAAACTTGGATATACAAATCTCTTTTGGAGCTTTGCATATGATGATTGGTATACAGATAGAATTAGAGGTAAAGAGTATGCCTATGAAAAGGTTATGAACAATCTTCACAATGGTGCAGTGATTTTACTTCATGCAGTCTCAAAGGATAATGCAGACGCAATTGACATGATTATTAAGGGAGCTAGAGAGAGAGGATTTGAATTTGGAGATGTAAATGACTTATAATAAAAACTTCGCCTAATAGAAGGCAGAGCTTTAAAACAAATAAAAGCAAAATAATTATTACAGGGAGAGTACCTATGTCAGGGAGAAAAAAAAAAGCTGAAAAAAATAAAAACAGCATTAAAGAAAAGATGGCTGAGTTTTTAGAGATTCCAAAAGAAATTATATTGGACTTACCTAAAACCACTATGTACGGTAATAAAAATATGGTGGTTGAAAACTATAAAGGCATTATTGAGTATGAAAACGACAGGTTAAGAATAAATACTAATAAAGGCATTATAAGGGTTGTGGGAAATAAACTTTTTATTAAGGAAATAACATCAGAGGATTTGTTGATTTATGGTGAAATAACATCTGTAGAGTTTTTGAAGTGAGTGAGTACGAGCTTAGGTTTTTAAGTGAATGAAAATATGGAGTGAATAAACTTTAGTTTCTGGGATATTGATCTTCATCTTTAATAGTATGAAGCTAGATTAAAAGATATATGGGAGAATCAAAATGTTATTATTAAGATTGTGGAATTATATCAGAGGATATGTTATTATAATGGTTGAAGGATATTTCTTAGAGAAGTTTGTCAATATATGTATTAAAAGGCAGATATATTTATGGGATATTAAAAAGAAAAAAAACAGCAAGATGAAACTTAAAATCAGTATAAAAGGCTTTAGGCTTTTAAGACCTGTTGCTAGAAAAACTGGATGTAGCGTAAGAATTATTGAAAAAAAGGGAATACCCTTTATAATAAGCAGGTATAAAGAAAGAAAAACTTTTATACTTGGATCGTTAGTGTTTGTTGTACTTTTTTATATCATGACATCATTCGTATGGACAGTTGAAATTACAGGAAATGAAAAAGTCGAGACTGAGCTGATAATGGATTACTTGGATGAAAAAGGAATTGGGCCTGGAATATTAAAATATGGAGTTAATACAGAAAGCCTTGCAAACAGTATTATTATTGAAATAGATGAGCTATCTTGGGTAAATGTCATGATACAAGGCACTAAGTTAAAGGTTAATGTAGCTGAGAGAGTAGAACCACCTAAAATAATTCCTAAGGATGTACCCTGTGATGTGGTGGCATCTAAAGATGGTATTATTGAATCTTTGATTGTAAAAGATGGTTATTCCACGTTAAGTGAAGGAGATACTGTAAAAAAAGGTGATGTACTAATATCAGGTTCTATACCTATCTTAGATGAGGAAGATTTTAGAGTGGTTCATGCAATGGGTGAGGTAATGGCTAGGACATGGTATGAAAACAAGCAACCAATACATTTAAAGGTAACAGAAGAGATAAGGACGGGAAGTAAAAAAAATAATGTTTCTTTAATGTTTTTTAGAAAAACAGTTCCCTTTTTTCATAAAGAGGTGGACTATGAAGAGCATGAAGAAGAAAAGACAAAAAAAGTATTGTCAATAGGTGAAAATTTAGTGTTGCCATTTGGTATTATTGTCGAAAGATATTATGAAAATGTGATTGTTGAAGCTAAAGTTTCTATTGAGGAAGCTAAAGAGGCTGCTGTAGATGCGGCATATAATGAGATTTTAAAGGTAGCACCTGAAGAATCACAGATTGCAGATAAAAAGGTTAATTTTTTAGAAAAAGATGATGGTAGCATTTATGCAGATGTTATTGTTGAGTGTATAGAAAACATTGGAATAACAAAAAAGATTGGAGGAGAATGATTGGGAAGTCTTAAAGAAATAACATTAGAAGTTGATAGAATTGAACATGCCATGCAGTTGTTTGGTAATTTTGATGAAAATGTTCAAGTTATAGAGGATGCATTTGATGTAAAAATAATCTCTCGGGACAATGAAATAAAGGTATCAGGTTGTGAGGAAGAAGTTTCAAAAGCTAAAACTGTTCTCAAACGTTTAATAAGCCTTGTTGCACAGGGAGATATTATAACCAAACAAAGCGTTGGTTATTTGGTGCAACTGGCAAGTGAAAATCATATAGACAAGGTTAAAGATTTTAGTGCTGAGAATATTTGTACTACAGCAAGAGGTAAGCAAATTAAATGTAAAACCCATGGTCAGAAGAAATATGTGGATACAATAAGAACTAATGATGTGGTTTTTGGCATTGGGCCTGCTGGTACAGGGAAGACTTTTTTAGCTGTAGCAATGGCAGTGACTGCTTTTAAAAACAAAGAAGTGGACAGAATAGTTCTTACAAGACCTGCTGTAGAAGCAGGTGAGAAGCTTGGTTTTTTGCCAGGGGATTTGCAGAATAAAGTGGATCCATATTTAAGGCCTTTATATGATTCTCTTTACGAGATGATGGGATTTGATGCTTATCAAAAATATGTTGAAAAGGGTATGATTGAAGTTGTGCCTTTAGCTTATATGAGAGGAAGAACTTTAGATGATTCCTTTATAATATTAGATGAAGCACAAAACACCACACCTGAACAAATGAAAATGTTTTTAACCCGTATTGGATTTGGTTCTAAAGCTGTTGTAACTGGGGATATAACTCAGATGGATTTGCCACAGGACAAAAAGTCTGGTTTAAAAGAAGTTATTAAGATTTTAAAAAATATTAAAGGTCTAGGTTTTGTATATTTATCTGACAGGGATGTAGTAAGGCATGAACTGGTTCAAAAAATAATACAAGCTTATGAAAAATACGATAAATTGAAAAGTAAGCGTTCCTGACTTCTTTTAAGAGGAGAGTATTATAATGACTAAAGAAAAGAAAAAAGATGCTAATGGCAATTTAAAGATTAATTTTAAAGATAAAAGGATGCAAAGAATAATTATTGCTGTCTTTACTCTTATTATTGCATTTTCTATTGTACTACATGGGTCTACTCCTAAAAGGTACAGGATGACTTTAGATACTAAATCTGAATATGATATAACAGCTCCTAGGGATATAGTAAATACTATAAAGACAGAACAAAATTCTATTGAAGCAGCAGAGGCTGAGGAACCTGAAATGAAAGAAATAAGGGATGCCTCTATATTAGTTATGAACAAATTAACCAGTTTCTTATCTTTGGTTAACAGAACAAGAAATAATTTCAATAAAACTATCAGTTCATTAGAACTTGAAATGGATGATGATTATGATGAGCTTTTTGAGAAAGAACTTGAAAAAGCTGTTTTGTCAATAGAAGAGCGCAGTGAGGAGACAGGTTATGAGTTTTCAGAAGAACAGATTATTTATCTTATTTCAGAAGCAGAGGATGAAGAAATAGAAGAATTTGAAAATGTAATGATGGAAATGATTAGCGATATCATGATAGAGGATATTACAGAAGATAATTTAGCAGCTAGAATTGTTGAGCTTCAAAACAATATATCTAACAGCAATTTAAATCAAGAACTTAAAAATATTGGAATTATTGTGTCTAATTATATTTTAAAGCCCAATAGAACAATTGATACTGTTGCTACAAGGATAAAAAAAGAACAGGCATATAATGATCCTGCTAATATTGTTACAATTGAAAAGGGACAGAGAATACTTAGTGTAGGTGATACTGTAACAGAAGATAAATTGAAAATCCTTGAGGAGTTGAATCTTTTAGAGACTAAAAGCAGGTTTGATTACTTACTTGCATTAGCAATATTGACTATTCTAGTAATGCTTTTACTCTTATTGATTTTATACATGAACAACTTTTGTAAAAAGGTTTTGTATAATAGGAATGACTTGATACTTTTATCAATTGTTATTTTGCTTACACTTTTTATTGCAAGATGGGTGCATGAGTATTCTACATTGCTGATACCAATATTTTTAGCTACAATGCTAATATCTATACTATTGAATGTTAAACTTGCTCTGATGGTAAATTTAGTTTTAACCATTGCGATTTCAATTATGACAAATGGAGAATTCAAGTTTATGTTTATGGCACTTATAAGTGGAACTTTTTCAGCTTTTCTTGTTTCAAGGGCGAACCAAAGAAATAAACTTACTATAGCTGGTGGAATGATTGCCCTTTTAAATGTTGTTGCTATTGTTCCAATAAATTTGATACATAAGTCTGGATGGAACACGATTTTACAAGATGGGGCTATTGTTTTAGTTAATGGCCTTATATCTACGGTATTTACCATTGGGCTTTTACCAACACTAGAAAGTACATTTAATATAATAACTCCAATGCGCCTATTAGAACTTGGAAATCCAAATCAGCCACTTTTAAAAAGATTGCTTACAGAAGCCCCGGGAACTTATCATCACAGTTTGATGGTAGGAAACTTAGCAGAAGTTGGAGCGGAAGCAGTAGGGGGTAATGCCTTGCTTGCAAGAGTTGGTGCGTATTTTCATGATATAGGAAAGCTTAAAAGGCCAAATTTCTTTTCAGAAAATCAGATGACAGAAAACCCACATCATAAAATGACACCCAACTTAAGTGCACTTGTTATTACATCGCATGTTACTGATGGTATGGAAATGGCGAAAAAATACAAAATACCTCTTGCAATAAAAGATATAATATTACAGCATCACGGGACTACTTTAGTGGCATATTTTTTTCATAAAGCAAAAAAATCTGAAAAAAGTGAAATGGTGGATGAGTCTAAATTTAGATATGAAGGGGTAAAGCCTAAGTCTAAGGAAGGGGCAGTAGTAATGCTTGCAGATTCTGTGGAAGCTGCTGTTAGATCTATGCCTGATAAGACAGAAGGAAAGATTGAAGGGTTAATTAGAAAAATTATTAAAGACAAACTAAATGATGGTCAGCTTGATCATTGTGAATTAACACTTAAAGACTTAGATGGTATTGCAAAATCTTTTATGAAAGTTTTTAGTGGATTTTTTCATGCAAGAGAAGAATACCCGAACATTAAAAAAGAAGTTCAAAAAAATGAAAAAGGCGATAATAATAAGTCTGATGAATCAGAAGAGGCTTCTGAGGAGATTGCGACAACAAACGAAAAGTTATCTACTGATGAAAAGAGTTAGAATTTGTAATGCTTTTTGAAATATTAGCAGGAGGAGATTAGATAAATGGGAGTTTATATTGAAAATTTACAGGATAGAGTTGAGTTAAATGATAAAATTGTTAATTTAATGAATGATGCAGTAAAAAATATTATAGGGAGTGAGAACTTTGACTATCCATATGATGTTGACATTATGATTGTTGATGATGAAAAGATAAGACAGATGAATTTAGAATACAGAAACATTGATAAAGTAACTGATGTTTTGTCTTTTCCAATTGTAGATATGCATGAAGGAACAATAAAATCAAGTTGTGGTGATTTTGACAAAGATGAAGGAGTAATTATTTTAGGAGATATTGTTATTTCTATTGAAAAGACTGTGGCACAGTCTTTAGATTATGGTCATTCTTTTGAAAGGGAATTAATATTTTTACTGACTCATGGAGTATATCATTTGCTTGGATATGATCATGATACAGTGGAAAGAGAGAAGAAAATGTTTGAAAAGCAAGATAAGGTTTTGAATAAAATGGGATTAGAAAGAATATAAACTCACCTTTTAAAGGAATAATTTCATTTCTTAAAATGTATAACTTGAGGTATGGATTTATGAAGAATAAAAATCTATTTGACAGCTTTAACAATGCAATAAAAGGAATAATTTATGCCATTAAAAGTGAGCGTAACATGAAGATACATGTAGGAATTTCAATAGCAGTTCTTTTAATGAGCTTATTTTTAGACATTACAAAGCTTGAGTTTATAGTTATTTGTTTTGCAATAGGAATGGTAATAACTGCGGAGATATTCAACACTGCAATTGAAGTTATTGTGGATTTGATAACAACAGGGTATCATCCAAAAATAAAAATTATTAAGGATGTTGCAGCAGGCGGAGTATTAGTTGCTTCTTTTATTTCTGTTGTCATAGGATATTTTATTTTTTTTGACAGAGTGAGTACAGGACTGGAAAAAGGTGTTGAAAGAATACGGCAATATCCAATGCATGTTGCTATTATTGCAGTTGTAATTACTATAATAATAGTACTTGTTATAAAATCTTTTTCACCTAATTATACGCCTTTAAGAGGAGGTATGCCAAGTGGACATGCAGCAATTGCATCTTCAATTACAACTGCTGTTGCTCTTTGGTCTTTTAATATAAAAATAACTATATTGTGTTTGATACTATTGTTTCTTGTTGTACAAAGTCGTATAGAAGCAAAAATACATAGTTTTACAGAGGTGTTTGTTGGAACTGTTATTGGTTTTTTGGTGACATTGTTTTTATTTAGTATTTTTCATACTTAGAAAATTTTAGGTCAAATATTAAAAAAATCACATATGTAAAAGCATAAAAGTTATTAAAAAAGAGGTTTTTTAATACAAGAGTGATAAAGATGGGGGTGTATAAAAGAATGGATGATAAAAAACTTTTAAATATAGCTATGGACATAAAGAAAAATTCCTATTCTCCGTATTCAAAATTTTCAGTTGGTGCAGCTGTTTTAACGGATAATGAAAAGGTTTATACTGGTGTTAACATTGAAAACGCCAGTTTTGGTGCAACAAATTGTGCAGAGAGAACAGCGGTATTTAAAGCTGTTTCAGAAGGAGAGTTGAAAATAAAGGCTGTGGCTGTCTGCGGTGACAATGACAGCATTACATTTCCATGCGGTATATGTAGGCAGGTGATTTTGGAGTTTGGAGATAAAAGCACAAAAATTATTTGTGGAAACAAAAATGGCGATTTTAAAGCTTTTACTCTAGATGAGCTTTTACCCTGTGCTTTTAAAGATTTTTAATTTTAAAGATTTTGTTTTACAGAATTAATAATAGGTTATAATAAAAAAAGGACAAGTATAAATATGAGGTGATATATATGGGGTTTAAATCAGGATTTGTGTCAATCATTGGAAGACCTAATGTAGGAAAGTCTACACTTTTAAATAAAATTTTAGGCGAGAAAATAGCTATTATGTCAAACAAGCCGCAGACTACCAGAAATACAATAAAATCTATTGTGACTGGCGAGGATTATCAGATGGTTTTTATAGATACTCCTGGTATACATAAGCCAAAAACAAAGCTTGGTGACTACATGGTTAATGTAGCACAGGATACTCTAAATGAGGTTGATGTAGTGTTTTTTTTGGTAGAGGCACAGCATTTAAAACCTGGTTCAGGAGATTTATATATTATAGAACAATTAAAAAAAATTAAAACACCAGTTTTTTTAATTATCAATAAAATTGATCTTATTTCAAAAGATGAGTTGCTAAATGTAATAGCTCAATATAAAGATGCAATGGATTTTAAAGAAATTATACCTATATCGGCTGTTAAAGATGCATGTGTAGATATAATTATTAATGAAACAAAGGAAATTTTACCTAAAGGTCCTAAATATTTTTCTGATGATATGATTACAGATCAACCAGAAAAGATTATTGTAGCAGAACTTATAAGAGAAAAAGTATTAGAACTTCTAAGTGATGAAGTTCCTCATGGCATAGGAGTTGAGGTAATTAGCTTTAAAGATAGAAAGGATAAGGATATAATTGATATTCAGGCAAATATTTATTGTGAAAGACCTACTCACAAAGGTATTTTGATAGGGAAAAACGGAAGCATGCTTAAAAAAATAGGTACTCTTTCAAGGACGGATATTGAAAATTTATTAGGCAATAAAGTTTTTTTGGAATTATGGGTTAAGATAAAGTCAGATTGGAGAAATAATGATTTTATGCTGAAAACTTTAGGATATAAAAAGTAACATAAGGTTTTTGAATTTTAGTAAAAATTTTTCTGGTATACAAAAATAGAATAAGTGAACCCTAATTATTGAGAAGAAAAAAAGAGGGGGACTACATTTATGTTAAAAGATTTTGCGTGGAAGGCATTTGAAAATACAGGAGACATAACAACATATATGTTTTTGAAAGAAATTGAAGAAAAAAAGAGAGTAATAGAAGAAACAAAAATGGTCAAAGAAGAAGTTGCTATTGGATCAACAGCAGTGTAGTGTAATAATTTGTGTAAATAAAAGTCTAGGGGCGTTTAGCCCCTTATGCTTATTAAGTGTACTTAAACCATAGGGACTTATAAAAACCTTAGTTTTTGTAAGTTCCTATGCAGGGGATTGGCAAGGGGGTTTTATATAAAAAAGTATGAGTTACGTAAAAACAACTGGAATTGTTATAAAAGAAGTTCATACTGGTGAGGCAAATAAAATTGTAACTTTATTTACTAGAAATATGGGGAAGGTTTCTGGTTCTGCTAAAGGTGCAAGAAGACCTAAAAGCCGTTTTGTTGCAGGAACCCAGCTTTTATGCTATAGCGACTTTGTACTTTTTAAAGGAAAAGAAATGTATTCTATTAATAGCTGTGATGTCATTGAACCTTTCTATAACATTAGAAATAGTATTGAAAAGCTAACCTGTGCAGCACATATGACAGAGATAATAAATGATATTGTTCAGGAAAATCAACAAGCTACAAAGTTGTTAAAGCTTTTTTTAAATTCTTTGCACATGCTTTCAAATTCAAACAGACCAATTTTACAGATACTTACTATATTTGAAATGAAACTTCTTTCAATTTTAGGATATGCTCCTTGGGTTGGAGGATGTTTGAATTGTGAAAACAAGGAATTTGGTGATATGCTATTTAGCTTTGAAAAGTGTGGTTTTATATGTGAAAAATGTGCTTCCCTTGATAAAGGTGCTGTTCAACTTTCTGAAGGGGCAACTAAAGCTATATATTACATAGTTTGCAGCAATATGAAAAACATATTTAATTTTGAAGTATCTAATAGAGTACTGAATGAATTGAGAAGAGTATCAAAAACATATTTAAACAACCAGTTAGAAAAAAATTATAAAAAAATGGACTTTTTAAAATACTTATAAATTAAAAAATTTCTTAGTAATGACTAAGAAATAAATCATCGAGATTTTGTCCTTTAGAATAAGGCATTGCTTAGAATGTAAAAAAAAGCGGTATAAGGAAATAGTATGACTATAACCTCTTAATATATTTAAAAGAGAATAAACAGAACTTTTAATGGCAGCCTGGCAATCATCGTTTAAAAACATTAGACCCAAAGCTTTGCGTCATCACCTTTCAGTGATTTTGCCCTGTTTCATAAGTCACAGTTTATCTCCTTATACCATTAGGGAGGAAATATTGTGCTATATATATATTATAACATAACATATTAAAAAAAGAAAGAAATAAAAATATTTTGGGTGCATATTATTAAATGTGAAAAACAATATTCCAGAAGCTGAAGTTACGCAGTTTAGAGCCTGTAATGCTCATCTTTTATATTTTCATTTACTTAACATAACATGTGTCTAGAAGGTGGATTGTTAGAATAAGATAAAAATACAAAAACCCCTGTAGATTTTTAATTTTTGTGATATAATTAGTAATATGTTTAAAACTTTGATAGTTGACCACTAAAACGGATATAATCATATCGATATATTGTTGTTTCTAGGTATTTTTATGGTATATAGGTTTCGAGATTTTGTAAAATCGTGTAGTGAATCGTGGTGAGTGAACTCTAAAACTAAAGGAGTGGGGTTATGTCAAAGTATGATTTAGATAAAGGAAAGAGTATTTTAAGTTTTTTAAATACCAAGACGTTAACTAAAATAGTTAGAATAAATAGTCCTGCAGATTTAAAGCATTTTAGAATGTTTGAATTCATAAATGCTACCATTATTGACAGAACTGAAAATGACGTTGTTTTAAAAATTAAAGACAGCATAAAAGACCCCTTATTTTTTCCTGAAGACCATGTCGTTATAAATTATTCTCACAACAAAGAGCTATATATTTTATCAGGTGTAATTAGCTATATATATGGTATTGATCCATTAACAGTTAGTATTTCTGTTAGTGGAATTGAAAAATTTAAAGACTTAAGAAAGCATCAGAGATATTATGTTAGTTTAACTTCTACAATTAAAGTCTCAGGTTTTGTTAGTACTATTTTTGCAGTTGTTAAAAATATTAGTTCTGGTGGTATAAAAGTCTATTGTAAAGACGTACTTAATTATGATGACATAATAGATATTGAAGTAATTTTAGATAGAACTAACAAATTAAATTTCAATGGAAAAATTGTGAGAAAATCTAAAATAAAAGACTATTATGAATATGGTATAGAGATAATAGGTTTATCGGAATCTAATATGCAATGTCTGTACCACTACATGAAATGGCTGAACTCTGACTATGTTTAAACATGTAAAATTTAAAGGGTTTATCCTATATTGAGGTCTGATAATTTTTCAAAATGACAGTTTTGAATATAGGGTAAGTTTTATTCAAAGACTCCATTTTTTATAAAGTGGGGTCTTTGTTATGATTTTTAAGCATAGAAAGTTTTGTAAGACTTAAAAGTGAGAGGGTGGTTAAAATAGACTTAATATGTTAAAATGTTTATGGATAATTTGGAGGGAGATAATGAAAAGAGAAATATATTTAGACAATAGTGCAACTACAAAACCATATGATGACGTTATTGAGGTTGTTAATGATATAAATAAAAATATTTATGGGAATCCTTCATCTCTACACAGAAAAGGCATTGAAGCTGAAAAGCTTGTTAAAGGCTCAAGAGATATTATTGCTAAAACACTTTCAGCTCAAAAAGATGAGGTTTACTTTACATCAGGAGGTACAGAGGCTAACAATCTTGCTATTTTAGGATATCTTAAGAGAAATCCAAGGAAGGGAAAACATATTATAACAACTAAAATAGAGCATCCTTCTGTGCTAGAGGTGTTTAAATTTTTATCAGATGAAGGTTATAAAGTTGATTTTATAAATGTAGATAAAGATGGTATGGTAAATGTTGAAGAGATTAAAGAAAAAATATGTGATGAGACATCTTTAATAAGTATAATTCATATAAACAACGAAACAGGAACTGTTGAGCCAATAGAAAAAATTGCAAACATAAAAAAAGATGCTGTACTTCATGTTGACGCTGTACAGGGATATGGGAAAATTAAAATAATTCCTAAAAGGCTAGGTATTGATTTGATGACAATTAGTTCTCACAAAATTCATGGTCCTAAAGGCGTGGGAGCTCTTTATAAAAATAAAAATATAAGGATTAAGCCAATATTATTAGGAGGAGGGCAGGAAAGCCTTGCTAGATCTGGAACAGAAAACGTTTCGGGAATATATGGATTTGGAACTGCTGCTCGCATAACTTTTGATAATATTGAGAAAAATTATATTAAATGTAAAGATTTAAAGAATACTTTAATAAAGAAACTTCTTTCTGATGTTGGAGGGGTGCGTATTATATCTCCTGAAGGTTCATCGCCTTATATATTAAATGCATCTTTTGAAAATGTACGTGGAGAAGTACTTCTTCATCATCTTGAGGAAAGAAATGTATTTGTATCTACAGGAGCCGCATGTTCTTCTAAAAAAAATTCTCAAAGCCATGTATTAAAGGCTTTAGGTTTACCAATTGAATGTATTGACGGGGCTGTAAGATTTAGTTTTTCACATGTTAATACAGAGGAAGATATAGAGGATACAGTGAATGAACTTAAGGGCATTTTGCCTAAAATAAGTATAAAAAGTGGAGGATTGAGATGGAAAAAGTAATTTTGATAAGATATGGTGAAATAATGCTTAAAGGTTTAAATAGGCCGTTATTTGAAAAAAAGCTTATTAAAAATATCAAAAAGGCTATTCATAATCTAGGTAAAGCAAGTGTTAAAAAATCTCAGGCACGAATTTATGTTGAGCCCATTGAAGAAGATTATGATTTTGATGAATGTATAAATCTTCTTACAAAGGTATTTGGAATTGTATCGGTTAGCGTTGTGTGGAAAATAAATTCTGATTTTGATGAAATTAAAGAAAATGCTTTAAAGATGGTGACTGAGCTAGTAGAAAAGAAGGGGTATTCTACATTTAAAGTTGAAACAAAAAGGGGAAATAAGCGGTTTCCAATGAATTCACCTGAAATCAGTAAAGAGTTAGGTGCACACATTTTATCCAATATTCCAAAAATCAGTGTGGATGTAAACAATCCTTCATTTATTGTATATGTGGAGGTTAGAGAATTTACATATATTTATTCAGAGATAATACCATCTGTCTGTGGAATGCCTGTTGGTACTAATGGAAAGGCTATGCTCTTACTATCAGGGGGGATTGACAGTCCTGTTGCAGGCTGGATGATAGGTAAAAGGGGTGTGGAGATAGAGGCAGTTCACTTTTATAGTTATCCTTATACCAGTGAACGTGCAAAGGAAAAAGTAATCGATCTTTCTAAAATTTTAGCAGAGTACTGTCATAAAATTAATCTTCATATCGTTCCCTTTACTGATATTCAGTTAGAAATAAATGAGAGGTGCCCGCATGAACAGTCAACTATAATTATGAGAAGAGTTATGATGAAAATCGCAGAAAAAATTGCAAAAAAGACAGAGGCAGTTGCTTTAATTACAGGAGAGAGTATAGGGCAGGTAGCAAGTCAAACTATAGAGAGTCTTGCAGTGACAAATGAGTCGGTAGATTTGCCGGTTTTTAGACCGCTTGTTGGAATGGACAAAAATGAAGTGGTTAGTTGGGCAAAAAAAATAGGAACTTATGAAACGTCAATTCTTCCATATGAAGATTGTTGCACTGTTTTTGTGCCTAAACATCCAAATACAAAGCCAAAATTAGACAGGATAGTTCTTTCAGAAAAAAAGGCTGACTTAAATGATTTAGTTGAAAAAGCCGTAGAGGACACAGAAATTTTGACAGTTACCAAAGATTAAAGTGAACTGGTTAAATTATCGGGATTTTGTCTTTGAGAATAGGGCGTTATTTCTAAATAAATTTAAAAGTGTGTAATAATATATATTTAAGCAACAATAATTATATAATATATTTAGAATTTATTAAATAGAAGGTATATAAATGTTGCTTAAATTTTTGTTAAAGAAAAAAATAAATATTATATTTATTACTTTGCTACTTGTATGTTTAGCATTGTTTTTTGGGCTTTTTTCAATATTAAATCAAAAAACTTTCTATAAAGGTGTAAGTATAGAGGGTATAGATGTTTCTGGGCTTGATATAGATATAGCAAGGGAACTTGTTGAGAAAAAGCTCTATAATTATACTAATGAGAAAAAGATAAAGCTAAGGTATGAAGATAAGGTGTGGGAAATTTCATTAAATGATATTTCCTATGGATTTCTTTTGGAAAATACACTTATAAAAGGTTATAGAGTTGGCAGAGAAGGAGGGGTGTTTACTAGAGTAAAAGAATTAATAAATTTAAGGTTAAATGGCAAGGATATTTTTGCAGATGCAACATTTTCAAATGATGAACTTTTGGAAATGGTTTTAGATGTAAAAGATCAAATAGACAGAAAAGAAAAGAATGCAACAGCAGAGTATAAAAGTGGACGTATAAAATATAGTAATGAGATTATCGGTGAATATATGGATGTTGACAAAAACATCGATTTGATAGAAAATAGTATACTAAGAAGAAATTTTTCTACTATTGATTTGAATGTCAAAAAAGTAATTCCAAAAGTACAATTAGAAGATATTTCACATATTGAAGAGGTTGTGGCTTCTTTTTCTACGTCTTTTAACTCCTACAAGATTAACAGAACTTATAACATCAAATTGGCCTGTGAGAGAATAAATAACAGTATCATTTTACCAGATCAAGTGTTTTCAGTGGATAGAGCATTAGGAACTCGAACAAAGGAGAATGGTTATAAAAATGCTCCTGTTATTATAAATAATAAGTTCATAGAAGGTGTAGGAGGTGGAGTTTGTCAGGTTACTTCAACCTTATATGTAGCTGCTCTTAAAGCAAAATTGGGAATAGTGGAAAGAGCAAGTCATTCTATGCCATTAGGCTATGTTGAGCCAGGTCAGGATGCAACAATTGCAGAAGGATATATTGATTTTAAATTTAAAAATAATAAGGATTATGCAATATTATTGAATGCAGAGGTTGTAGGAGGAAAGATAATTGTCAGATTTATAGGTAAGAAAAGCCCTTTTAAATATAATGTTGCTTTAAAATCTATTATACTTGAGAGAATAAGTCCGGGCAACAGTGAAGTGGTATATGATTGGTCATTGTCACAAGGAGAGACAGTGGTTGAAAAACGACCACTAGAAGGCCTGAGAGTTGCAGTGTATAGAGAAACATATGATGATAAATATAAACTTTTAGAAAGAGAAAAGATATCAGAAGATTATTATAGACCGGTAAAGGGACGTATTAGGATAGGACATATCAGGCAGTGAACTTATTTAGCTAAAGCTAAAAAAATTATAATAAGTGAGGTTATATTTATGGAAGAAGCTCTATATAGCAAAAGTATTACATGTCCTGTATGTGATAAAAAAATTGAAGTAACAAAAGTTAAGTCAAAAAATTGCATTGTATCTTCAAGGGATACTGACTTTTGTGTTTATTATGAAACTGTAAATCCTATATTTTATGATGTATGGGTATGTGAGTTTTGTGGCTATGCTGCTCAAGCTGATAAATTTGAACAGATTTCTTCCCGTAATGCAGATAAAATTGTTAAAAATATAACTCCACACTGGAAAAAAAGAAGCTTTAATGGAGAAAGAAGTTTAGAAAAAGCTTTAGAGGCTTTTAAGCTAGCTCTTTATAATGTTCAAAAAATAAATTCTAAAGCAATAGATTATGCTAAAATATGTTTAAGAATAGCCTGGCTTTATAGATTATTAGAGGATGAAAAAGAAATAGAGTTTTTAAGGCATTCATTAAAATTTTATTATGAAGTTTATGAAAAAGAAGATCTTCCAATAGGTAAGCTGGACAAGTTTACATGTATGTATATGATAGCAGAACTTAATAGGCGAGTTGGAGAGTACGAAGAGGCAATGGTATGGTTTAATAGATTGGTAAGTTCACAGGAAGCAAGACAAAAGAAAGTTTTGATGGAAAAGGCGAGGGATCAATATTATCTTACAAAAAAACAAAAAAAAGAGAGCGACTAAAAAGGGTGCCTGTCAAAAAAGTTGACATTGATATAAATTATTATTATTATTAACTTAGGAATGCCTTAGAAATAATTTCGTATTCTCAAGGACAAAATCCCGATGATTTAACGGGTTTTGGATGATGAGAATCGGATGTTATTTCTTAGCCATTACTTAGTGATATTTGAAAAATTGACCTTAATGGTTTTTTTCTTAAATTAACAGGAGGTTTTAGTATGTATAGTTTAAATGAAATAAGTAAATTTGATCCCCAAATTGCAAACGAAATTGAAAAAGAGGTTGAGCGTCAAAGGAATAAGATAGAGCTTATCGCATCTGAAAATTTTGTGAGCAATGCAGTTATGGAAGCAATGGGAACTCCTCTTACAAATAAATATGCTGAGGGCTATCCGGGAAAAAGATATTATGGTGGCTGTGAGCATGTAGATGTTGTTGAGGATATAGCAATTGAACGAGCAAAAGAAATATTTGGGGCAGAACATGCCAATGTGCAGCCTCATTCTGGAGCACAGGCTAATATGGCAGTGTTTTTTGCAGTTCTAAAGCCGGGAGATACCATTTTAGGTATGGATCTTTCTCATGGAGGTCACTTAACTCATGGAAGCCCTGTGAATATATCAGGTAAATATTTTAATGTTGAGTCCTATGGTGTAAGACAGGATGACTGTAGGATAGATTATGATGAAGTGAGGAAGGCAGCATTAAAATCCAAGCCCAAGCTAATAGTTGCTGGTGCAAGTGCTTATCCGAGAGTGTTGGATTTTAAAAAGTTTAGAGAAATAGCAGATGAGGTTGGAGCGTATTTGCTTGTGGATATGGCACATATTGCAGGTCTTGTCGCAGCTGGACTTCATCCAAGCCCAGTACCATATGCTCAGTTTGTAACAACCACCACACATAAGACACTTAGAGGTCCTAGAGGTGGTATGATTCTTTGTAAAGAAGAATTTGCTAAAAAAATTAATAAGGCAGTTTTTCCTGGAATACAGGGTGGGCCTTTGATGCATATTATAGCAGCAAAAGCTGTTGGCCTTAAGGAAGCAATGACAGATGAATTTAAAAATTATCAAACACAGATAGTTAAAAATGCAAATGTTTTGGCTAAAACATTAATGGAAAAAGGATTGAGTGTTGTATCTGGAGGAACGGACAACCATCTGATGCTTGTAGACTTGAGTAATAAAGATGTGACAGGGAAAGATGCTCAAAATATGTTGGATGAAGTTTATATTACTGTAAATAAAAATGGAATTCCTTTTGACAAACAGAGCCCATTTATTACAAGCGGAATTAGAATTGGTACACCAGCAGTAACGGCAAGAGGAATGAAGGAAGAGGATATGCAGGAAATAGCAGATGTTATTAATCTTACTCTAACTGATTTTGATAACTCAAAAGAGGCTATAAAAGAAAGAGTATCAACTTTATGCAAAAAATACCCTCTATACTAATAGTGGATATTTTTAAATTTGAAAGAATGTTATGAATTTTTTAAGACTCCACCTTGTACAAGGTGGAGTCTTAAAATTGTTAAAAATTTTAAGTTAAAGGCAAACATAGAATTTTCTTAAAATGTTATGAAGAAATACTTTAGTTTTATTTTTTTTCGAGTAATTTTTAACAAATACCTGTAAAATTTATAGACTTGTTCCTTTTCCTCACTGGTTATTTCCATCTGACTGTATCTTGCTTTAACAAATAAATTTGTAATTTCACTAAAATTATGAGGTCTAAAATATCCATAAGCATCTAATCTTTTAGCATATTCAAGAGGTGTTTCTCCATCTATTACAGGTATTCTTTGAAGGCTTAGAAGTTTTAAATAGTTTTCAAATAATTTAAGTATGCACTCTCTGGCGTTTAAATTGTATATTTTACGAAGCTTTATTTTACGCCTTAACATGTTAAAAGTTATTATAAGTGGAATTATTATTATAGCAAATAATATAATCAATATAAGACGCAAATCTATTATGTTACTTTCTTCTTCAGTATAGTCAGAATATTGATTTATGCTATCGGATTGTTCAAAATTATAATCATAAGGTATGCCACTAGGATCTCTTTGATCGTTTAAGTGAGGAGGGGGAGTTGAATCAGGATTGTAATAAGTATGATTATAGGTGGCAGTTGGTTCAAAAGCAACCCACCCAATTCCTTCAAAGTATGCTTCAACCCAAGCATGTGCGTGGTTGTTTCGTACTTCGTACAAGTCATTTTCGGATTTTTCTAAAGGAAGTCTATAGCCTTCAACATATCTTGTTGGTATACCAACACATCTTGCAAGAATAGCCATTGAAGTTGCAAAATAAGTACAATAGCCTTCATTAATATCAAAAAGAAAATAGTCAACAAAATCCCTTTCTTCAGGTATGTTTCCTGGCAGTAAAGTGTAGAAATAGTTCTTTGCAAGATAAGTTTCTATCTTTTTTGCTTTGTCAAAATTATTTTTCTCATCTTTTGTTATTTCCTGTGCAAGTTGGTGTACTCTATCTGGAACAGTGTCGGGAACAAATGTATAGTTATCAAAAACAAAGTTTGAATAATCTTTTAAGAGATTTAAATCAACTAAATTACTAATTAAATTATCAAACTCAATAGAATTATATGTGGATGTAATATAACTGTGAAATAGTTTGCTATTATATTCAAAGGTATCATTTTCGTAGTCAGAAAACTCTTCTACCAAAAACTGCAAAACAGTCTCTGTGAAGGCCTGTTTAAATTGTACACTACTAGGCTCATCCATAGTATATATATCTGAAAACAAAGGCAATAGTAATGATTCAAGCTCATCATGAGTATTATAATCAGAGTCTTCATGTTGTGATAATCCAAGTAATTCAATACTATATCTAAATTGATTACCTTGAGAAGAACGGTATATGTCATATGGTTGGAAGCTAAAAAAAGAATTTGAACTATCGTAATAATAAGATTTTGGAGGGTGGAGGTATAGTGGAATATCTAAGCTAGAATCCGTATAAAAGTGAGATTTAAAACCCATATTTGACTTAAATAGTCGTGGGTCTAGTCCAGAATCGGATGAGAAAATAGAGTCGATAGAACTTTGAGATTGAAAATATGAACTTGAACTACTAGGTAGTGAGCTAAGGTCTGGATTAATAGGTTGCTGGCTGCTAGAAAAAACATCCAGAATATCTTCATCCAGAATATCTTCATCATCAATTGATTCATCTGAATCATCAACTTCTCCAAAATCCTTTAAAATCTCCTGATATGTGCTGTCAAGAATATAGTCACATATTGCCTCTAAGTTTTTTTGGTACGCATCTTCGTACAGCCCATAAGAACTATATCTTAGAAGTTCTTTGATGTATTCATTGTCTGTATCTAAATTATAATTATCAAATGAATAGGAGTAATTGTTTTTAAAAGGTTCTGTATAAACAATCATTCTCTCAGGGTTAACAGAAATCTCTTCTTTTTTTATATTTTCTTCAAATTCAAAGTTCATAGATTTTAAAGGTGCAAAAACTGAATTTGTTATTATATTAAAATAGTGGATGTTTACCTCTTCAGGTTCTAGGAAATCATAAAGTTGCTCTGTGAAATTGGATATGTCAGAAGAAGTCATATTAATAAGAAGAGGAAGTCCAAAAGCTATCTCAAATATATCATAATTTACTTTGTGATCTAAGGTGTCAATAGGCAATTCATTAAGTCTGGGATTATTATCAAAGTTTTCTGTGTTATATGATAAATCCCATGTATTATTTAAGTAGAGATTACTTGAACGACCTCTTAAGTAGATTCTTTCGTTAGACTCCACCTCTAATATTTTAGTGTTATCAAGCTTTATATCTCCTCCTAATGATTCACTATCTCCAAAGCCTATAGATTTTAATGAAAACAATCCAATATTTTGAGTGCTATAAAATTTACTAGAACCATTAAATTGAAGAGTAATTTTATTATATAAATTCTGAATCTTACTATCCATCCACTCCCATTGGACAGGGTCAGAGCTTACAGGCATAAGGTTTGTTAAAATTATTATTATTATACATATTGGAAATGTAAAAGTTAAAAAGCTAGGAAGATTTATTATATCGCCAGCATTTTGTTTTGATTTTTTATAATAAATATGAAGAAAATAGTATACTAAAATGCAAATGCAAAATGTATAAAATGAAATATATGCTCTATATGAAAAGAAATTAAAAATCCACTGGGATGGGAAAAGTATAATACCACTTAAAGCTATTAGCGGAAAATTAAATTTTCTAAATGTAAAAATATATACAAAGGACGATAATCCAATACAAAACAAAATGGTAATAAAAAGAGAATAATTTTGATTATAAGATTCAATATCTTTTATATAGTCAATTAACCATATAACAGGGTTGTAAATATAATGAAAAATATCATTAATAAATAGATAAAAAAATATGATAATAATTGCTGAAGCAATAGAAACAATAGAAATCTTAAAGATTTCTGTATTTATAAACATAACTGAAAGTAAAAGCAGCACAATTAAAGACATGCCAGCAATTTCATAGGGTTTAAAAGGAAAGGACAGAGTTGTAGTGAGTGGAAAAACAAGACTAAAACTCATAAGCATTGAAAGTGCAAGTTTTGCAAAATAATCAAGAAATTTAATATTTTTCATTAAGCAACACCTCAATTAAATAAAAGATTAAGGGAATCAAGTTTTCTAAAAAAATTAGATTAAGAACAAAAGGCTTCTTTAATGTCGTCTTCTACACTGATTTTATAAGCATTAACCCCTATTTCAGGCAGTTCCTTTAACATGTTGTTTTTTTCCTCACTGTCAGATTCATATGCACTATTAGGAGAAACATGTATTAGAGTGACATCAAAACCAGACAACTTTGCTTTATATAATTCATCCAATAAATCACTGTTAAGTGAGGGGGTGAATAATAATATATTTGACTTTTTCAAACTGTTATTTTGCACATGCATAGAAAGTATATCTTTAATTTCTACATCCTGATTAAATTTTATTTTAGCAAGAATATCATAAATTCCCTGAAATTGAAGGCTGTTTTGTGCTTTAACTTCTGTATATTCATCTTTGTAATAAAGAAGGTTTACATTTGCCCAATTACCTAGTAAATAATATACGAAAGATACAACACATTCAATAAGAGTGTCTTCAACTAAAAGGTTTTGTTCAGGTGGATACTCCATTTTCATTAAATCCAATATAAGTACAGAGTTTGTCCTAGAGGTAGAATCAAATTTTTTGACCATTAACTCATTCATCTTAGAAGAAAGTTTCCAATGAACCCTTTTAATGCTGTCTCCATACATATACTTTCTAATGTCTGATATAGTGTTTGAATTTTCAAACAGATTATTTGGTATAGAGTGAGATTCTGAAAGAAGTATAGATTTTAATTTGACACCGCTAAGTTCAATTATTCTTGGATATACTTTTATAATCTTTGAACTGTTCGGTTTATGAGTCAATCTAAAAATTCCCAGAAAATCTTCAAATTCTATAGACTTTATACCTATTTCATGTTCTCCTCTATATCTAGGTCTGGCTTTGAACTGAAAGGTTTTTTTGGCAAATGGACCTAAAGAAAAACTTTCTTTTTGTAATTCTTTGTCAAAAACTATATTTCCAGTTAAAAAGCTTACATTAATATAAGGATAAAGGAAAAAATCTTCATTGCATATATTTAAGTTGTAAATGAATTCTTCGCCCTTTGTAATGCTTATTTTATCAAGTTCTTCAAAGTACTTAAATCTAATAAAAGCTATAGTTGTAAGCATTATAGACACTACTGGTGTTACAACTATAGTGTAAAAAAACATATACGGGACTTTGCCACCGTAAAGGTATATAAAAAGCAAAGGCAGGGTAAAAAGAATAAAATACAAAAATCTATTTTTTTTCATAACTATCCACCATAGGAACCCTTACTGAATGTAAAATAGAATCAATTATTTCTTCAGGGGTTAATTTTTTTAGTTTTGCTTCTTGTTTCATTATAATTCTATGTGATAAAACTGGCATTGCCATATATTTCACATCCTCAGGTATAACATAATTTCTATTATTGTATAATGCCCATGCCTGGGAAGCTCTAAATAGTGATAAAGACCCTCTTGGACTTGCCCCTAGATGTATATTTGGATGAGTTCTGGTTTCATTAACTATTTCCACAATATAATCGTTTATTGTTTTATCTGAATACACAGTTTTTACTTTATTTTGGATGTCAAGAATGTCCTTACTTGTAGAAACAGGCTTTAATTGGTCAAGAGGATTGTTTTGTTGAAAACGGGAAAGTATATAGCTTTCTTCTCCTTTATCAGGATATCCTATAGATACCTTCATTAAAAACCTGTCTAGTTGTGCCTCGGGAAGAGGATATGTGCCAAGATATTCAACAGGGTTTTGAGTGGCAAGTACCATAAAAGGCTTTGCCATATCATATGTAGTTCCGTCAACAGTAATCTGTTTTTCTTCCATTACCTCTAAAAGACTTGCCTGAGTTTTAGGAGAGGTTCGGTTGATTTCATCTGCCAATATTATTTGACTCATAATGCTTCCAGACTGATATACAAACTCTCCCTTTTTCTGATTGTACATTGTAAAGCCTGTGATATCAGAAGGCAGAACATCTGGCGTAAATTGAATTCTTTTAAATGAAGCGTTTATAGATTTTGCAAGACAGGATACAATACTGGTTTTTCCTACTCCTGGGATATCTTCTATTAATACATGTCCATCACATATTAGAGATATAAGTATAAGTTCAACAGCTTTTCTTTTTCCCACAATAACTTCTTCAACATTTGTCACAATTCTATTTAATATGTCAATTGAATTACTCATATTCGCCCCCTTAAATTGGTAAAATGAAATTTCTATAGTAACTATAAAAAAAATTCCTCATAGTGAAATTATAAATGAAATTAAAAATAAATCAATACATGTTATCTATATTTAATATTTTTCCTTAAAAAACCTTAAATATTAAGGTGGTGCACTAAAATTTCTAGTTGGAAATTCAAGACTTAAAATGCTATAAAGAAATATCTTAGTTTTAATTTTTTGCGTGTTATACCTGATATATGTTTGTAAAAATTATATACAAACTCTTTATCTTGGTTGGTTATTTCTAATTGACTGTATCTTGCTTTAACAAATAAATTTGTAATTTCACTAAAAGTATTAGGGTGAAAATGCCCATAAGAGTCTATTCTATTGGCATATTCAATGGGGGTTTCTCCATCAATTACAGATTGTTTTTGAAGTTTAAGATGTTTTAAATAATTTTCAAATAGTTTAATGATACACTCTCTTGCATTTAAATTATATATTTTACGAAGTTTTATTTTACGTCTCAGCATGTTAAAAATTATAATGAGAGTAATTATAACTACGACAAGTAATGCAATTAAAATGAGATGCATGTTTAGTGGTGTATCATTTTGGCTGTTTTGCAAAGGAGATTGGCTCATGTTGTCACTGTTTAATTCATGATTACTAAGTCTGCTGGCAGGTTGTTCATAGTCCACTGGAGAAGGGGATGGAGCTGGGGTAGCATCGTAAAAAGTTTGGTTGTAGCCGGCAGTTGGCTCAAAAGTAACCCATCCAAATCCTTCAAAGTATACTTCTACCCATGCATGGGCGTGATTGTTTCTGACTTCGTATAGGTTTTCTTCTGTTGATTCTAAAGGAAGTCTGTATCCTTCAATATATCTAGAGGGTATATCAATGCATCTTGTGAGAATAGCCATAGCAGTTGCAAAATAAGTACAGTATCCCTCTTTTTGATCAAAAAGAAAATAGTCTACAAAATCTCTTCCTTCAGGAGTATCTCCTGGAAGTAAAGTGTATAAATAGTTTTCTGAAAGATAAGTTTCAATTGCCTTTACTTTGTCAAAATTATTTTCTGCATCCTTGGTTATTTCATGTGCAAGCTGGTGTACTCTGTCTGGAAGAGTATCGGGAATATATGTATAATTGTCCAAAATAAAATCTACATAATATAAAACTTCCCTATAAAAATTATACTCACCAAATAAAGAAGACAAATCGGTGTTAGCTTGTGCAGCATAATCATAAAAGAAATCAACATGGTATTCATAATCAGAAAATTCTAAAAAAAAGTAATCCTGAAGAGAACGTATAATTCTAGAGTTAATTTTTAAAGTTGAGTGTGGTACATTACTAAAATCATCTAAGAAAAAAGAGGTAATTAATAATTCTAGTTCAGTCATATCATCGATATCAATATATTTAAAAATTATATCATCACTTGTTTTTACACTTTTTAGTCGGTTGTAATGTGCAGCCTCAGCTTCTTCAATCATAAGAGGAGGCGTAGAAGCATCTGCTAAAGAATCACTTTGGCTATGCAAATCAATATAAGGTTCTTCAAAAAAATTAGTTAATCTATTGTATGAGTTATTTAAAATAGAGTCACTTATTTTTGAGATAATTTTTCTTAAATGATTGCTATTGAAGTTATTAAAGCTCTGTCTTAAAATCTTTTGAGATATTTGATTAGTTGCATCAAAAAAAGTAGAATTAAAAGAATATGAATGACCTTTTTCAAAAGGCTTATCATAAGATAATATGTCATCTATATTTAAAGTTAATAAATTTTCTTCTATATTTGTATTTTTAAATTCAAAGAAATTTAAATTTAAAGGTGCAAATATGGAGTTGGTCTTTATGTCATGGTATGTGAACTTTGCATCAATTACAGAAAAAATATCGCTATAAAAGTCGTAACTATAAGTTGTAGAATCTGGATAGGCCTTTTCAATAAGTATTAGCTGAGAGTAGAAATCATTATGCCTCATTGAATTAACATTATATATTTCATTAGCCTCACTAGAAGCACGTATTTTGTTTTCTAGTAAATCATCGTTGGTGGATTGATAATCCAAACTCCAATTATTATTTTCATAATAATTACTTGAGCGTCCTCTCAAATAAATTCTTTCCTCAGATTCAACTTCTAAAACTTTAGTATTATCTAGTCTCACATCTCCACCTAATGATTCACTGTCTCCAAAGCCTAAAGATGTTAGAGAAAATACCCCCATATTTTGAGTGCTGTCAAATTTGCCATCATTTCCAAATCTAAAGGTTAAATCATTATATATATTTTGTACTTTATTGTCCATCCAATCCCACTGAATAGGTTTTGAACTTACAGGAATTAGATTTATTAAAAGAATTATTATTATACATATTGGAGTTGTAAAGGCAATGAAGTTAGAAAGTTTTACAATGTTATTGGTGTTTTGTTTTGATTTTTTATAATAAATATGAGTAAAATAGTATATTAAAATACAAGCACAAAATGTATAAAAGGAAATATATGCCTTGTCCATAAAAAAACCAAGTATCCATTGACTTGAAAAAAGTATACTACCACTTAAAACTATAAGTAGAAAATTAAACTTTATAAATGTAAATATAAAAACAAGGGTAGATATTCCAATGCAAAACAAAATAGCAATAAAGCTAGAATGACTTAGATTGTGAGGTTCGATATCTCTTATATAGTCAACTAACCATGTAATTGGATTGTATAGGTAAAATAAAAGGTCATTTTTAAATAAGTATAAAAGTGTTGCAACAATGCCTGAAACAATACAAATCATTGAGAATTTAAGCACTTTTGGATGTATAAATATTATGGACAGTACTAAAAGTACTATAAGTGACATTCCTGCAATTTCATAGTGTTTATAAGGAACCAGCAAAGTTGTAGTAAGAGGAAAAATAAGACTAAAACTTGCAAGTAAAGAAAGTATTAATTTTGCAAAATAATCAGTAAGTTTAACACCTTTCATTAAAAAGTCCTCCTATATTAATTCTTTCAGTTTGCTTTAAAGCTTGCAAAAAACTAGAATTTTTATAAATTTCTATACTTACATAAAAAAATTCCCCTATAAATGAAATTATAAAGGAATTTTAAAATAAATCAATATTACTTAAAAATATTTTTGATTACATAAATTATATCTGCCCTAACTATATTTCAATATGCTTAATTATTTCCTTTAAAGCATCACCTGATTTTGACAATTTTTCTTTTTCATCATCACTAATTGGAACAGTAAGTACTTTATCTATACCGTCTTTATTAACAAGAGTGGGAACACTTAGGCAAACGTCTGAAAGTCCATATTGTCCTTCTAAAAGACTAGAAACTGTCAAAATAGAGTCTTCGTTTCGTACAATAGCTTCTACTATTCTCCTGACTGCAAGAGCAACAGCATAATAAGTGGCACCTTTTCTGTCGATTATTTGATATGCTGCATTTTTTACATTTTCATATATTTGCTTTCGTGACGAACCGTTTTTGCATTTTTTACATTCATCACAAAATTTTTCCATAGGTATTCCAGCTATATTAGTAAGACTCCAAGTGGCAACTTCTGTATCACCATGTTCTCCTAAGATATATGCATGTACATTTCTTGTATCCACTCCAATATGATCTCCTATTAAGTATCTAAATCTTGCACTGTCTAAAACAGTTCCAGAACCAATAACCTTATTTTTAGGGAATCCAGATAACTTGTAGGTTACATATGTAAGGATATCAACAGGATTTGTAACAACCAAAAGAATGGAGTCTGTGCTATACTTTACAATTTCGCCTACGATATTTCTAAATACTTCTGTATTTTTTTTAACCAAATCAATTCTTGTTTCGCCTTCTTTTTGATTTGCACCTGCAGTAATAATTATTATATCAGAATTAGCACAATCACTGTAGCTTCCATTATATATTTTAACAGGTCTGACAAAAGGCATACCATGATTCATATCCATCACTTCACCTTCAGCCTTTTTGTCATTTATATCAATTAAAACAATTTCAGAAACCAATCCACTAATCATTAATGTGTAAGCAGTAGTTGAACCGACAAAACCTGCACCAATTACTGTGACTTTTTTAATTACTTTGCTTAGCATTTTATCCCTCCTATGTGTACTAGTAATTATTATAATATACCTCAAAAAGAAAAAAGTAAACATTTTATAAGAAAGTGATTCTTCAAAAGCATTTATACAAGATTTTTCTAAATATAAAGTGAACTGGTTTAGCTAAAGCTATACATCTAGGTTTCAGTTGGAAACTTAGAATAAATAATATTTTATCTAAATTACAAAAAAAGTAGAAAGGTTACTTTTTTTGATTGTTTTTTGTAAACTTTAATAGTATAATAATAGAAAGATTAAAAGTTAATAGAGTATAAAAAAGAACCCATTATAAAAATAATTATAAGAAGTAGACATATAAAGTTTTAGGGGGCATTTCATGAGTCAGGTAGGAAACGCATTAAAAATGTATTTAATACTACAGGGAAAAGGTAAATGCAAGATTTCTGAATTGGCACAAGAACTGGAGGTTGACGAAAGATCAATTAGGCGATATAGAGATGATCTTGAGCAAGCAGGAATATTCATTAAATCAGAAAGAGGAAAAAATGGAGGATACTGCTTATATTCGGATGGTTATCTTTTAGGATTAAACATGTCAGATAGTGAATTTAATTCTTTGCAACTAGTTGAAAAACAGTTAAATGATTCGATGCACATTGCTTCTAAAGACATTTCTATGTTATTGAATAAAATTAATATTATATTTAAAAGAAAAAATATTTATTCAGATGGATTTGATAATCATATGAAAAAGTCACTCTTTCAAATATTAATCGTAAGGTTGAGAGAAAAACTATGATGGATATTCATGTTGCTTCTTTAACACGTAACAAAATAAACATAACTTATGTATCTTTAGGTTCTGGTGAAAGTCAAAGAGTTGTTCATCCCTATGCCACTTTTCAATATAAAAATGATATATACTTTATTGGATATTGTGAAAAAAGAGAGAAAATATTAGATTTTAAAATTTGTAGAATTAAAAAGTATTTTAAACTAGAAGAAAAATTTCAGAAAAATGAAGATTTTGATTTAAAAAAGTCTATGGAAAATTGTTTTGGAATTTATAAGGACAAGGAGTTGGATGTTAAGTTAAAAATAAAGTATCCGGTGGCGGGGATAGTAAAAGAAAAAATGTGGGTAGAAAATCAAAAAATTAGAGAAGTAGAAGGTGGAATAATATTTAAAGCCAGAGTAAAAGGAAAAACAGAACTAAAGACTTGGATACTTGGAATGGGAAGTGCTGTAGAGGTATTAGAACCTGAAGAATTGAAAAAAGAAATAAAAGAAGAAATTTTTAAGATGAAAAGTTTATATTGTGACCATATATGTCCAGATGATGTGATAAAATGAATTTAAGATTGGTTGAAAGGGGGTGAAAATATGCGTCTAAGATGTGATTTTAAAGGGGAAAAAATACCTTTGTCTCACAATTTAATGTTTGTAAGTCTTATAAAAGAGGCTTTGAAAAAATCAGATTCTGATTACTATGAAAAAACTTATTTTTATAATGGAAAGCAAAATAAAAAGAGTAAAAACTTTTGTTTTTCTGTTAAAATGAAAGGTTTTGAAGTTGAAGGAGATATTGCAAATCTTAAAGATGGAGTTTCTCTATTTATAAGTTCTCCTGATAATGAATTTATGATTTATCTTTATAATGGACTTTTAAAAATTAAAGAGTTTAAATATAAAGATTTTAATATTATAAGGGAGAGAATTTCTTTAATGAAAGAGAAAAAAGTCGATTCTAAAGAAGTAATATTTAAGACAGTATCACCAATATGTGTTAAAAACAATCAGAATTACTTTTTAAAAATTGATGATGAAGGATATGAAAAGGAGCTTAACTATATCGCAGAAAAGGTTCTTGAGAATTTTAGAGGCAGGGGGCTATCAGAAAAGCTTATCTTTCAAAATGTCAAGATGAAAAATGTTGTTGTAAGGCAAGAAATTAAGAAGTTTGAAGAAAAGTCAGGAAAGAATTATCTATGTATTAATTCGTATGAAGGGATTTTTAAACTGTGTGGGAATTCAGAGGATTTACGAGATTTGTATGCTTTAGGGCTTGGGTTTAAAAGGAGTCAGGGCTTTGGAATGCTAGATGTAGTGTATTAAGATGGGAGGTGAGGAAGATTTCTAAGTTGAGATTTTATCGTTCAGGAGAAGTTATAAGAGATTGTGGAATTGTATATTTATACAGTATACTTCGGGAGATGGAAGGACATTACAAAAAAGAATATGGTTTAGATTTTACAGATAATTACTTGGAATTTATATGTTGTGATTATTCTGAAATATATGAGTATATAATTAATGTGAAAGTATTTGAAAACTTTTTAAAGGGTATAAAAGCTGAATTTAAAAAATTAAAAATAGATGAAGAAATATTTGGGAATGCTACTGTTGAAAGCTACGTTGATATAATTAATTCGATAGATGGATTAAAGTTAAGTGATAAAAAGAGTTTTCAAAAAAAGTTTGAGTCAAAATACATGCCATATGTAAGAAATAGTATGAAATATGGAACAAATTCAAATGGCGAAGAAAATTTTCATAAAAATTTTTATGAACTTCTTAGGTTAGTAGTTGAACTGAATGGAAAAGAATTAGAGGAACAAAAACATGTGCTAAATAAATATAAACCAAGCGATAATATATGTTGCATTTGTCACAGTGTTTATTCTACTGAATTTGATATTACTCATAAATCAGAAGAAAAACCTAGAGTTAATTCTAGAAATAATTATATGTTTATGGGATCAGAAAAAAATACATTTAACAACTATGGAAATAATAAAAGTTCTATTTGTTTTGTTTGTGAGTTTTTAAACTTAATTTTTTTATTATATTTTAGTTTAAAACAACCAGTTTATTTAGCTTATGTAGATTCATTAAGAGATTTCTATTTTTTCAATTCAAAGATAAATAACTTAAGAAGATTATATAACGATCAAGGATTTTATAAAAAATTAGCTCAATACAATTCAAAAAATATTAGGTTATATTTAGTTGAGCCCGATTCCCAAAAAGGTGTAGTTTTAAGAATGGAACAAGTATTAAAATACGATGAATTTTTAAAACAAATTAAGTTATATAGTATAATAAACAAACTTTGGATTTCTACAGATACAAATATAAATATTAGGGATTTAAGAAAATTAGTTGTATCTAGAAATTATAAAAGTATAAAAGAAGTTATACTTTTAGTATTACAATGTTTTGATAAGAAAAAAGGGCAAAGAGTATTAAATGTTATGAAAACACTATCAAACATTAAGCTTATGCTGGAAATGTTAGAAATAGAATCTAATGAGAATGGAGGGGTTGATTTGGGCAAAGATTACAAGACATTTTTTTATGCAGGAAAAGCTTTGGGAGAAAAGATACCAATAGAAGCAAAAAACACAGTTGGTTTTAAGTTAATTCAAATGTTAAAGACGGATAACAGAGATGGGATTATCAAGTTTTTATATCACAGTTTTATGGCAAACAGTATTCCTATTCCTGTATATTTTAGCAAAGGAATATTAGATTCGGAAGATTCAAGAGAACTAACTTACAATATTGGTGTTTTTTTAGAAGGATTTTTTAATTAGTTTGGTGGAAATTAGTTTATGTATGACAAGGGCATTTAATGTCGTGTACAAATAT
>NZ_JAVDDS010000110.1 GCF_030848475.1 Herbivorax alkaliphila
GTTCAACGTCTGCCAGTCACGACGGCTTTGAGCCTTAGTGCGACTGCACTTGGCGAAAAGCTGTGGTGCGGAACTACTTCTTTGGCTTTGACCCTCCGCATCTTTGCGTGACTGGGCTTGTTAGATGACGGAATTAATGGAAGTTGCCGCTCAACGCTATTTTTATTCATCTTCCATAGAAATATACTCTATAAGTCTTTTCCCTAATTCAGTGCATGCTTCATTAATGTTTAGTGCAAATTCATCCTCTTTGTAATCTTCTGTGACTATATCAGATATTACTCTTATAAGTGCAAAAGGAATATTGTTCAAGCTGCATACATGTGCTATAGCTGCTGACTCCATATCAACGGCAGTAATATTTGGAATCTCTTCAATAATATTTTTTAAACATTCTAAATTATTGACGAAATGGTCTCCTGTTGCTATTGTACCAATATAACTAATAACACTTTTATCATCACAATACTTATACAATTTTGCTACTAAATCTCTGTTTGCTTTAAATTCTAGTGGTAGCTCTCTTACTTGTCCATACTTATATTTATGCCTATGGGATGACATATTTACATCAAAATATACAGCAGAGTCTCCAATAACTAAACTGCCAATTTTTAAAGAACCTATGCCTCCCGCTATTCCAGTATTAATTATGTATTTAAGATTGTACTTCTCTATTATTTTTGTGACTGTCATACTAGCATTAACCTTACCGGCACCTGACTTTGCCAAAATAACATCTTGTTTCCCTATAACTATATGATAAAATTTAGTAACATTATCTGTCTCAATGTCTATTACCTTAGAATTCTTTATCAAAGTTTCAACTTCCTCATCTATTGCAACAATTATTCCTATCATCATTTGCACCCCTAATCCAATAATCTTTTAGAAACTATTATCGTTCTATACAATATCATCAGAACTTAATACCTAATTAATTCTGTCATCTAACGTTTTGTATCTGCGGCGGATTCCCGTCTTAGATAGCTCCTATCTTAGACGGAAATCTGCGGGCAGGATGACCCGTAAGAAGGCCCTTTACTCAGATATATGGTTATGTAAAGTCGCGCGCCTTCGAAGCCCAGAAGCTGACAGGACGTCAGCCCCTTATAAGCAGTTCAAACTTTGTTCTATATCTTGAATAATATCATCCACATTTTCAAGTCCAACTGATAATCTAATAGTTCCTGGATTTACGCCTGCTGCAATAAGCTGCTCATCAGTCAATTGGCGATGGGTTGCACTTGCAGGATGTAGCACGCAGGTACGAATATCTGCTACATGAACTTCATTAGAAGCAATCTTTAATCCATCCATAAATTTAATCGCTGAAGATTTTCCACCTTTTATAGTTAATGAGATAACACCACATGTCCCTTTTGGCAAATATTTTCTTGCTAAATCGTAGTATTTATCTCCCTCCAATGCGGGGTATCTTACAGATTCAATTTTGTCACAGTTCTTTAAATATTGTGCTACCTTAAGAGCATTTTCACAATATCTTTCCATACGAATCGGTAAAGTCTCCAATCCAAGGTTTAGCAAAAATGCTGAGTGTGCTGATGGATAAGCCCCAAAATCTCTCATGAGTTGCATTCTAGCTTTAACTATATAAGCATTATTACCAAAATCTCTAGTATATACTACTCCATGATAGGATTCATCCGGGGTCACAAATTCAGGAAATTTCCCATTTGCCCAGTCAAACTTACCACTATCTACAATTACCCCTCCAACTTGCACCGCATGACCATCCATATATTTTGATGTTGAGTGTACAATAATATCTGCACCATGTTCAATCGGTTTGCATAATACTGGTGTAGCAAATGTATTATCAATAATTAATGGAACATTATTTTTATGTGCTATTTGTGCAATCTTTTCGATATCTAACACTGACATTGCTGGATTTGCTAGTGTCTCTGCAAATACAGCTTTCGTATTTACCTTGAAAGCTTTTTGTATGGTTTTCTCGTCTGCATCTGCATCGATAAAAATGCATTCAATTCCTAATTTTTTGAGAGTTACAGCAAATAAATTCACAGTACCTCCATAGATTGTAGAAGCACTGATAAAACTATCTCCACTATTGCATATATTTAAAATTGAGAAAATGGCAGCCGCTTGACCCGAAGAAGTACACAAGGAACCTACACCACCCTCTAAATCTGCAATCTTTTTTTCAACAACCTCAACTGTTGGGTTTGAAAATCTTGAATACATATGTGCTGTAGGCATATCAAAAAGTTCTCCTATGCGTTCTGTAGAATCAAATACGTAAGTAGTACTTTGAACAATAGGCATTACTCTTGGCTCCCCATTTTTAGGCATATGTCCAGAATGCAAGCATTTTGTTTCATCTTTCATTATGTATCTCCTTTCTCATTATAAATCAAAATATATTACACATAATTATTAGTTGACAAAAAATCTTCAAAGTCCTACCCTAGTAAACCCGCCTCACGGATGGGGCGGCATGCGCGCGATTTTATA
>NZ_JAVDDS010000111.1 GCF_030848475.1 Herbivorax alkaliphila
CCCGACTTTCGGAAAAATGAGTAAAAAAAGTTCGAAAAACAATGTTTTTTAACCTGCAAACCCAGTAAAATTAAGAAAAAAGTTTGAAAAAACGCAATTCTAGTGACCTAATTTTCAATAGTTAATAAAATAAGTGTTTACATATAAAACTGAAGCTGTTACAATAAGTATATCATTACATAAAAGGAGTCGGTAATGTTTATACGAGAGAATAAGACCTATAACAAAAAAGCTCAAAAAACATACATAAAGCATTGTCTGGTCGAATCTGTCTGGACAGAAAAAGGTTCACGGCAGAGAACCATCATGAATTTAGGGCATCTGACGATACCCCGAATGGAGTGGAAAAAACTCGCTCATGCACTTGAGTGCCAGCTTACAGGTCAGCAAACCCTCCTAAGCACGACCGACAATCATATAGAACGACTGGCACTGAGCCTTGTGTCAAACATGAAGCTGTCTAAAAAGCTCCAAAAGAAGAACGATAGCGAGAATAAAGAAGAACGTAAATTAGTAACAATTGATTTGAAAAGCATCAAGACGACTAAGAGTAGAGAAATGGGACCAGAGCTTGTGTGTCAAATGGCTTGGGATCTGTTGGATGTTGAAAAAACGCTAAAAAAAACAAACTTTAGTGACAGGGAAATTGCCATAGCAAAGGCAGTCATATTTGGGCGACTCATTTCACCAGGCAGCGAGATGCACACATACCGATGGTTTCGGGACAGATCGGCGCTAAGTGAGTTTCCAGGTGCCAATATCAGTAGGTGTGGCAAGGATATGTTTTATGAAGTGGGTGACAACCTGTATAGCAAAAAGGACAGGATCGAAGAGTTACTGTACATGAAAGAGCGAGAACTGTTTCCACATAATGCTGGAACCATATTCCTGTATGATTTGACGAACACTTACATGGAGGGGAGTTGTCTTGGAAATAATCTAGCTGAACGCGGACATTGTAAGAGCAAACGGACGGACTGTCCGTTAATCACGCTTTCGCTTGTTGTTGATGGTGATGGGATGCCAATTACAAGCCATATATACAAAGGGAATCAATCGGAGCCTGAGACAATGGAAGACATGATTGGACGCCTTGAAAGCATGGCATGGGGTAATCAGACAACACTGTTAAAACCGACAGTTGCCATGGATAGAGGGATAGCAACTCAGAGTAATGTGGACTATCTTCGTGCGAACCAATATCCATACATCATCATCAAGAGAGAGGATGAAAGAGAAGAATACCGTAAGCAGTTTGAAATGGAGCGTGACAGTTTTACACATATTGGACAAAATCGAAAAAGTGCTTACGGAGATGAGAACAATGTATATACCAAGAAAATTGTGCCTGATGGAGAAGATATCTGCAAAGTTTTGTGCATAAGTGATGGCAAAGCTCGCAAGGAAAAGGCGATTGACGCAAAAAAGATCCAGCGTTTCCTAGATGACATAAATAAATTCGATAAATCTATCAAGGATGGGAAAATAAAGGATTTTACCAAAACGTCGGCAAAGCTCGAGAGGATTGTCAAAAAACATAAAACGGCTTCAGAAGCCTATGTATTCAGTGTGAATAAAACAGTAGATGGCAAGGCTGAAGGGATTGTATTGGAGAAAAAAGCCGCATTTGAAGAAACTCTATATGGCTGTTATGTTATGGAAAGCACCCATAAGGAGTTATCTGATATTGAGTTGTGGAAGCTGTATATGACGCTAACACATGTGGAGTCTGCTTTTAGGGCAATGAAAAGCGAATTAGGGATGAGACCGGTATATCATCAGAATGAATCACGCTCGGGTGCACATTTGTTTATTACCGTTTTGGCATATCATTTATTGGCAGTAATAGAAAGGCTTCTCATGCAGAAAGGAGATCATCGCCAATGGTCAACAATACGGGAGGTTCTGTCAACACACGCAAGGAATACAGTTATCATAACTGACAAGGATGGTAATACTGACCATGTGCGTGTGTCTGGAGCACCTGAATCAATGCATCAAGAGATTTACGATATGCTGGAAATCAAGGATCCCTTAAAGCAAGTTGTTTTAAGGGTTAAAACAGCGACAGGTGACACAACAAATATGGACTCTTGAGATTACCATAACAGTAATTGACTATATTATTAATAAATTATGGATTAAATAGTAACAAACTCAGAAATTTGACACAAAAGAGCTTTGATAACTTTATGGTGACCTAACAAAAATCAAGATGCAGTTATGCCAAGGGTTTTTGGATTTTTAGCCGAAAGTCGGG
>NZ_JAVDDS010000112.1 GCF_030848475.1 Herbivorax alkaliphila
GCCAAACCCTAGCAAATCCTCCACAGGACGTGGCGGTCTCGCGACCAATTTCACCAAACGTTGTGATTGCCAACGTGCCCGAAGCTTAGTGAAACTTCTACTTGCTGAGGGCATGTGGTGCTGACCTACTACCTGTTCATTCTACTGCACCTTTATGGCAATCTGTTGTTGAACGATGTGCCACTCAAAAACTATAGACCCCTGAGACTTTTTTCAATATAGTTTTGAGCAACACTTTGAACTAATTGTGCTCTTTAGATATTCTCAAAAGCTAGCAAAGTTACCTTTTCTCATTTTTGCATTGATATTTTGTGTTTTTCTTCTTCACCAGACTTAATAAAAACTACATCACCAATATTATAATTTTCTATCTCACCATCATAATCAACCGTAAAACTACCATCTATTACATATCCAATATCCCCTTTATGGCACCAATTTTCATCTACATACCCATCTGAAAACTCAAGTAACCTTACTTGTCTATTTCCATCATTATATACCTTACATCTTGCACCTTTTGCAACTTCTATCCAATCAATATTTTCAAAATCAACTAAACATCTTTTCAAACTCTTCACCCCCATAGCAAAATGTATATAGCTTTTAAAGATTCTTTCTTCAAACTAAGTACATATTAAGACAAACTATTTTTCTGGTTCAAAAGAACAATGCACATGTTTTATTTTCCAGTTCCCATTGCTTTTTTCCAAATACATTGTTGTTCTTACTGCTGGTTTTGGAAAACTTTTATACCTTGCGTAAAAACAAATGCAAGCAGCATTTTCTGTTTTAAAATAATGAACATTTTCCATTGTTATTTCTTCAACTTTTCCCGATTCTGTCTTTTTCCCTTCTTGGAAAAAATCATTCAATAATTTCAAATGATCATCTACTGAATATGTATCATTATTTTTATGATTATCAAAATATATCAATTTATTGTTATCCTCAGGATAAAATAATCTTAATTTTTTTATGTTTCCTTCAAGGAAGCACTTATCATATTCTTTTATAAAATTATTTAGCTCAAAATCTTCAATTTTATCTAACATTTTCTATCATCCTATTCTTTAAAATATTAGCATTAATTATTTACTTTCATTCCTCTAAAGTTGTTGGTTGGTTATAATTCTCCCATGTTTTTCTGCTCTAGTCATATGTAATTTCATACCTCATAGAGTAAGTTTTTTCATTGGCAGATACACTGTAATGTCTTATGAAATCTTCAAAGTCACTTCTCTTTTCAGAGGCATTTCGTTCAACGTCTCGCATGGAAGACGTTCCAGAGTCGAACCCGCAGAGCTTTTCTTCGAAGGCGGTGCTTGTCACCCGACGATGGAATGTGGTGCGGCATGCTTCGTGCTCCTTCTCCAGAGAATTTTCTCCATGACCTTCTATCCCGCACTTTCACTGCCATGCATTGTTATCGGATGGATGAGGCCCCCAGAGACCAGAGACGGACAGGACGTCCGTCCCTTAAACGCTTTCTATACTTACTATCGGTTTATCATTCTACATTAACTTTTTTAAACTTATATGTTTTCACCAACATATTTTGATTTGCCTGACCAAAAATCATTGAGGCTATCCCACCATTTTTTTGATTCCGCTTTTAAATATTGCACAAATATTTCGGGATTTAGATCACTATTTAAACATAAATTCTGCATACTTTCTAAGATTCCTATAGTAGCCAATTCCTTAACATACTCATCACCATTAATATGTAACAATTCAATTAAGTCAAATACTTTATCAAATTCTTTTAAATCATTCTTTTTATATAAATTTATTATGTGTTGAACAAAATCGCTTACATCAACATATAAAAGCATTTCTTCTCCATCATTATAACTGTTTGAACAATACTCTTCCCACCTAGATTTATAAGATGGGCAAGCATCAATAATCAATTCAATAATTTGCTTTTTGCTTATCATTATTAGTACACCCAGCCCCTCTGTATAATTTCTTCATCATACTCACAGTTTATTACGCATCATAAATAAAGAATCTACATAGTATCAACTGAATAATCCGCGACACGATGTCGCGGTCTTTGCCTCATC
>NZ_JAVDDS010000113.1 GCF_030848475.1 Herbivorax alkaliphila
ATTTTATTCGCAAATCTTGTGGGGCATATGTATCCATACTTCCTGACTGGTCTATTGCCAATACAATATCAACTCCTAAGTCAGACGGTATACTCTTACTTCCAGCAAAAAACTGACCTGAGTGTTTTGTAGTGCCAGTTATAGTTTGATTAGTCCCATCAACACGAACGTCATCTAATTCTTCTAATTGCTGTGTTTCTGGATTTGCATAAAAAATTGTCAGCTCATCATCTGGTATGCTACCTAAATCTGACTTATTATATGAAATTCTAATTTGAGCAGATTCAATTGGAAATCCTCCATTACTTACTTCCACTGGATTTCCTACAATACCTTCTAAATTATTAAGAAGTATCCTCTTGTAGATGTCTATCTCTTCTAATTGTTGATTTTCAGGATTTACATTAAAATAGTTGACTTTACAATTCTAATTATCTCTGACTATCAATAATTCCTCAAGTATGCTTGCTCCTAAAATCTCTAAAAAAACATTTGGCTCTGTCTCAAATCGTTTCTCTAATGAGCGACGATCTTCAACTATGCCCTTTCTTTGAATTAAGTCTTTTTCTTCCTCATATAAGTTCATCCAATTTGAAGTGGATAAGTTCACACTTAAATCTTCTAGTGCTTTCCAAGTCTCTTCTTCCAGACTTTCTATAAAGTTAATCCAGTCATCGTTTTTAAAACTATATCGTCCATAATAATTATCATAATCCTCTAGGGTAGTTAATAACTCTCCATCTTCAATTACAACTCCTTTTAAATTATCAATTGAATTAATCCACCCATTGAATAAACGATTAATTGTTTCAAATTTCTTTCTCAATGGTTGATCTAATTGAACCAAAACTTCTTCACCTTTTAGCTTCCTTCCACCGTCATATTCTACTCTTAAAGCAGTAGAAAAATGTCTTATTCTTGTCATGCTATATACTTGCTCTTCAATATTTAATTTGTCCCCTTTTAACTTATCTGCCGCATCTTTAATTTGAGAAATATTCTCTACAGGAAAAAGTAAATTTCTATGCCAAACATTCATCTGATTTATTCTAACTTCTCCAGTCTCTAATATTTCTTCTATCATACTATTATTCTCTATTATTGCATTAGAAACAAGATTAAATATATCATGATTTATTCTTGCTGAAATATGTGCTTCAAGTATTTTTTGCTCTCTATATTTAATTCCCATTGTTAATGTCAAAACTATAACTAATCCAACAATCAATATTAAATAATATTTTTTAAGCATATTCTTTCTTCCTCCAATCCTCTATTGTAACAACTCTTTAATATCATCCACATTATATTTGGCTAAAAATTCTCTTGTATCTTTTTCTACATCTGTAACAAAATCAATCCAATAATTTTGCAATACTATAGGCTTAAAATTTCTTTTAAAGTATTTTTCAAGTTTTTCTTCATTAAATTCTCCATATTCTACCCACTCAAGATTTCTTTCTAAAGACTCCATCCATAAATCATTTAACTCATTTAAATACTCTATTTTTCCTCTTAAATCATCATCTAGAACTACTAATATGTCATCTTTCTCTTCTTCTGGTATTCTCCAACGACCATCTAAAAGTGCTATAAAAAAATCTTTAATTATAACCATATTGCGCTCATTAACTATATCTTCTTTTATAATTTCTTGCTTTCTTATATTATTAGCATATCTAAGGTAATGTGGGACTAACTTTTTATTATTTCGAAAATAAATAACTATCAGCTCAGCATCCCCCTTTTTAATATGCCCTTCTTCTAGTATTGTTTTATATATTTCTCTTTGATTTGTAATTTGTCTTGCTATTTTTCCACCACCTAAAAAACTAAACTCACTTTTAGTAAATTCATCATATTCTTTTACAATTTGATATTTATTATAATTTAGGTATGCAAGAATAAAAATAAGTATTATAAGTATTAATGTTATTTTCTTTTTTGTAATCACTATAGCACCCCCATTAACAATGCGTAATTTTAAAATACAACAAATACTTTAGACTCACCCCAAGTAATCTGAACAGGATCGAATACTCGACTCTCATAATCATCTAATTGCATAG
>NZ_JAVDDS010000114.1 GCF_030848475.1 Herbivorax alkaliphila
TCCTTAACTGTCAAAGTTTCTTCATTAATATATATAGACACTTTCACCAGTGCCATTTTTTCAAGGTTCAATTAAATTCAACTTATTAACAATACACATTATACCATATCTTTTTACTATTAAAAATAGATTCAAGAATTTTTATTTATCTAAAGGATAGGCACTGTTGCCAGTGCCAAAAATAAAAGATACGTTATTCTTCTAATTTTCTTGTAGGTGGGTTTTGATACTCTGTTTTGTTTTTCATCATAGACCAAATTATATTTACAAGCCTTCTTTGAACACATTTAAAAGCTTGCTTTGATGTTTTACCTTCTGATATTTTCTTTTTGTAATAATCATAAAAGATAGGATTTGTAATTCTTTTGTGCCTTCCTCCTGTATTGCAAAGAGTAACAGCGATTTTAAAGAGTATTCCGTTGAGCTTTCTGTTACCTCTTTCATTGGCAAACTGTAAATCTGTTTTACCTGATGAATAACTTACAGGACTAATTCCTGCATAACGTGATAACTTAGAAGCATTGGGGAAACGGTTAATGTCACCTATTTCATTTATAAGGTTAGCTGCTGTAATATCATCAATTCCCCTCATACTTTGAAGCTTGTAGCCAAATTGGGGAAGGAACTCCCTGATTAACTTTTCAACTTCTTTTGTCTCAGCAATTACAGTTTTTAATTCCTTTACTGTAGATATAATCATTTCATCAATGAATGCCTGATGTGGTATTTTTGAATAACTGTCTTTACTAACACAATCAAGAATAAGTTTTGCCTTTTTATCCTTATAAAACAGATGCTTGCTTTCTCTTTGAAACAATTCAACAATATCAACTTGTGTAACTCCTTCAAGCTTAGCTGGTGAAGGATATTTTTCAAAAAAGGCTAAACTACTTTTTGCATCAATGTTTGGAAACCACTTTTTATAACTTGGATAATGGTGCATAACATAATCGTGGAGTTGATTCTTTAATGCCATACCTGTTTTAATAAGTGAATTTCTACGTTTAACAAGCTTTGAAAGTGTCCAAAACTTATCATATGGATTGAATTGTGGAAGTAAATCAAGCCTGTTAATTAGAACTCTTGCGGCACATTCAGCATCAAAACTATCTGATTTATGAAGCGTATTTAAGGAGCTTCTTTCATGTGCCACAAGTGAAGAATTAACATGCTTAACACTATAACCTTTAGAATGAAGGTATACAGCAAGATTTCTTCCATATGCACTTACATCTTCAAGACCAAAAACAATTGAAATATCCTTTGACTTGTGCCTGTTTGCCCTGATTAAAAAATCTTCAAAGTCAGAAGATAAATTTTTAAAAGTAAACTCTGCAAGCTTTTCAAAGAAACAATTTAAAATAACAGCAGTATGAGTATCTTTATGACTATCAATGCCACAATAGACATACCTCATTTTAGGATGTTGAAACATTTTAAAACCTCACTTTCATATATAATTTTCAAAGTACTAAACCCTTTAAAACATCCCTAACAACAGCGTTATGACTAACTTTCAGCCATCGCATCAAATATTGAGTAATTAAGGGAAAGGCAAATATTACAGCCTTTGCAAAAGCTTTAATAATAGAGGACAAAATATCTAAAGTATTGAACTGTAAAAACAGAACTACAGGGAATATGTCAGTCCTTCCACTTTTAAAGCCTTTGCAAAAACTGTATATACTTTTATTAAAAACCTTATAATTTAACATAAAGGCAAGGAACTAATCGTCCCTGCCAAATAATAAATCAATAATATAAATGATGAAGTCCCAAAAATGCCTATAACTTGCATAACCTCTGTACTTCTTCCTATACCTGCTATACCTGCTCATACCTCTTACCTCCAACTCTTAAGCTACCTTGGAAACATAATCCCTAATAGCTTCAATAAACCTACTGCCATACTTATCCAACTTAGCTTGACCTACTCCTGAAATACCCTTCATAGCTTCTAAATCTAAAGGTAACTTTGAAGTCATATCTCTTAAACTAGCATCATGGAAAATA
>NZ_JAVDDS010000115.1 GCF_030848475.1 Herbivorax alkaliphila
GAGAACCTTTAGATAAAATAGTTAAATATACTAAACTGAGCAAAGAAAGAATTGAGGAATTAAAAAATGAAATAAATTAATTTTTTTTGAAATTTTGATTATTTTTAAGTTGTGTAAATTTTATGCCATTAAATTATGGTGATTTTTATAGATGTTGTAATATGTGCAAAACAAAAAGACTTTAGTTATATATAAACTAGAGTTTTTTTGCATAAAGCAAAAAATGTGAAATAATAAGTACATCACCAAAGTCATATATAAACATAAATCTTATGCTGGGAACTATTATTAAAGTTATAAAATAGGTGCATTAAAAAATATAATGTTTTCATAAAAAATGTTGCAATTATGATGCAGGAAATATAGTGCTTGAAATTGATGGGTTAGATTATGTACAATCAAGGTATATACGAAGAAGGAATAAACCTTATATCAAGAAAAAGACGAGTTAATGTTCTATTTATATAATTGACATGGAGATGTAGTGTATTTAATACCAACCAATGTGCTATTTGAAGAGAATGACGGAACAATAAACTATGAGTACGATTAATAAGGTTCTGGTATTAATATGAATCACCTACTTCACAAATATCATCTGCTAGAAATGTTTATTGGACAAGTAAATGGTATGAATTTTGGAAGACAGCAATAAAAATAAATGATTAAAAGGTGATGACTATGGAAAAATACTCTGTATTTGGAGAACTATTGTATATAGGGTTTGTTTGTGAGAAAGGCAGGTGCAAAAGCTCGGGATTATGGAAATGGGGATATAAAAAAATCTTATATAAACATATTGTATTATTAAAACATATGATTCAATGTATATTAGTTAACAAAGTAACAGAAAACGACTCGTATGTGCTAAAAAAAATTGTATTATTAATTCAAAAAGAAAAACATATCGGGAGATATTATCCTATTAAGGAAGAAATTTTAACAAAATTACATGAATGCAATTATTCAATAATTAATTCAGTGGATTTAGGTGTTAGTATAAAAAATATTAATTTGCTCATGAGTGATATAATAAATGAAATACTAGAGCTACTAGATAGAGGTGTTTTTGTTGATAAGAAAAAGATAACGATGTTAATAAGGGCACTACATAATTTACCACGAGTGTATTTAAAGAAGAATTTACAAACAATTTGCGACTTGAATCAGCCCTCTATTGAATATAAAGATGCAATACAGTATGCATTTAGTAATATGGATGAAAACACTAAACAAAAGTATAAGAAATATTACCAATAAGATGTAGGTTACAATAATTTGTCAGAATGCTTAAAAAGTGGGAATTTAAGCCCTGTAAAAATTGGTGCGGTTTACTTAACAAAAGTTTAATTATGGAGACTTAAATCAAGAATGCTTAATCATTGCAGGGGCATAATGTAGTAGTTTGTACTACATTATGCCTTTTATAAGCTATAGACATGTATAATAATATTAAATAATGAATAATAAGTAAATACATAATTGCACTAGTAACGGGTCACCTTTTTCCTAAAAAATAATTGGTTAATAAAGTTTAATAATGTCGATTTCAAAAATTCAATCGGGCTAAAATACGTACTAATATTTAACAAATAAAGCAAGTGCTACATATAAATTTATACATTTTAAACAATAATAACTTAATCAAAAAACAAGCACTTTGGTAATTAAAACCAAGATGCTTGTTTTTTGCATAACAAAATAAGGTATTTAAAAAGTTGTAACTGTTAGGCAACTTTTTTGTAGCTGTGATAAAGTCCTCCAAGAATTGGCTTTGAAACTAATTTAGTATTTTTCACCTTGCTTTCTGGAGGCTTGTCTTATAAAATTGGAGTTTGCCAGTTTATGTTTTGATGTGTCCTGACAGGATGATAAAATACTCCAAATGTTTCTGATAAAATGGAACAATATGATTTAATAACTCAGATCTCAATATACCTACTACTATTTCACAAATTCCATTTTGTCTGGGTGATTATATGCCTGTC
>NZ_JAVDDS010000116.1 GCF_030848475.1 Herbivorax alkaliphila
CGGGTCTTTAACACTTGAATAGAGAAAAAATCTTCACAAGCCTTGATATAGGCTTGTTTTTTTGTCAAATTTTTTAGATTTTTATTGCACAATGTGTCACAATGTGTTATAATACATATATTATATGAAAAAGGTGATGCTATGAGATTACAAATATCTAAAACCAAAAATGCTGCTTCCTTTTATGTCGTTAAATCTGTTTATACAAATGGTAAACGTACTAACAAGATAGTGGAAAAACTCGGAACTTATGAAGAATTAAGAGTTAAGCTCGACGATAGAGATCCCTATAAATGGGCTAAAGAATATGTTGCAGAACTTAATCGTCTTGAAAAAGAAGGTCGAGAACCTGATGTAATTGCTAAGTATTCTCCGTATAAGCGAATTGAAAAGGATGTTCGCCGTACATTCAACGGAGGTTATCTTTTCTTACAGCAGATATACCATGAACTTGGACTACATAAACTTTGCAAGGAAATTTCTCAAAAATATAAATTTAAATATGACTTGAATTCCATTCTTTCCAGACTACTTTACTGTAGAATATTATTCCCCTTATCTAAGCGCGCAACATTTGAAGAGTCCAAAAAGTTTATAGAACAGCCAAATTTCGAGTTGCATCAAATTTATAGAGCTCTTGAAGTTATTGCTAAGGAATCAGATTTTATTCAATCTTCTTTGTATAAGAACAGTTTAAAAATTTCTAAAAGAAACACTGGGATTCTTTACTATGATTGTACAAATTATTACTTTGAAATTGAGCAAGAAGATGGCGACAAACAATACGGTATATCTAAAGAGAACAAGCCAAATCCAATAGTTCAAATGGGGTTGTTCATGGATGGTGATGGCACCCCTCTTGCTTTTAATATTAATAGAGGGAACATGAATGAACAACTTACACTACAGCCTTTGGAAGAGAAAATTTCATCTGATTTTAAGCTTTCAAAATTTGTTGTCTGTACCGATGCTGGTCTTGCATCAAAAGATAATAGAAAGTTTAATGATAAGGATGAACGGGCATTTATTACAACTCAGTCTATCAAAAAACTTAAAAAGCATTTAAAAAACTGGGCTCTTGCACCAGATGGTTGGAAGCTTCCAGGTAGTAGAGAAAATTATGATATTTCAAAACTTGAAAAGATTATAGAAAAGGCAAATAGTGAAGATAAGGCAAGATTATATTCCAAAGTCTTTTTCAAAGAACGCTGGATTAAAGAAAACGACCTTGAACAAAGGCTTATTGTAACATACTCATTTAAGTACAGGGATTATCAGCGCAATATCCGTAATTCTCAAATAGAACGGGCTCAAAAATTAATAGACAGTAATCCAAAGAAGATAAGTAAACCCAAACAAAATGACTACAAAAGATTTATTCATAAAACAGTTTGTACTGATGATGGAGAAGTTGCAGACAATGAATTATACAGTATAGATAAAACTATTATTCAAAAAGAAGAAGCATTTGATGGTTTTTATGGAGTTTGTACTAATCTTGAAGATAATGTTTCTGAAATAATAAAAGTAAATCATAGAAGATGGGAAATAGAAGAATGCTTTAGAATAATGAAGAGCGAGTTTAGAGCAAGACCTGTACATTTGCGTACTCAAGACAGGATAAAAGCACATTTTATTACTTGTTTCATCGCACTAATAATTTATAGATTACTTGAAAAGAAGCTTGATGAAAAATTTACATGTCACAATATTATTAGTGAATTACGAGAAATGGATTTCAAAGAGATTAAAGGAGAAGGTTATGAACCGATATACACAAGAACAGATTTTACCGATGCCTTGCATGATGTTTTTGGCTTCCATACCGATTACCAGATTATCACTTTAAAACAAATGAAAAAAATTTTAAAAGTAACAAAAACATTATAACATTGTGCACTTTTTTATAGATACAAAAAAGCTTGAACCTCAATACTTGCAATAGGTTTCAAGCTTTAATTTTTCTTAAAGTGTCAAAGACAGGA
>NZ_JAVDDS010000117.1 GCF_030848475.1 Herbivorax alkaliphila
CTTGAGTTTTGCAGTACATACGTTCTTTTTAAGCCTTAAAATCACTGTTCGCAAGGGGTTCAAGACTTTACTTATTGCATAAAAGTGTTGTGAAATTTGTCTTATTTCGTAGTTTTTAAAATATTTTTTATCTCACTTAGGGTCATGGTCTTTTTCCCTAAATCCAGATTGAATATCTTCTCTGCTATTCTTAAAAAATCATCTCGATAATCAAAAAGATAATAATTTTGTTCAAGGTAAGAACAGCCATAGTTGGTCAAGCTTTCCCTTATTTCTTTTACTGAAAACTGGTGATTTGTCATGCTTTCCAATAGTCTCATAATTATCAATGTTATAAAACAGATAAGAAAGTGTGCTTCGATATGATTATCCAATCGCACGTGTATAGGTCTTGTTTTAAACTCACTCTTAATAATCTTAAAAGATTCCTCGATCTTCCATAAACCGCGGTATATGTCCCGAATTTCTTTATCAGAGAGGTTTTTTTCACTTGTTACAATAGAATAGTATCCATCATACTTTTCTTCTTCTGCTATCTTCTTAAGGTCAAGAGAAAGATTTTTTCCATCTGCGATTTCCCCTGTATCTTTTACGAAAGAAAGATTTTTCACATACCCAGTAGATCCATAGCTTGTGGCTTGTGTATACTTCCTTGGATTTTTAATTAAATCTTTTGCCTTTTCTAAAACACGATTTCTGTCCTTGCGTTGTTTTTCGGCATATTTCTTGGAGTAATATGCTAGTTGTTTTTGATAAATCGGCATTGTTAGTGTTCGGTTTCCAGCTTGGTTTTTAAGTTGTATAGTTTTAGCAAAGATTCTTGATTTATGAATAAAGGTTATTTCTTCACCGTTTTCGTCCAATTCTTTCGTTATTTTATAATTATTTTTATCTAGTACCCATTTTCTGAATTCTTTATCAGCACCAATAACACTTTGACCATATACATATCCGTCATGACCTTCTGAATCATCGTCATTTACACCTGAGAGAAAGGCTTTGTTATCGCTGGTGTTAAGTCCCCGATCTGCCACTGCAATCACACGTTCCATCCCGAAGTCTTTTTTTAGTCGACGAATTGCGGGAAGTATAGAGGTCTTTTCGCTTTCGTTTCCAGAGAAGGTATTAAAGGTCATGGGGATTCCATTCTCATCCATAAGCAATCCCATCTGTATAATTGGTGTTTTTCGATGTTCCTTAGAAGGTCCCTTCTTTCGTGTCCCTTTTTTTAAAATATTCCCGTCCTTATCGTACTCATCTTCATCATTATACGGAATTTCAAAGTAGAAATTAGTTACATCATAGTATCCAATTTGAGTACTGATTGGCACTAATTTTTTAACCCTGCTATATACATGGGCTTGAAGTTGTTTTGAGTATTTAGAGAACCAATTAAGTGACCGATAAACGTCATCTAAAGAAAATGAGAATGAATCAAAGAAAACATCTTTCTCTTCGTAGGCTTTCTTTTTTGATGCTGGAAAAAGAAAACGGTTGAAGACTAAGAGACTGAAAATCTGGTTTAGGTTATACTTTTGTTTAATCTGTCTTTGTTTATTTTGAAAGAAAGCAGTAATGTCCAACAAAGCATATATATGTTTAGGAATAACATATCCAAGATTTTTACGCAAAGAGCATTGATCTGCTAATCGTTGATTTGACAGTATTTCAATACTACGTGTTGCTTCAAGATCACTGTTACGTTCTTTGGCTATAGATTTGAAGTGAGAAATAGGATCATCATAAATTTTTTTTAAATCTTCAAGATAACCAATTTTTTCAATAGTTTTCTGTTTAGATTTCCCATTTTCTCGATATCCTTGAACAAAAGAAAGATAAATTTTCCCATTGCTTATACTTTTTTTAAGAAACATGTCACACCTCCATAAATATATATCTATTA
>NZ_JAVDDS010000118.1 GCF_030848475.1 Herbivorax alkaliphila
TTGTTTCTACCTGCTTCAAGCAATAATTCTTCAACACCTTCTATAGTATCATGATCTGCCATAGCAATAACAGATACGTTATTTTCCTTTGCTAACTTAACTAACTCCTTAGGCGAATTAGTACCATCAGAATAGAAAGAATGAATATGTAAATCTGCAAACATTATACTCTCCAATCGCTTTTTGTTAAAAATCTTCAAAGCTAATCCCTATATTGAATCGGCACATGGATGTGCCCCCCATGTCATATATCGTCTCGTGTTCCAGACGCTGAGACCCTTAGGGAGAACTCCCTTAGGGTCTCAGGTGTGGTGTGGTCTAACCCTATATGCTTACTATCCACGCCTTCACTGGAACATATTGTTAGGTAAAGTGATTCCAAAATGACCCTAGCAAAATAAAAACCATATACTATCATAAATATATGGAATGAAAAACACTTTTTATATGCTATGAAATAATTTGATTCAACTTTAATCTAACGTCATTTAAGATTTCTATTTTAACTCTTCCAAATTTTTTAACTACTATGTCCTGAGACAAAGTATATATCTTATCAACTCTTATACAAGAGTCAATTTTCAATGAACCCGCCTGCATCCCGTTATTTGTTAACTTTATTTCTGAATATTTATTTTCTATGTTTGATGTAACTGCAACTACTATTAAATCATCTGTAATAGCATTATATTTATCATTTGACAGGACTAATACAGGTCTCTTTTTATTTGAAGTTAAATCTGAAAACGGAAGCGGTATAAGCAAAATATCTCCTTGATTATACATTATTCCATACCTCATCATCTATATCATTATCCCAAAAACTCAAACTACTCTCACTAGCTCTTTCTAAGTTTTTTAACATTTCTTTTTCTCTTTTCATCTTTAGAAAAGTTACAAAGTCTATAACTTCACTAATCTGATTGTCTGAAATCTCATTTATAAGTTTTAATAATTCCTGTTTCGCAGTATTCATAGATTATCACCTACCAGAAAATTTAAATATAATATATCTAATTATAACATATCCAATATATTCTTTCAAAAATTCTTCAAAAACATTCTCTAAAAATTCTTTTACCTGTGGGATTGGATCATTTTACCTAACGTCTGCCATTTGCGGCTGTCGATGAATCGGACTTACAAAGCCATTCTTCGGAGGCGGTGCACAGCACCCGATGAATCGATGCGGGCAGGATGACCCCATGCTACTACTCCACAAGAACGTTCTCCATGCTTTGCCCTTTACTCAAATGGACTTGTTAGTCGACGTATTCTATGGAAGTTGCCAACTAATCTTGAATCAAATCCAAAGCACTGAATACCTCATATAATTTCTTTTCATCATTTTCATCTATACCTAGTATATCTTGACTTAATAAGTTCATTATTAATGTAACCCCATCAATATCATGGCTCATATGTGGTCCTGGTCCATAAAAAGATGATGCTTTACCCATAGGAAAATACCCATAAAACTGAGTTTCTCCATTTATTTGCAGTTCAAACATATCCCATTCATTACTTGTATAAATTCTAAGTCCATCAACATGAATTTTCTTCTCATATTCTTCAATAATTGTTTCAGAATCAAACTTACTTAAATACTCTTTTGTGAAATATATCTTAAATGAACGAACATCTCCATCAATAAAATCTACACCCATGATGTCAGTTTCTATAAATATCGGATTATCTGACCTTACAAAATCACCACTTCCATTCTTCCTAGCTCCATAAAATGATATAGTATAATTCTCATCTATTGAACTACCAATTTCTGAATCTTCTAAGTTGCAACCATAAATAATAAACATTGATAGGATTAACAATATGCTCCAGCATAATTTCATAAACATTCACCCTTTCTAAACCTAATAGAATATGTTGAC
>NZ_JAVDDS010000119.1 GCF_030848475.1 Herbivorax alkaliphila
TTAAGCTTCTTAGCAATTGTTAAATATTAGTGATTATTTCAGCCCGATTTAATTTTTGAAGTCCACAGCTTATTTTGTTATGCAAAAAAACAAGCATCTTGGTTTAAATTACCAAAGTGCTTGTTTTTTGATTAAGTTATTATTGTTTTAAAAAGTATAAAATTGTATTTAACCCTCTTAGTAATTGTTAAATATTGGCTCATATATTAGCCAGATTGAATTTTTGAAGTCTACAGCCGACAAATAGTATCCTCTCTCTTCTCCTACCCATTCCTAGATTACTATTCTACTATTGAGTTATAATACCACCAATTGTCTGTTATCTTTTTACTTTCTCTTACGAAAACAGGCATACTATGACTTTCCAGATACATAATCCCTTGGGAAAAACTACCAGAATCCTTAACAAATATTATATCATTCTCACCTTCCGAAATTTGTCTAAACTCCAGATCATCAATGATAAACAATAAACTTCGGAATATTTTTTTATTCTTTATTTCAACCTCTTTTGCATTATTTTTAAATAATATTTCTCGTGTATTTGCAACTCTATGTGTATAAAAATAGTATTCTCCTGTTCCTTCAGATATAAATTTTTGTACTGTATCAAATTTTTCATAATTTGTTTCAAATACAGTTATAATTTCTTCTTTGGTCATAATAGTTTCTTCCTCCATAGTATCACACGACATCAAATATCCAAGTGCTAAAACTAAAACAATGGTATAAATTAATTTTGATAAATTTTTATTTAATATTATCATATCTTACCTCTCCCTTCAGTCATTGCGAGAATTTTATAACCCTTGAAGCAGGATATCTATTATGTCCATCAAAGTATTGCCATTGATTTGTACTCCATGCTTCCCAAACCATTTCGATAGTATTAGCATTAACAGTACCTCTATGCCTTCTCATAATATCATTTCTAGGTACTTCTGCTGTTACTTCTGCTGCCTCACTACTTGGTCGTTCATATGCATCACTTAATCCTAAAGTATGTCCAAATTCATGTGCCGCAACATACTTATGTCCTTTTAACATATTTGGATATTTATTATCATAATGAACTATATTAATACTACCAGGACTTACAACAGACCATCTTCTTCCACCACCTGACATAGTACTAGGAACTCTTTTTTTCGGAGGGTCAATTAGATCTATATTTATATTTAAATATCTTTGATTAGAATTAACAAAATATGATTGCCCTGGAACCATATAGCTTACATTAGTAACAACATTTCCCTCAAATCCTTCGTAAAAATCATATTCAGAACCAACAAAACTAGTTGTCCAGTGTTCCTCTATACCTTTTGCAGCAAGTTCAGCATAGGTTTTTCCTGTATCTTCAAATAACTCATTAGCATCTCCAGTAAATCGTACCTTAGCATTTATTTTAAATTCTCCTCCTTCTCTTTTTACTTGAATAGGAGCATATTTCATCTCTGGTCTTACTAACACATTAAGATTCTTATTTGCATCATGCCACCAACTTATTGTGTCTCCATACCCCCGATATTCTGCTAATTCTCTAACTCCTGCAATCATATTTTCATTATTTTTCAGCCAGCCTTTTTTTGTAAATTCCCGTGAGCGTTTTGCCCCCGTATAATCAATGTAATAGAGAGCAATACTTTCGTTATTTTCAATAATATTATAATCTAACGTCATTGCTAAATCATAGATGTTTCCATAAACTGTATCTCCCACTAGTAAAACATCACTAATTTCCCTATCATCGATTTTTACACGTAAAAAACCTGTCGGATCATAATAAGTTATAGGATTATTCGCACAATACGCATATAGATTCAAACTAAGCGGATCCCTCGGATCACCTCTATATGTGTCCT
>NZ_JAVDDS010000012.1 GCF_030848475.1 Herbivorax alkaliphila
CATATTAACACGCTGCACTTCTTATGTCAATACTTTTTTAAAAAAAGTTTTTTTGTCATGTCATCAATCAGCGACAGCTATATTAATATATCAACTTAATTGATTGTTATCAACCAACCTTCATTATCATTTATCACAATTAATTCAATTTGTATTTATATTTCTTAGTTTTACTTGATTATAAGACTTTTTAATAAATAAAGCTCTCTTTTAAACTTTTATTTTATATACAAAACGCTATTTAAAGCAGCAATAATGTTTCTTCCTTAGATATAGCAGTGTCTCTGATATAAGTTTTAATACTTAGCTTTAACTTAAAAATTTATCTTGTTCTAAGACTCCACCTTCTATAAGGTAGAATTGCTCTTATAAATCTTCAGGTGGAGTTGAGTCTCCACCTGAAGCCTCGATGTTTAACTTTAGCTAAACGAGTTCACTTTCTATCATTAATATCAATAAGTTCTGGAACCGTCACAAATTCAACTCCATCTTCTTGAAGTTCAGGAATTATTTCATGCAATGACTGTACTGTACCCAGTAAATCCATAGTCCAATGTCCTCCATCGTGCATAAGTATAATTGCTCCTGGATGAATATTGCTAAGAACATTGTTTTTTATTTGTTCAGGTGAAAGCTGCATCCAATCTAAAGAATCAACTGACCAGCCAATAGCTGAATTTCCCAATTCACCAACTTTCTCAACTAATTCTTCATTCAGTGCTCCATAAGGTGGCCGAAATAAACTTGGCTTATATCCCAGTATTTCATTTAGTACATTTTCTGTATCTGTAACTTCCCACTCTAATCTTTCCACACCCTCTTTGCTGAGATTAGGATGCCAGTAAGTGTGATTTCCCACTGCATGTCCTTCCTCAACTATTCTTTCAGTTATACCTCTATGTGCAGCTGCTCTTGCTCCAACTAAAAAAAATGTGGCTTTAGCATCATATTTCTTTAAAATATCGAGAATTTGAGGTGTATACCTAGGATCTGGACCATCATCAAAAGTTAGTGCAACTCTTTTATCATTCAATGAACCTCGAAGCACTAAAATATTCGGATATTTTTGTTGAAGCAAATTATTTGATATTGGATTAGGTTTTCTCCCTTCTATTTCAGCTCCTCCTTCAAGCTTCATCATCTCAATTTGTTCATCTGTTAAATTAATCCATTGGCCGGTACGGGGTATGTTTCCCATATCAGGTATTTGTTCTCCTTCTAAAGGATTTTGTTCTGATTGATATTTACATGATACAAGCATTATAAGTATTATGATAGAAATAAAATAAAAATACCTTTTAAATAATAGTTTGTTTTTCAAAAGTTTATCCTCCCTCATAAAAAATACAAGAATTTAATAACACATACCTTATTATTAAATGTACCAAAGAAAATTATTACTCAAAATTAATTTACCATAAAGTACAAAAAACGTTCAGTCAACACTGAACGTTTTTTACTATATATATTATCTTATTCTAAGACCCCACCTTTCATAAGGTGGAGTTGAGTCTCCACCTGAAGCCTCGATGTTTAATTTTAGCTAAACGAGTTCACTTTTATAAATGAAAAAATTCATATTATAATTTTTAACTTTATAAAAATTATCCTTTACGCACCTACAAATGTTTTTATATCAGTTATTCTATTTTAAAAACTGATATTGATTCATTAAGTTTTTTAGACATTTCATCTAGGTTTTTCGATAGTTGGGATAACTCTTCTGATGATGCTACCTGTTCCTGAGTTGTAGCTGAAACTTCTTCAGCTATTGATGCGGTTTCCTGAGATATTGCAGATATATTTTGTATTGATTCTGAAGTATCTTTTTTTGATTCAAGAGCACTTTTTATTGACTGAGATACATTATCTACTCGTTCTATTAAACTTTCCATTGATTTATGTATAGATTTAAATGAATTATCTGTTTCTTTAACAATATTTAATTGCTCTTCCATAAACTCATTTGCATTGTGTGCAACTTTTGTAGTGTTGTCAGTCTTTTGAAGAATACCATCAATTATAATTTTAATTTCTTTTGATGACTCTTTAGATTGATCTGCTAACTTTTTTACCTCATTTGCAACTACAGAAAAACCTCTTCCTGCTTCTCCTGCTTTTGCTGCCTCAATTGAAGCATTTAGTGAAAGAAGGTTTGTCTGATCTGCAATTGTAGATATGGTTTTTATTATTTTAACTATTTGTTCCATATCTTTACTTAAATTATTTATATCTTTAATAACCTGCCCAGATGCAGAGCTTGTTTGAAATGCTTTTTCATTTAAGGTTTTTACTATATTTAATGCATTATGACTTAGTTGCTTTGTTCCATTCGCCGTTTCAGCCACAAAATCCATGTTTTTATCCACTTTGTTAATGTCCTCTGATAAAACATTAATGCTTTCAACGCCACTTGATGAATTTTCAGCCTGTTCACTTGCACCAATAGCCACCTGATTCATTACCTCACTAATCTGTTTTGAAGCAATTTTAGATTTCTCAGATGCTGTATTAACTAATAATGAGTTTTTTATAACTTTTTGAGATGAATTGCTTACCTGTCCAATAAGTTTTCTTATATTTTTTATCATATGGTTAAATCCTCTTATTACGTCTGCTATTTCATCTCTACTGTTATCTTCTATATCATGAGCTAGATTTCCCTCTTTACCCTCATTAATTAATTTTCCCATGTTTTTAAGAGGAAATGATATACTCATGGATATAAGATATGAAAATATTATTGAGAAAATTATACAAATGGCAATAAAGAACATAACAGAATTCTTTATTGTATTTGTATCTTCATTAATATATGAAAAAGGTATTTTTCCAACTAAAATCCAATCAGTTCCCTCAATAGACTTATACGAAACCATATGTCCATCAAAATCAAAGTTTGTCGATGTAGAATCCTCATTTGTAAGTATTTTATTTACAAAATCTTTATTCTCATGGTTGCTGCCAAGACCCTCCATTCTCCTGTTCGAGACATATCTTCCGTTAGAATCAATAATAAATAAATCTGCACCTTCCCCAAGATTAATGTCACTATATACATTTAAAAAACTCTCATTTCTCAATCCAATCATAATATAACCAAGTCTTTCGCTTGTTCTAAGATTATTTATTCTCCTTGTAATTATTAAATGATAAGATTCATCGTATTCAACTGGTGTCCAAACAGGACTTCCACCTCCATCTTCAGCAAGTTCTCGTATTCTTTCTCCTTCTTCTATTAAATGATTATTTAAATAATGATTTACTGAATAATGAATCATTTCATCTTCTAAAAATATTGATCCAAAATTGACAGACCTTACTGATGCTAGCCTTCTAGTAAGTACATCTCTTAAATCAGAATTTGCCCTGTGTATTTCATATTCATTTTGGCTTTCATCATTAATAATTCCTAGTGCCTCCTGTACATCACTTGAATGAGCTATTTCTAAAGCATAGTTACCGTGTTTTTCTAATTCTGAATATAAATTACTTTCAGCTTGTTCAATAATTTGTTGAGAATACATTTCTATTTTAGTCTCTATAGAATTTTTTGATAAATTATAAGAAAAAACTCCAAGCAAAACTAAAGGTATTATAGAAAGAATAAGAAATGATGCCATCAATCTAAATTTAACTTTTACTCTTCTAAATACACCAATAACAGTTACTAAAATTGCTAATATAAAATTATTACTACTTTTTTCTTTTTTATCATTATTTTTTTTTAAGATTTTCTTTTTCCCTTTTATCTTTTTGTATAGATTTTTTATCATTATGCTTTCACCTCATTAAAAAAATTAATCCACAGATTATAAATAAAAAAGTCGGCTTCGCCGATTTAAGGCTAGGGTAATTCTTTAAAGTACAGCTTTTCGGTAGACTTTTTTGATGCCAGAAAGCAATGCACTTTATTAGCCATTAAAAAAATTTTATAATTTTACTTTGCCTTATTAAGAACATCGGCAAATTTGTCTTTATTTTTTACTGGTGTTTTTTATTTAAAACTTTAGAATAAAGCGAAAGCACTATGATAGGGTTAAATTGGCATTATATAATAGCTTGTAACTGAAAAAAGCTAAAGCACTATGATAGGATATAAAAACATATTTAAAAGCGAAGGTTCTAATCCCTTCGCTTTTATATTCTTCTAAAACAACACCTTCTACAAGTTGTTGTTTTTCTTATAATCTTAAGGTTGAGTAGAATCTCCCCTTTAAGCTTATATTTTTAGCTAGCTAAAAATATTCATTTTTCTTTAAAACCCTATTAGAGTAAAATTCTAATCTTCTTCTGTTTCTTCTTCACATTCCTCATTATCATCAACTTCATTTATTATCCTTGCAACACTTACTAAATATGTTTTAGAATCCATTCTCATAAGTGTAACTCCTTGAGTTGCTCTTCCTAAAAGACTAATATCTTTAGCACTTATTCTTATAATTGTACCATCTGAACTGATAAGCATAACGTCATCATCTTCACAAACCAGCTTTGTACCTGCAATTTTTCCAGTTTTCTCTGTTACTCTATATGTGAGAATTCCTTTTCCTCCTCTGGTTTGCACCTTATACTCGCTAAGCTCTGTCCTTTTTCCAAAACCTTTTTCTGTTACAACTAGAAGACTTGTATTTTCAATAAATGCTCCCATTCCAATTACTTCATCACCTTCTGAAAGCTTGATACCTCTCACGCCCTGAGATACTCTTCCTAATGGTCTTGCATCCTTTTCATTAAATCTTATTGACATTCCATTTCTAGTAACAAGAATAATATCCTTTTCCCCGTCAGTAAGTCTTACATCTATAAGTTCATCATTTTCTCTTAATGAAACAGCTGTAAGACCTCCTTTTCTTATATTGTTATATTCCATAAGTCTGGTTTTTTTGACTACACCATTTTTAGTTGCCAGAATAAGAAATTGATTTTCTTTATATTCTGTAATTGGAATTACAGTTTCAACTTTCTCATCCTGATCTAATTGCAACAAATTAACAATAGCTGTTCCCTTTGCCTGACGTCCTGACTCAGGTATTTCATAAGCTTTAAGCCTATAAACCTTACCTTTATTGGTGAAAAAGAGCATAAAATTATGTGTTGATGTAATAAATAATCTTTCTACAAAATCTTCTTCTCTAGTGCTTAATCCAACAATCCCTTTTCCTCCTCGTCTCTGGCTTTTATAGGTATCAGCAGGAATTCTCTTTACGTAACCATAATGAGTAAGGGTTATAACACTTTCCTCTTCTTCAATTAAATCTTCAATATCTATATCACTTTCATCTGGCACTATTTGTGTTCTTCTCTCATCCGCATATTTATGCTTTATTTCATTTAATTCATCTTTTATAATATTTAAAACCATAAATTCATTTGCCAAAATATCCTTAAAATATTTTATCTTTTTTAAAAGTTCCTGATATTCATTTTCAAGTTTTTCTCTTTCTAAGGCTGTAAGCCTTCCCAGTCTCATATCTACGATTGCCTGTGCCTGCTTATCAGTAAAAGAAAATCTTTCCATTAAACTTTCTTTTGCAAGAGCTTCACTTTTCGATGCTCTAATTATTCTTATAACTTCATCAAGATTATCTATTGCTATTTTTAATCCTTCTAAAATATGAGCTCTTGCCTCAGCTTTATTGAGGTCAAATTTTGTCCTTCTTACAATAACATCTTTCTGATGATTTATATAATAATCAATAGCCTGCCTCATATTAATTACACGAGGCTCAAATTTTTTATCCTCTGTCTGAACAAGGGCAAGCATGTTAACGCTGAAACTATCTTGAAGCTGAGTGTTTTTATAAAGCTGATTTAACACAACATTTGCATTTGCATCTTTTTTTAGTTCTATAACAATTCGCATTCCATTTCTATCTGATTCATCTCTTAAATCAGAAATGCTTTCTACTCTTTTATCTTTAACCAATTCAGCAATTTTTTCAACTAATCTTGCTTTATTAACCTGATAAGGCAATTCTGTAACAACTATCCTCTGCTTATTTGTGTTCATTTGTTCTATATTTGTAACGGCACGAACTACCACTCTTCCTCTTCCTGTTTTAAAAGCATCTCGAATTCCCCTTTTTCCAACTATAGTTGCACCTGTAGGAAAATCAGGACCTTTTATTACCTTATTGAGATCTTCAGCTGTTATCTCAGAATCATCTATTACCTTGTTTATTCCATCTATAACTTCTCCTAAATTATGAGGTGGAATATTTGTTGCCATACCAACAGCAATACCTGAAGATCCATTTACCAAAAGATTTGGAAACCTAGAAGGTAATACAACAGGCTCAAATTCATGATCATCAAAATTAGGTTTAAAATCAACAGTATCTTTATTTATTTCCTTCAACATTTCCAGAGAAATTTTAGACAACCTAGACTCTGTATATCTCATTGCTGCAGGTGGATCCCCATCTACAGATCCAAAATTACCATGACCGTCAACAAGCATATATCTAAGAGAAAATTCCTGTGCCATACGAACCATACTATCATATACTGCTGCATCTCCATGAGGATGATATTTACCCAAAACTTCACCCACTGTAGTTGCACACTTTCTGTGTGTTTTATCAGGAGTAAACCCTAGACCATGCATTGCGTAGAGTATTCTTCTATGTACAGGTTTTAAACCATCCCTTACATCTGGTAAAGCACGGTCTATTATTACACTCATTGCATAATCTATAAATGACTTTTTCATTTCTGACTCAATATCAACAGGTATAATCCTTTGTGTGTTTGTTTGATTATTATCTGACATCTCTGTACCTCTTTTCCTATATTTCTATTTCAAAATGTTCTATGTTAATAAGTAATGGTTAAGAACTAACATCCCTTTTCATCGCTCAAAAACCGTTAAATCATTGGAGTTTTGTGCTTGAGAATAGGGCGTTATTTCTAAGTTAGTCCAAAAAATTCGCTGTCTACCATGAATTTTTTTATTTTTTAGAGAACTCTGTGGTTCTTTTACGATAAATTTTAAATTATTAGTCATTCATATCTATTTTAATAAAGATTTATAATACTGTCCACTTTTTTTAGTATATTTTTCACCACTTATAAGTATATTAAATTTATTCCCCTGTTAAAAGCCTTTCACCTCAAGACTTTAACCAAAATTTTAGATATATTACAGCTACATATATAAAAAGAGCATAATATGAAATTATGCCCTTTTTATTACCAAATTATTCTTTTTAATCATTATACGTTATAATATTTATTTAGCTTTAGCTAAACGAGTTCACTTTTACTCTGTTTTAAAAACTGATATTGCTTCACTTAGCAAATTCGCCATTTTATCAAGGTCTTCAGATAAATTTGTTAGTTCCTCTGAAGTGGCTGCCTGCTCCTGTGTTGTAGCAGATACTTCCTGAGCTATTGAAGCAGTTTCCTCGGAAATAGCTGAAATATTTTGTATTGATTCTGAGGCTTCATCTTTTGATTCTAAAACTTTTTTAATAGAACCAGATACTTCCTCAACACAATCCATTAAATTTTTCATAGATTTATTTATTTCTTTAAAAGAATAATCAGTTTTTTTAACTATCTTTAATTGTTCGTTTACAACTTCATTAGCCTCATAAGCAACATCTTTTGTATTTTGGGTTTTTTGTAAAATATTCATTATTATATTTTTTATATCTTTAGATGAATCTTTAGATTGATCTGCAAGTTTTTTAACTTCATTTGCAACTACAGAAAAACCTCTTCCTGCATCACCTGCTTTTGCAGCCTCTATAGAAGCATTTAAAGAAAGCAGGTTTGTTTGATCTGCAATTTGAGACATTGTTTTAACTATCTTCACTACTTGTTCCATATTAGCACTTAAAGAATCAATATCCTCAATTACTTTTTCTGATGCTGAATTTGTTTGAAAAGCTTTATCATTTAGTAATTTTACAATTTCAATAGCATCGTAACTAAGTTTTTTTGTATTGTCTGCAACATCAGATACTGTTTCCATACTATTTTCAACTTTATTAATTCCCATTGCAAGGGTACTTATACTTTCTGCACAACTTGCAACGTTTTCAGCTTGATCTGCTGAACCAACTGCTACCTGCTGTATAACTTCACTTATTTGTTTTGAACTTACATTAGATTTATTTGCTGAACTATTAACCAGTTTAGAACTTTTTATAACTTTTTTAGATGAACTTCCAACCTGATCTATTAACTTTCTTATACTTACTAACATATGATTAAAACCTGTTATTACATCTGTTATTTCATCTTTTCCATTATCATTTATAGTTAAAGCTAAATTTCCTTTTTTTGCTTCATTAATTAAATTTCTCATTTTATTTAACGGCTTTGCTATGCTCATAGATATAATGTATGAAAGCATCATGGAAATTAAAATAAACAGTACAACAAAAAATATCATTGACAGTCTTATTCTGTTAGGCTCTTCATTTATATATGAATAAGGTATTTTTCCTACTAAAAACCAATCAGTACCACTTATCTTTTCGTAAAAAACCGCATGTTCATTAAAACTTATAGAAGTATTATCAGCTTCAAGATGTAAGTTATTAATTAAATCAGGCTCATCATAATATTCACCAAGGTTTGTCATATTCCTGTTTGATACATTTCTTCCTTCTGAATCAATAATAAATAAATCTGCCCCATCTCCTAAATATATATCTCTATATAAATTACCAATAACACTATTTTCTATGCTCATAAATAAATATCCCTGTTTTTGATTTGTCCTCAAGTCATAAATTATGCGTGCAGATAATAAATAATAGTCATTATCTCTTTTAACTGAACTTATTATTGTAGATCTTTCATTTTCTTCTATAAGTCCTTTCATGTCCTCAATAACTTGCTCATCATCGAAAAAACTATTACTGCGTAAATCTATTTGTGAATAATTATCCGGTAGTACTCTAGCAAATGAAATAGAATTATTGTTAGACAGTCTTGACACTAAAAAGTCACTTATTTCTCTTTCTGCTGATATATTGTTTTGATTTGTGTCATCATTAAGAATTCTTATATTTTCCTGTAACGTTTGTGAAGTGCTCAATTCAAAAGAAAAATCTCTAAGACTTTCTAATTCATTATCTATATTATTCTCAACTTGATCTACTATTTGATTTGTGTAATCATTAATTTTAGTGTTTATTGAGTTTTTTGATATAGAAAAGGAAAATACACCTGTAATTATAAGGGGTACTGTTGATATAGCAATAAGAGTTATTATTAATCTGTTTCTAACTTTTGTTCTTCTAATTATATTATAATCTTTATCAAATACCTTTTTAAAATCTGTATCTTTTATTTTTTTTACCTTATCAATAAAATTATCTTTTAAATTTTTTAGTAGGATTTTTGATTTATTGCTAAATTTACCTTTCATTATTTCTCACCTCAAAATATATTTAAAATTAATCTTTCCTAATATATTTATCGGTATAATTTAATAAAAATTAAACTAATTTTTCTGGTAAAATATTAATTATATTTTAAAACCCCACCTTATATTAAAGTGAATTTTCTATTATAGCCTTCAGGTGGAGTATAATCTCCACCTGAATCTCTTATAATATATACATCTATCGTTTAAAGGGTTAAAAATCAGATTATTTTTTAGCCCTTACTTAGGCACTCTTACAATAAATTCATAATAGCTTCCTCTGTCAAATTGAGCTGCTTTTGCATCCACTCCTGACTTTTTCATAAGTTCTATAGCTTGCTTTATTGTATTTACAAATATTCTGATATCTTTTATAGCTTTAGTAAACTGTGGTTTGTTTTTCTTTTCTTTTTGTCTTTTAGTATACTTTTCAATTGCCCTTTCTATTAAATCCTCTGTTTTCTTAACATTCAAACCTTTTTCACATACATGCTTCAAAACTTTTAGTTGAAGCTGTTCATCATGGAGTTTTAGAAGTGCTCTTGCATGTCTTTCGGTTAAATTATTATCAGAAAGCATTTTTTTAACAAGTGGGGGAAGTTTTAATAATCTTATTTTGTTTGCTATTGTAGATTGACTTTTACCAATTTTATGAGCAAGTACTTCTTGTGTAAATCCATGATCATTAATTAAATTATTATATCCTTCAGCCTCTTCCATATAACTTAAATCTTCTCTTTGAAGATTTTCTATAAGAGCTAAAACTGCAGAATCATTGTCATTAATATCTACAATTATAGCTGGTATATCTTCTAATCCAGCCATTTTAGAAGCCCTTAATCTTCTCTCACCTGCTACAAGCTCATACATATTGTTTGATATTTTTCTAACACTAATAGGTTGAATAATTCCATATTGCTTTATTGATTCACAAAGTTCTTCCATTGGAATTTTATTAAATTGTTTTCTAGGTTGATATGGATTTGGTCTAATGCTTTCAACTGGTAAATTAATAATGTTTTTTAAATTCTTTTTGTTTTCCTCTCTTGCTATTTGTAATCTGTTTTCTAACATAGGGCACCATCCTTTGCAAATTTATTATATTTATCATTTGTTAAACTTTTATCTAGCAATAGTACTTATATATATCTTATATTTTTGTTGAGGCAATACTTATTTCTCTAATTTATATATACCACTATAAGTTATAGATGTAAAATACTTATTGCATTTAATAAAAATATTGTACAAATGAATATTCTACCACGAATGTATAAATCCTTTTTTTTAAACAAAGAATCGTTCGCCCAAATGCTTTGTATTACTGCATTTTACGAGTTAAACCAAAGGCTTTTTTGAAGGTTTTCCACTTTTTCTGGGATATTTTGTCGGTGAATGTCGAAACTTTTTTATAATTATTATATTTCTTTTTATATCTGAAAAAGGTAAATCAAATTTAATAACATCTTCAACTTTACCTCCTAATATATCCAGAGCCTTTTTAGAATTGTCTAGTTCTTCCACTTTACTGCCTTTCATTGCAATAAAAAGACCTCCTACCTTTACAAATGGCAGACAGTATTCAAGCAAGACAGGTAAATTTGCAACTGCTCTTGCCAAAGCTATATTAAATATTTCCCTAAAATCTTTTGATACACCTTTATCTTCAGCTCTTGAATGAATAGCTTTTATGTCTTTTAAATCTAGCTTATCTATTACTTCATTTAAAAATTTGACTCTCTTTTCAAGAGAATCTAAAAGTGTTATATTTAAGTCTTTTTTTATAATTTTTAAAGGTATTCCCGGAAATCCTGCTCCAGTACCTACATCAATTATATTTTTGTGTTCTTCTTTTATGAATGGAGATATACTTATTGAATCAATAAAATGTTTAATTATTATTTCCTTTTCATCTTCAATTGCTGTTAAATTTATTTTTTCATTCCACTCTAATAAAATGTCTTTATATTTAAAAAAATTATCAATATCTCTCTTTTCCAAATCAACATCAAATTTTGATGCTCCATTTAATAGAAGTTCACTCAAGCTGTATTCATTCAATTTATAAATCTCCTCTCTTTTTTAAAGATTCTAAATAAATTAAAAGCACTGAAATATCTGCAGGAGATACTCCCGATATTCTTGAAGCCTGTCCAACCGATTCAGGTTTAACCTTATTAAGCTTTTGCCTTGCTTCAATTCTAAGCCCTTTTATTTCTTCATAATTTATATCTTTATTAAGTTTTTTCTTTTCAAGCTTCTTAAACTGTCCAACCTGCATCATCTGCCTTTTTATATACCCTTCATACTTTACTGTTACAGAAACCTGTTCTTTTATTGTAAAACTTAAATCAGGCATATTATCATCAATTTCTTTTAGTGAATCATAACTTATTTCAGGTCTTTTTAATAAATCTTTAAGTTTAACACCGCTTTTAATAGGTGTGCTGTTCATTTTTTTTAGGTATTCTATTTGTTTTTCTTTCGGCGGAACTACAGTCTTTTCTAACCTTGAAATTTCTTCTTCTATACGTCTCTTTTTTTCTTTAAATTTTAAATATCTCTCTTCAGATATCAAACCTTTATCATATCCTAAAGGAGTAAGTCTTAAATCTGCATTATCCTGTCTTAAAAGTAGTCTATATTCCGCTCTTGAAGTCATCATCCTGTAAGGTTCATTTGTTCCTTTTGTTACAAGGTCATCTATTAGTACCCCTATATACGCCTGAGATCTATCTAATGTTATAGTCTCTTCTCCTTTTATTTTAAGTGCTGCATTAATTCCTGCTATGAGTCCTTGAGCTGCCGCCTCTTCATATCCAGAACTTCCATTTATTTGACCTGCAGAAAAAAGCCCGTCTATATTTCTAAGTTCTAATGTAAGTTTAAGCTGAGTTGGATCTATACAATCATACTCAATAGCGTAGGCACTTCTCATAACCGAAACATTTTCAAGACCAGGTAGAGTTTTTATCATTTCATTTTGTACATCTTCTGGAAGACTTGATGACATACCCTGTAAGTACATTTCCTGTGTTTTTAGACCCATTGGTTCTATAAATATTTGATGTCTTTCTTTATCCTTAAATCTTGAAACCTTATCTTCTATTGACGGACAGTACCTTGGACCTATTCCCTCTATTAAACCCCCAAATAAAGGAGATCTATGAAGATTATTTCTTATAACCTCATGTGTCTTTTTGTTTGTATAAGTAAGATGGCATAAAATCTGCTCTATGTTAATTTCTTCATTTTCAAAAGAAAATGGTATTATTCTATCATCTCCCGGCTGTTCTTCCATTTTAGAAAAATCTATACTTCTTTTGTTCACACGAGCAGGTGTTCCTGTTTTAAATCTCAATAAATCTATATTTAGTTCCTTTAAACTGTCTGAAAGTTTATTAGCAGGAAATAGACCATCAGGACCACTACTATAACTTATATTACCAATTATTATTTTAGACTTTAAATATGTTCCTGTGGTCATAATCACAGCTTTGCATTTATATATTGTACCTGTATGTGTTTTTACACCTGTTACTTTTTTTCTCCCACCTATATCTTCTGTAATTAATTCAATTATTTCTGCCTGTTTTAAATCTAAATTTTCCTGCATCTCCAACACATTTTTCATTTCCGACTGATATTCTCTTCTATCTATCTGAGCTCTAAGTGAAAAAACCGCCGGCCCCTTTGCTCTGTTGAGCATCTTTGACTGTATAAGTGTCTTGTCTGCAATTTTTCCCATTTCTCCACCTAAAGCATCTATTTCCCTTACAAGATGCCCCTTAGCAGTACCTCCTATGCTTGGATTACATGGCATATTTGCAACACTATCTAAATTAATTGAAAAAATTACTGTTTTAATATTCTTTCTAGCTGATGCCAATGCTGCTTCACATCCAGCATGTCCTGCACCAATAACAACAACTTCATATTCACCTGCAATAAATTCCATAATTATCCCTTCCATTTCTCGCTATTTACCAAGACAAAATCTTGAAAAAATTTCATGAATTACATCATCCTTTACAGATTCACCTGTTATTTCTCCTAAAAAATCTGCCGCACTAACAATATCTATTGACATTAAATCTAAAGGCATTTTATTTTTATATGCAGCCATTGCATCATCAATACTTGAAATTGCCTTATCTATTAAAGATTTATGCCTTATATTTGTCAAAAGTATTTGATTGTTTAAATTAATTTCTCCCTTTGCAAAAAGTTTAGTTATCATATCTCCTATTTTGTCAATTCCTATTTCTTCTTTTAGTGATGTTTTTATATATTTTATTTCCTTAAGATTTTTTTCTATATTATTAACATCTTTTTCACTTACCTTATCAATTTTGTTTATCAAAACAATAAGTTTTTTTGATGATATTTTTTCTAGTATAGCAGAATCTTCATGGGTAAAACCTTTTTTAGCATCAATCATCATAATAACAAGTTCTGCTTCTTCAACTGCCCTATGTGCCTTTTCAACTCCTATTATTTCAACAGCATCTTTTGTCTCTCTAATTCCTGCAGTATCAATTATTCTTACTGGAACCCCATTAATATTTACATATTCTTCAAGTATATCTCTTGTAGTACCTGGTATATCAGTTACTATAGCTCTGCTTTTTCCTGATAATTCATTTAATAAAGATGATTTACCAACATTTGGTTTTCCAATAATAACTGCATCAATACCTTCTCTTAAAATTCTACCTCTTTCAAAATTTTTAATTATTTCCTCTAAGTTTTCTTTTATAATTATTATTTCCTCATATATCTTTTTACCTGTAATTTCTTCTATATCATGTTCTGGATAATCTATAGAAACTTCAATATGAGCCAGCATCTCAATTAATTTTTTTCGGAAATTCTTTAGTTTAAAAGACAGCTTTCCTTCAAGTTGATTTACAGCTGCTTTTGAACTTTCTTCTGTTTTTGAATTTATAACATCAATAACAGCTTCTGCCTGAGATAAATCAATTCTTCCATTTAAAAATGCCCTTTTAGTAAATTCCCCAGGCTCAGCTGGTTTTGCACCTTGCTTAAAAACCAAATCTAATATTTTTTTTAAAACAACCATTCCACCATGACAGTTAATTTCAATAATATCTTCACGAGTAAATGTATTTGGTTTTTTCATTTTAGTAAGAAGCACTTCATCAATGGTATCCTCTTTTACAGGATCAATAATTTTTCCATAATTTATGGTATGGGATTTTATTTTATCAAAATTATTTTTTCCTTTAAAAATGGTTTTTGCTATCTCAAAAGATTTATCTCCACTTATTCTTATAATACCTATGCCGCCTGTTCCATGAGGAGTTGAAACAGCTGCTATTGTATCTTCAACAATCATTTTATTCCTCCAAGTACTATAAAATATTCTATGTTTTTATAATTTTAATGATATACTTTTTTATAAACTATATTTTTAAACAAAATGGTTCAAGAATTAATATCCTGAACCATTCAATAAGCAACATAATTATTTAGCTTATGCACTAAAAAGCTTTTTATCTTTAACTCACTTACCTAGCACTCTTCAAATTCCAAAAACAAAAGTTCAGATTATCTAAATCTCTCACTTTTAAGTCCATCAAATTCCTATACTACAAAAAATTTTTACTTTAAACAAATCATAACTTTTCTATTTGGTTCTTCACCTACACTATAGGTCTCCACATCTTTATGCTCCTGTAGGGAAGAATGAATTATCCTTCTCTCATATGGATTCATTGGCTCTAAAGTAATATTCTTTTTATACCTGACAACTCTATCTGCCAATCTGCTTGCTAATTTAATCAAAGTTTCTTCTCTTTTTTGTCTATAATTTTCAATATCTATTACTACCCTTTTGTAAATTTCCTTGTCTTTGTTTATAACAAGGCTTGTCAAATATTGAAGAGAATCTAACGTCTCGCCTCTTCTTCCTATAAGTATGCCTATATCATCACCTGTTATATCCATAAAAATAGACTCTTCATCCTCTTCAATCAAAATATCTGCATCTACATTCATTTTTTCAAATACATCTAATAAAAACTCTTTTGCTTTTGCTGCCATTGACTCTTTTACAGTTACTCTAACCTTCGCCTGCTTATTACCTATAAGTCCAAATATACCTTTTACACCTTCATTAATTATTTCTATATCCACATTTTCTTTAGAAGTATCTAATTCTAAAAGAGCAACATCAATGGCGTCTTCAATGGTCTTAGCCGATTTTTCAATACTATTAGTCATTTATTTAAACTAACCCTCCTTTTTATTTATCATGAGTTTGTTAACAAAAATTTGTTGCACTATTTGATAAATATTACCTATTATCCAGTAAAAACCTAGTCCTGCAGGAAACTGAAATGAGAATATAAGTGTCATAGCAGGCCCTATTAAAAGCATATTTTTTTGCATTGACTCTGCTACATCAGCTTTTTCATCCTTTTTACCTTTTTTACTGTTTGTATTACTCTTATTTCTCTTTGATATCATCTTTGTTGAAAAATATGTTGTAATACATGCTAAAAGTGGTATTAACAACAAAGGTAAATAGGTAGCCATTTCAGGTCCAAATAGTAGTTCTGTATCAATAGTAGGATTTATTCCAAGATTTAAACCTAAAAAATTAAAATCAATCAATCCAAATTCAAGAGCAGCAGACACCTGTTCATGTCCTGTTATTAATTTGTCTGCCGGTACTTTATCTACTAATTTTTCAATGGTACTTTCATTTAATATTATATCCTTATATTCACCATTAATTAAAACATCTTTAAATTCTCTGCCCTTTAACATATATGTCAAAGGTCTTCTTATCACTGCAAAAAGAGATATAATTATTGGCATTTGTACAAGTAATGGAAGGCAGCCACTTGCAGGATTATATTTATGTTCCTGATAAACCTTCATCATTTCCTGACTTAATTTCTCTTTATCATTTTTATACTTCTTTTGAATATCCTTTATTATAGGTTGTATTTCTTGCATTTTTGCTTGGGACTTAACCTGCTTTAAAGTTAAAGGCAATATTAATGTCCTTATAAATATTGTTAAAACAATTAAAGATAACCCATACTTATACAATTCAAAAGGTATTGCATCATATATAAAATACAGTATTTGTCCAAAAAACGATGGTATAGCACTAAACATTATCTTTTACCCCTTCTTTTTACTTAACCGGATCATATCCTCCTGGATGAAACGGATTACATTTTAGTATTCTCAAAACCGATTTAAAGCCACCCTTTATTATACCATATTTATTAATTGAGTCTATAGCATACTGAGAGCATGTTGGATAAAATCTACAAGTTGGCATTATCTTAAGTGGAGATATCCACTTTTGATAAAATCTTATAGGTAATATAAATATTTTTTTTATCAACACTATCTCTCCTTTATTTGTAAATAAAAACCTATTTTTATTTACTTACCATATTTAACTTTTTAAAAAGAAATTTCATCTCTTTTTTAATTTCAATATACTCAGGCACTTTATCAGTTTTTCTAGCAATAACAACCAAGTCATAGCCTATTTTTATATTTTCTTCTATTTGTCTATAATTTTCCTTTATCAATCTTCTAACTCTATTTCTTTTGATACTTTTACCAAATTTTCTGCTTGCTGTTATTCCCAGCCTATTATAATTATGCTTATTTTTTAAAACATATAACACCATAAACTGTCCAGCATAAAATCTGGCTTTTCTATAAACTCTTCTAAATTCGTAATTATTTTTAAGTGAAATGGTATGTTTCATTATATCTCCTACATCTTTTATTAATTTAAAAAAATTTATTAATATCCTGCCCATTCACTTTTAGTTCCTTTATCTTATCCTAGATTCACCTTTTATCTATAAGGTGATTTTTTTATAATCTTTAGATGGAGTAGAGTCTCCATCTAAAGCCCATTTTTAACTAAAGCTAAAAGATAATCACAGGAACTTAAATAAAAAGACCACATTCATGCGGCCTTATGCTGAAAGAACTTTTCTTCCCTTTAATCTACGCCTTCTTAAAACTTTTCTTCCATTTGATGTCTTCATTCTTTTTCTAAATCCATGTTCTTTCTTTCTCTGTCTTTTCTTAGGTTGATACGTCCTTAACATTTTAAAACACCTCCATTCTTAAGAATATCAAATATTTTTAAACATCATTTAGTTACTTTAACATTGACATTCTCCTCTTCCTAAAGGAAAAAAAGATTCTTACTTCACAGAGCTATTTGATGCAAACTCTACACAAGCATTGTCGGCATGCCCTACCGAATTCTTATTTAAATCTTGCTTATATTACCTTCCTTAAGGAAAGTGTCTTACAGCAAAACATATAAGATAATATTTTAAAATAACGTAACAATTATATATTAAATCGATATTTAATGTCAAGAAACTATTTTCATTTCTTTTGTTTATAACTCCAAAATTTTTTTGTGGATATCTTTTATTTTTTATGTTGAATATTCTACAAAAGTCTGATAGTATAGTTTATACCTGTTGATAACTTACTAATTATCAACAGGTATATGTTGATAATTAGTTTATACAACTAAATATGAATTTTTTTTAAACTATATATTTACCAGTTAATTATATGCATCTTTTTAAATAATATACAAAATTATTTCAATTATGCTTAAACATTGTTAGAATTGTCAAAGATTATACTGATAATTTTTGTTAAAGAGCTTAAATTTAATTTAAGACAGTGTAATCTGGACTTTTTTAGTTGATTATTATTTATTTTCGCTCTTTTATTTAACAAACAACAAAAATATATAGTTATTATTTGTTTAATTTTAGATATTTTATTTTAAATTAAAATTGTTTTATTCTTTATTTTTGGAGGAATTGTATGAATATCAATATAAATGATGTTTGGGGAAAAGCTTTAAATTTGCTAAAAGTTGAGCTTACCGAAATAAGCTTTAATACATGGATTAAAACTATTACTCCTGTGAGTTTAACCTCTGATACCATTAATTTATCGGTACCTGCTAGTTTTAATAAAGGTATTTTAGAATCTAGGTATCAAAGTCTTATTATGAATGCTATAAAACAGGTTACTTTTAAGGAATATAAAATAAATTTTGTTGTTCCTTCTGAAGAAGACGATATTGAAAATTTGGATAAACAAAAATCTCAAAAAAATAACGATGATGTAGTAAAATCCATATTAAACCCCAAGTATACATTTGATACATTTGTTATAGGAAATAGTAATAGATTTGCACATGCTGCTGCTTTAGCTGTTTCAGAGGCTCCAGCTAAGGCTTACAATCCTTTATTTATATATGGAGGGGTGGGACTTGGAAAAACTCACTTAATGCATGCCATAGGTCATTTTGTATTAAGTGAAAATTCTTCACTTAAAGTTTTATATGTATCATCTGAAAAATTTACAAATGAACTAATTAATGCAATTAAAGATGATAAAAACGAAGAATTCAGAACTAAATATAGAAATATCGATATACTTTTAATAGATGATATACAATTTATTGGTGGTAAGGAAAGAACGCAGGAAGAATTTTTTCACACTTTCAATGCTCTTTATGAAGCAAATAAACAAATTATTATTTCAAGCGATAAGCCACCTAAAGATATTACAACATTGGAAGAACGTCTTAAATCAAGGTTTGAATGGGGACTTATTGCGGACATGCAGGCACCTGACCTTGAAACAAGAATTGCAATATTAAGAAAAAAGGCCCAGCTTGAAAGTCTTGATGTTCCTAATGATGTTATGGTTTTTATTGCTGATAAAATAGCATCTAACATTAGAGAACTTGAAGGTGCTTTAAATAGAGTAATTGCTTTTGCTTCTCTTACAGAAAATGAAATTACAATTGATTTGGCAAATGAAGCATTAAAAGATATTTTGTCTGCCAATAAAACGAAAGTAATTAATTGTACATCAATCCAAGCTGTAGTTGCAAGATATTTTGATGTAAAACCAGAAAACTTTAAATCAAAGAAAAGAACTAGGGATATTGCTTTTCCAAGGCAAATTGCTATGTTTTTATGTAGAGAACTTACAGATATGTCTCTTCCTAAAATAGGAAATTCTTTTGGAGGAAGAGATCATACTACTGTTATACACGCATATGAAAAAATTAAAGAAGATATTGAATCAAGTTCAGAAACAAGAAGAGCAGTAAATGAAATTAAGGATAATATCTTGGGAAAATAGATAGTTTTTATTTTATATAAAGTGAAATTAGTTAGCTTAAACTTTTATTAAACTGGTTAACTCATTTTTGCTAGAGATAAATAAATGTTATCAACAGAAATTGTTGATATGGGGAAAACTTCTTGTGAATTAACTGTGTATAACTGCTTTAACTTTAATCTAATGTTAACTTGTTGATATAAGGATACAATTTATCTACATATTGATAACAGGTTCAAAACCTTTAATTTTAAGACTTGACAGCAGTTATTCACATAATTAACAGCACTTATTGTTATTATTACTGGTTTTATTATTTATATTATATAAAACAGGAGGCTTACTTTTTTATGAAAATTATAATTTCAAAAGAACTTCTGATGGAAGGAATAAATATTGTTCAAAAAGCAGTATCAACCAAAAATAATGTATCTTTGCTTGATGGGATACTGCTAGAAGCAGATGAAATTTTTAAAATGACTGGAAATGATTCGGAAATTAGAATAGAATGTATTGTGTCCGCCGATATTAGAAAAAAAGGCTCTATTGTAATTAATTCAAAAATGTTTGGAGATATTATTAGGAGAATGCCTGAATCTGAAATAATGATTGAATTAATTGAAAATAATGATGTTTTAATTGAGTGTGAAAATTCACATTTTAAAATAAAAGGAAACCCAAGTGATGATTATCCAGGATTACCTGAAATAGAGGCAGAAAAGTCATTCAAGATAAGTCAAAAAATAGCAAGAGATATGATTAGAGAAACAATATTTGCTGTTGGAGAAGATGAAAACAGAGAAATATTAACAGGATCTTTAATAGAAAGCAACGAAAATGAGTTAACTTTTGTTTCAATAGATGGATACAGAATGGCATTGAGAAGAAAAACTGATGATATGCAAAATACAAATTTTAAAGTTGTTGTTCCAGGAAAAACATTAAATGAAATATCAAAAATATTACAACCTGAAGATGGCGAAGTTGAGATATTTAGTTCAAAAAACCAGATACTTTTTAAATTTAATAACTGTATGGTTATGTCCAGATTACTAGAAGGAGAGTACTTAAACTATAAAAGCATAGTACCTGATGAGTATGAAACGAAAATAAGAGTAAATACAAAAGAATTGCTTTATAGCATAGAAAGGGCATCTTTAATGTCTTCTGATGGAAGAAAATATCCTGTAAAGTTTGTTATTGAGGATGATAATTTAATTATTTTATCTAATACAGAAACAGGTAATGTAAGGGAAGAAATAACAACTGAAATGGAAGGGAAAAATATGAGTATAGGGTTTAATCCTAGATATTTTGTAGAATCACTTAGAGTAATTGAAGATGAGACTGTAGATATGTATTTTAATTCAGAGGTTGGGCCATGTACAATTAAACCAATTGAAACAGATGAATTTGCATATATGATTTTACCTGTTAGAATAAATAATTAAGGTGATGATTTTATGAAAAATATTAAAATAGAAACAGAGTATATAAAATTAGATCAATTTTTAAAATGGGCGGATTTAGTACCAACTGGTACTGAATCAAGAATATTGATCTCTGAAGAACAAATTAAAGTTAATGGAGAAATAGAAACAAGAAGAGGCAAAAAGTTAAGAAAAGGTGACATAATAGAAGTTGAAAACAATCAATATAAAATTGTAAATTAAATTGGTTTGTATAGGGTGTATATATTAAATATTTTCATTCACTTAAATAACATATGCCCATTTGTCTCAGTATAGCAATTTATAAAAAATTATTTTTTGTAAAATTCTATATTGGAGTTTAGTAAAAAAATCAAATTAGAGAGTATTATAAATAACTTATAATTTTAACATATGGTTTTATATAAGGAGAAAAAAATTTGTACATAGAAAAGCTGGAATTAGAAAATTTCAGAAATTATAAAAATATAGAAGCTTCTTTTTCAAAAAAGGTTAATGTAATATATGGTGAAAATGCTCAAGGTAAAACAAATATTATTGAGTCTATTTTTTTATGTGCAGCTGGACGTTCTCATAGAACATCAAAAGACAAAGAATTAATAAATATAGATGGCAAAAAGTTTAAAGTTAAGTTATTATTAAATAGAGATACTCAACAAAAAAAAATAGAGTTTTTTTATGAGTTTGGAAAAAAACAAATATTAATAAATGAAATTCCAATAAAGAAAATGGCAAATTTGATGGGAAATTTATTAGCTGTTATATTTTCTCCTGAAGATATTTTAATCATAAAAGAGGGACCTTCTTTGAGAAGAAGGTTTATAGATATAACTATTAGTCAATTAAGACCATCTTACTTTTATAAATTACAGCAGTACAATAAAATTTTAAAGCAGAGGAATAATTTATTAAAAGAAATACAAAAAAATAAAAGTTTAATTGATACTCTTGATATATGGGATGAAAAAATAGCTCAGGTTGCATCATCAATTTTAATTGACAGAAAAAAATTTATTGATAAACTTAATAAAATTTCAAAAAAAAATCATTATAATTTGACTGATGATTGTGAACAATTAGAAATAAAATATAAAACTTTTTTAGAAGAAATAAATAATAAAAGCGAAAAAGATATAATAGATGAAATTATAAAAAAGTTTTCAAAAAGTAGAAATATAGAATTAAAAAGATGCGTTACAATGGTTGGTCCTCATAGAGATGATTTTGAAATAGTTATAAATGGCATGGCTGTAAAAAAATTTGGATCGCAAGGACAGCAAAGAACAGCCATATTATCGTTAAAATTATCTGAAATAGAAATTATAAAAGAGGAAACAGAGGAATATCCAGTTCTTCTTTTAGATGATGTTATGTCAGAATTAGATAATAAGAGAAGAGATTTTTTATTTAAGAATTTAACAAATATACAAACATTTATCACATGCACAGAAAAAGATTTTTTTAAAGAAAAGATGTATAAAGATATATTTTTTTTAAAAGTTAAAAATGGAAATATAAAAAGTTTATAAAGATTTTTGTTTTATTTAATTTAAGAAAAAATAATTGAAGTTTCTATTTAATTTGGATAAAATAAAGTAGATAGGTTAGTATTAAATAAAAATGGAGGACGTAAATGTTTTTGCATATTGGTGGTGAGTACGTAATACCAGTTAAAAATATTATAGCTATAATGGATTTAGAAACAACATCAATTTCTAAAGATACAAAAGAATTTTTAAAAATTGCAGAGGAAGAGGGGTTTATTGAAGGTATTACTGATGATATTCCAAAATCATTTATAATAACTGAAGTTGATAAAAAGAGTAAAATTTATCTTTCAGCAATATCATCTGTTACGCTCCAAAAAAGGGCAGGCTTTTCAAGTGGCATAAAAAATTATATAGATAAATAGAAATGAGGAGGGAAATATGTTAGAAAATTTAGATATAAATTCTTATAATGAAAGTAATATACAGGTATTAGAGGGATTAGAAGCAGTTAGAAAAAGACCTGGTATGTATATAGGAAGTACCGCTAGTAGAGGTTTACATCATCTTGTTTATGAGATAATGGATAATAGTATTGATGAGGCTTTAGCAGGTTATTGTAATGAAATTCAAGTTATAATAAATAAAGATAATTCAATAACAAATATTGATAATGGAAGAGGTATTCCAGTGGGAATACATCCTAAAATGGGAATACCTACAGTTGAAGTAGTACATACAGTTTTACATGCAGGTGGAAAATTTGGAGGAGAAGGATATAAAGTTTCCGGTGGACTTCATGGAGTAGGAGCTTCTGTTGTAAACGCATTATCTGAGAATTTAGATGTAGAAGTTCATAGAAATGGAAAAACATACTTGCAAAAATTTAAGAAAGGAATTCCTGTAAATACTTTAGAAATAATTGGAAATACTGAAAAAACAGGAACAAAAACAACTTTTAAACCTGATTCCGATATTTTTGATGAAATAGAATATGATTATGATGTTTTAAAGGCAAGATTTAGAGAATTGGCATTTTTAAATAAAGGATTAAAAATAATATTAAAAGATGAAAGAGAAGAAGAAGTAATAGAGAAAATTTTGCATTATGAAGGTGGAATTATATCTTTTGTTGAGTATATGGATAGAAATAAAGAACCAATACACGAGCCGATTTATATAGATGGATATAAAGATGGTTCATATGTGGAAATAGCAATGCAGTATAATAAGGACACTTATGTTGAAAATATTCATAGTTTTGCAAATAATATTTCTACACATGAAGGAGGAACACATTTAACAGGTTTTAAAGCAGCAATAACCAAGGTTTTAAATGATTATGCGAAAAAGAATAATATTATAAAAGAAAATGAGAAACTTTTAGGAGAAGATGTAAGGGAAGGTCTTACTGCTGTTATTAGTGTTAAATTAAAGGATCCTCAATTTGAAGGACAGACAAAAACAAAATTGGGGAATAGTGAAATAAGAGGATTTGTAGACAGTATTATAAGTGAGAAATTTACTAGTTTTCTAGAAGAAAATCCAAATGTATCAAAACAAATTTTGGATAAATGTTTAAATTCTGCTAGAGCCCGTGAGGCAGCAAAAAAAGCTAGAGAATTGACAAGAAGAAAAAATGTTTTAGAGTCTGCAACTCTTCCAGGTAAACTTGCAGATTGTTCAGATAAAGATGCTTCTGTTTGTGAAATATATATTGTTGAGGGAGATTCTGCTGGAGGATCCGCAAAACAGGGAAGGGATAGAAAATTTCAAGCAATTTTACCATTGTGGGGAAAGATGCTTAATGTTGAGAAGGCTAGGATTGACAGAGTTTATGGAAATGATAAATTGCAGCCAGTGATAACTGCTTTAGGAGCCGGTGTTGGAGAAGAGTTTGAAGAAGAAAAATTAAGATATCACAAAATAATTATAATGGCAGATGCAGATGTAGATGGATCTCATATAAGAACATTATTGTTAACGTTTTTTTATAGATATATGAAACCATTGGTTGCAGGAGGTTATGTATATATAGCTCAGCCACCTTTATATAAAATTAGTAAAGGTAAGGAAGAGATTTATGCATATGATGAAAGGCAATTAGATATAGCGTTGAAGGAAAATGAATGGGAAAAGAGAGATTGCAGTATACAAAGATATAAAGGTTTGGGTGAAATGAATCCTGAGCAGTTATGGAGCACAACAATGAATCCTGAAACTAGAAGAATATTGAGAGTTGAATTAGAAGATGCTGTTGAAGCAGATGAAGTTTTTACAACCTTAATGGGTGATAAAGTAGAACCAAGAAAAGAATTTATACAGTCTCATGCAAGAAAGGCACAAAATATTGATATTTAGAATTGTAAAAGTATAGTTTTTTGATGAAGGTTAAAAATCATCTTTCTTTGTTATAATAGATTGAACAACTCTATTATAATTTTGGTTGATAGGGTAGAGGATATAATAATTTTTAAAAGATAAATGTTTCACGTGAAACATTTATCTTTTTTAAGATAAAGATAAATATTAAAGTTTAAGGTGGAGATTTAGAATAAAATGAGAAAATATTTTAGTCGCATAAATTGTATATATAATAGGTTTAATAAAGGGGAAAGATATTCTGGAGATTAAAGATATAGATAGGGAAAAAAGAGAAGAAAGTATTTCAGAGATTAAAGATATAGATAAATAGGGATAAAAGAGAAGAAAATATTCCAGAAATTAAAGTTACGCAGTTAAGAGTCTGTAAATACTCCTCGAGGTCGAGCAAAACTCGCTAACGCTCAAACAATGCTCTCCCTGTACTCGTCGTAAAAACAGACTCTATAACAAGCTCCACAATATTTCTTTCATATTTTCATTCACGTTTTATTGAGAGAATAATCAAGAGGTAAATATAGAGAAAAGTAGAGATTAAAGATATAGATAAATAGTCATAAAAGAGAAGAAAGTATTTCAGAGATTAAAGATATAGATAAATAGGGATAAAAGAGAAGAAAATATTCCAGAAATTAAAGTTACGCAGTTAAGAGTCTGTAAATACTCCTCGAGATCGAGCAAAACTCGCTAACGCTCAAACAATGCTCTCCCTGTACTCGTCGCATAAACATACTCTATAACAAGCTCCACAATATTTCTTCCATATTTTCATTCACGTTTTATTGAGAGAATAATCAAGAGGTAAATATAGAGAAAAATAAAGATTAGATAGAGAAGGAGTAAATATAAAAAATAGATTTGTTATTAATACATCTTGTGATATAATTTAATAATAATGTGTTTATTTATTATATTAATAAAAACTATAAAATATTTATTTTTTATGCTAAAATAAATATTTGTGAAAAGTATATTATAAAAGACAGGCATTTTTGTGTTTTTTAAAGTTGAATTAAGACATCTTTTTTAATTAAAAGTAAGGAGTCAATGTTGACAACCTTTGTGGAGAGTCTGGATTAAGTAGTTCTGTGAAGTAAGAATTATTCTTTCTTTAGGGAGAAAAGAATGTCAAAAAATATGTATATAGATGAGTCAAGGAGTGGTTTAATGACAAAGGTAATTGCAGTAGCAAATCAAAAAGGTGGAGTAGGAAAGACAACTACTGCAGTAAATTTAAGTTCTTGTCTTGCTTATAAGGGAAAAAAAGTTTTACTACTGGATATCGACCCCCAAGGAAATAGTACAAGTGGATTGGGTGTTGATAAGAAAAAAATAAAAGGTTCTACTTACGATGTATTGATAAATGAGGAGAATATAGAAAAGTCTCTTGTTGATACAGCAATTGAAAATTTAAAATTATGTCCTTCAAATATTGAGCTTGCTGGTGCTGAAGTGGAGCTTGTCTCATCTATATCAAGAGAAAATAGATTAAAAAATTCTCTAATTGAGATTAAGGAAAAATATGATTATATAATAATAGATTGTCCTCCTTCATTAGGATTATTGACTTTAAATTCACTTACAGCAGCAGACACAATTCTTGTTCCAATACAATGTGAATATTATGCATTAGAAGGATTAAGTCAATTAATGGAGACGGTTAAATTAGTTCAAAAACATCTTAATGAAAAACTAGATGTTGAAGGAGTAGTGTTGACCATGTTTGATGCAAGAACTAATTTATCTATACAGGTAGTGGATGAAGTAAAAAAGTATTTTAAAAATAAAGTGTATAGAACTGTTATACCTAGAAATGTAAGATTGAGTGAAGCACCTAGCTTTGGACTTCCAATAATATTATATGATGCTAAATCAAAAGGTGCCGAGTGTTACTTGGAATTAGCGGAAGAGGTTATAGAATATTCTGAGGAGGAAAATAATGATTAATAAAAAGGGATTGGGAAAAGGGTTAGGTGCATTGATTTCAGAAGCAAATAATTCTGACGAAAAAAATGGAATATTAGAATTAGGAGTAAATGAAATTGAACCAAATAATAATCAACCGAGAAAGTCTTTTGATGAAAAATCCCTTGAGCAATTATCTGAATCGATAAAAGAACATGGAATAGTGCAACCTATTATAGTTAAAAAAGAAGATGAATTATATAGAATTGTTGCCGGAGAAAGAAGATGGCGAGCAGCAAGACTTTTAGGAATAAAAAAAGTACCTGCAATTGTTAGAGATTTTTCAAATAAACAGGTAATGGAAATTGCTTTAATTGAAAATATACAAAGAGAAGATTTAAATCCAATTGAAGAGGCAGAAGCATATGAGAGATTATTAACTGATCATAATATGACTCAAGAGCAAATATCAAATTCAATAGGGAAAAGCAGATCAGCTATAGCTAACTCATTGAGATTGTTGGCATTAAAAGAGAGCATCAAAAATTTTTTAGTAAACGGACAAATCACAAGTGGCCATGCAAGAGCATTATTATCTATAGAAAGCACTGAAGAACAAGAAAGTATATGTAAAGAAGTAATTGATAATGATATGAATGTAAGAGAAACGGAAAAATTGATTAAAAATATAAAAAATAAAAATAAGCAAAAAAAAGTTGAGAAAAAACAAGATAATTATGAATTTGAAAGAGTTGAAGAAAATTTACAAAATATATTAGGTACAAAAGTAAAAATTGTTAATAAAAATAAAAAAGGAAAGATTATGATTGAATATTATTCAAATGAAGAATTAGATAGATTAATTGAATTAATTGGTAATAAAAATAAAAAATAGGACGCTCTGAAATTAATCATACTCGTTTTTAAGACACTCTTTAATAATAAAACACATAGAAAATATAAAATTGCTTTAAAAGCAAAATAAAAACGTTATAGTTTAAATATAAATTTTATTAAATGTTTCACGTGAAACATTTAATAAAATTTATTAATTAGTGCATCAATCATCAAAAAAATATTTCTAATATAAAAGAGGAGATAATATGACATTAATATTTGATAATTTATATTATTTAATTGAAACATATAACATTGAAATAATAGCAATTGGTATTATATTTGTTTTAATTCTTTTTATGTTATTCATATCAATTAGTATAAAGTTTAAAAAATTTAAGAAAAAACATAAAAAAATAATTGATGAAACAAAAGATAAAAACGTAGAAAAAATGCTTTGTGATGTTTTTAATTTTACAAATGAAACATCTCTTAAAAATAAAGAAGTGGAATATAAATTAAGTAAGATAGAAAGGGATATGCAACATTGCATTCAGAAAGTTGGAGTTTTGAGATATAATGCTTTTGAGGATGTTGGAAGTGAATTGAGTTTTGTTGTTGCACTTCTTGATAATAATGATAATGGAGTTGTTATTAACGGGATATATGCAAGAGAGAATTCAACAACATATGCTAAGTTAATAAAAAGGGGAAATTCAAAGTATATTTTATCTGCGGAAGAAATTCAAGCCATAGATATAGCTAAAAAAAGCAAAAATATAATTAGTTAAAAATATAGTTGTTAAGGGAGAATAAAAATGTATAATAAAAAAGGTAAAAACTCAATATGGATCTATGCTATAATATTATTTACCTGTGCATTTATTTTACTTCTACTAACAGGTTATAGTCAAATTAAATTTAATAAAGATATTGATGATTATAGAAATAAATTAATGTCCAGTGAGGAAGAAAAAAATATTTCAAGTCATAATCTAAGAACTGCTCTAGAGGAAAATGAAATGCTATATGAGAGAATAGAAGAATTAAATAATATTTTAAAAGAAAAGGAAGCAGATTATGGAGAAATAAAACAAAACTTAAAAAACAAAGAAATTAAAAAGAATCAATTGATAAGTAATTATGAATTGATGTTAAAAGCAGAAGAACACTATAATAATGGAAAAATAACAAAGAGTGCTGTTATTCTATTGGAAGATGTAAATAAAAACAAATTAAATAAGAATGGATTAAAGAAATATAATGATTTAAAAGATAAAATATATGAAGAAGCTGCTTGGGAATTTTATAAAAAAGGATATGATAAGTATATTAATAAAGAATATGAAGATGCAAAATTTAATTTATACTATTCTTTAGATATAACTGAAGATGAATTTTTTTCAGATGATTGCCATTATTATATTGCTTATTCTGGTTATAGAATGGGTGAGTATGATTTGGCAAGAGAGTATATAAAAATGCTTATGACAAAATATCCGTCTAGTAATTATATTGAAGAAGCAAAAAATCTATTAATTATTATAGAAAATGAGTAGAAAAGTGATTGCATATATATCGTAGGATGCAGGGCTTCTGTTTAAGCGAACTAAGGATTCCCTAGCAAATTTTTAAGGTAAATTTTAGATTTTAAAATTTACCTTAAAAAGTGAACTCGTTTAGCTAAAGATAAACATCGAGGCTTTAGGTGGAGAATCAACTCCACCTGAAGATTTATAAGAGGAACTTCACCTTATAAAAGGTGAGTCTTAGAATAAGATCAAAAGAGAATTTGTAAAAGGTAGATTTAAGTACTACTTACAGTTGGTATTTAAAGGCTCACTACCAGTTAAGGAAAAAAGCTAAAAAATATTTTAAACTACAGGAAGAACTTGGGAAAATTCAGTCAAATCCTTTATATTGAAATTCTTAGAGAAATAGTTAATGTATGGGTTTCGGTCTATATAAGAAGTCTACGTATCTAAGAGCACCTGTCTTTAGACATAGTGAGTTTCAGCTTATAAAAGACTGAGTTTTAGACTGAAAAAAATTTGCCGTAAAAAGACATAAGAAAACACTTGACAAGGGTGTGGATTACATGTTATATTATTTCTTGTGACGCGTGGAGAGATGGTCGAGTTGGTTTAAGGCACCGGTCTTGAAAACCGGCGTAGGTGTGAGCCTACCCTGGGTTCGAATCCCAGTCTCTCCGCCATATTAATGGAGAAGTACCCAAGTAGGCTGAAGGGGACGGTTTGCTAAACCGTTAGGTCGTAATTGAGCGGCGCGAGGGTTCGAATCCCTCCTTCTCCGCCAGAATAGCACCTTTAAAGATATAAAGGTGTTATTTTTATGTGTGTATAATAGGTGAAGAAGAGATATTTTAAGGGCAAAAGTTTTGTATAAAAAAAAGCACCTTTCAAAGTATGAAGGGTGCTTTTTTTATCTCTTTTTTATGCTAAACTTACTTATCATTAGAAATGATAGAAAAATCAAAACAATTACAGCTAAAGCTGTGTTGGTAGTTGTATAACGGTTATTAATTTGAGCAAAGGAATTATATAAATTCGCAATTGTAAGAAGAGTACCAGCAACAGTTATAGGAAGCCCCATAAAAACATTGTCAAGATTACTTATATTAAATCTCGCAAGTCTATAAGCACCACATAGTACAAATATAAGAGAAAGAAAATATCCTAAAGCTCCAAAAGGCATAAAACTAATTTTCCATGCAATAACTACAGGGGCAACACCAAAAGATATTAAGTCAGAAAGTGAATCAAGTTCTTTTCCAAAATCGCTGGTTACTTTAAAAAATCGGGCTACCTTACCGTCTAATCTGTCTGTAACAGCTGCTATCATTATAAGAAGGCAGGAATATATAAAGCTTGAAGGTGAATCGTTATTAACTACCATTAAAATAGCTGTTACACCAAGAGACAAATTTGTAAAAGTAATAATATTAGGAATACAACACTTAATTTTTTTCAATTGACCACCTCAGAGTTTTTTATATGTCTACTATGATTATAAAGAAAAAATCACAAATCTACAATAGTATTATTTAAGTAAATTTATAAAATTATAAAAAACTTTGCTTTTAGGGAAAGGGATCTATAGAAATTCCTAGCTAAAAACAAATTATTTCCACCATAAGAAATTATAAAAAAGTCGGCTTCGCCGATTTAAGACTAGGGTAATCCTTTAAAGAAAAGCCTTTCGGTAGACTTTTTTGATGCCAGAAAGCAATACACTTTCTTAGGCATTAAAAAAAGCAGAAGTTATATAACTTCTGCTTTTTAGTGATTGATAAATTTACTATAAGCACTAAATGTAATTATTACTAAAGCACATATATTTACTATAAGTAAATAAAAGCGTTTTAAAAAACTTTTCTTTTCCTTTAAATCATCATCAGTATTTCTATTTAAGTTGTTAATTAAAATGTTAATCCAGTGCACTACCACAAACATTGACAAAGCTTTTAGCCAAAAATGATGTAGATAAAATGTACAGTATAACAAAAAAAGTATTACAATAAGTGACTTAATTGTTTGAAATCCTTTTCCTAATTTATTTAAATCCAAGTTTATCTGATTTTCGATTTCTTCTAAAAATTCTTTATCATCATCATCTTTTTTTTCATTAATTCCAAATAAGTTATTATAAAAAGACTTCATAGAAGCAATGGCTATAATAACAGAGGTAATAATATAAAAAGCTGTGTCATTTGAGGATATAGCCACAATAGGTATAATTATTAACATTATAATAATTAATAACATATATTCTAATTGCATTACATCTCTCCTAAATCTTTTACTTTTTATATTAGTCGGACTTTAGCGGGACTGTCAGAGCATTGTATATTAGTACAGACATTTCACCACGTGTAATCTGGGTGTTTGCTTCAATATTAAGGTTTTTGTCCAATTTAAGCTCTGTAGCCTTTTCTACCACATTATCAGGCCATTCACCATCTAAAGTGTCTTCATAGCCTAAGGCATTAATTATAACTGCTAAAGCTTCTGCGTAAGTTACATTGTTGTTTGGTGCTATTGTGTTATCAGGATAGCCTGTAACAATGTTATATTTTATTGCCAGCTTAATATTGTCATATGCCCAGTGATTTTCTTCAATGTCTTTAAAATTTATTTCTATATTATCTATATCGGTATCCTTATGATATCCCATTAGTCTTACAACTAAAGTTATAAATTCACTCCTGAGTATTTTGTTATTAAGCCTTAAAGTGCCATCTTCATATCCCTTTAAAATATTTAATTTCACAAGGGTCTGTGCACAATTGTCTCTGACTTCTTTAAAATATTGCTCGTCAAATTCATTGTCAATTTCTTCATTAATTTCTTCATCAAAATTTTCATCAATTTTTTCATTGTTTTCAGCATTTAAATACCCAGTTGAAAATGAAAAAATAAATAGAAAAATTAAAATAAAAGATATGTATCTTTTCATAAAAAATCTCCCTTCTCGTTGTGTAGTTATTTCAATTATACACTTAAAAGATATATATTTAAAATTAAAATATAATTACATTTAGAAATAACCCACTTATAAATTATACACAAATATAAAAATACCTCAACATATAAAAGGTTGCAGAGGTGTATATAATTAAAAATTAAAAATATGTTTTAAAAATAAATGTATAAACTAAACAGTTTTATCTAATGATAAAAACAAACAATAAGACAGGAGGGTGATTTTATGGCAAAAACAATGGTTGCAATTTTTAATAATCAAGATAATGCACAAAAAGCGGCAGAACAATTAAAGGAGCAGGGACTTAGAACGGATGATATTTCAATTGTTGCAAGAAAAGGCGATGAAGAACAAAAAGGAAATATGACAATGGGAAAAGATGATGGTGAAGGAAATGAAATGAAAAATGACAATATATCTGATGGTGTAGTAACTGGAGGAATATTAGGAGGAGCTGCAGGTCTTCTTATTGGAGCAGGAAGTATGGTTGTTCCAGGCCTTGGTATAATTGCGGCAGCAGGTCCTGTAACAGGCTTGTTATCTGGTGCTGTTACAGGTGGAATTGTTGGAAGTCTTGTAGATCTAGGAATTCCAGAAAATAGAAGTAAAAAGTATGAAGAGGATATAAAAGAAGGTAAAATACTATTTAGTATGAAGACGGATGAAGATAAAATTGACGAAATATCTTCAATTTTAAAAAATAACATGGCAGAAAGTGTTAATAACTACTAAAGAATGCCTTAGAAATAACGCCTATTCTCAAGGACAAAACCTGATGAAGTAACTGGTTTTGGACGACGAGAATGGGATGATAGTACTTGGCAGAGACATTTTCTTGGATTTGTTTAAGTAAGATGATGTAAAAGATTATAATAAGGACTCTAACTTTTGAAGGAGGAGTCCTTGTTATAAAATCAATTGTTATCAATAGAATTTTCAATTTCTTCTGATGCAGGAATCGTATCTTCTGGAATCTCAACTATTTCAGATTCATCAATAGATATTTCAGAATCATCATCATCATCTTCATCAGATGATGATTCAACTGGTTTTGTTCCTCTTTTTACTATTTGATCATAGGGTCTATAGCTGCTACGGTGTAAATATGTTCTTTCTGTCTCAACGCCGTCTATTTTTACTACTTTATAAGTGTCATAAACATATCCAGATTTACCGCTTTGAATAATTACAGTTTCTCCTTCATACATATTTGGATCATCAATATATTTAACAGTTGCTGGAGTAGAACTGATTTGTACATTTACAATTTCTATTGATTTTTCAGGTGTTTCGTTAGTACCAACAATTTCAAATCCGATGTTGTTGTTTGATATGTCGGCATCAATTCTAATTGGCCAATTGGTGTTGTTTTTAAATTTAAAGTCAAGTTCATTATAAGAAACAGCTGCATCTTGACCATATGGAACATAGCCTACTGTGAACATATGATTCATTCTATAAACTGTTTCTAGTCCAGAAAAAAGTACGGCATTGTATAGAGTGCTTGAGACCTGACAAATACCTCCCCCTACACCGGGTACAATTTCTCCTTGTACATAAATATTAGCAGATAAATATCCTCTCTCACTTGTTCGAGGACCAACAATGTCGTTAAAGGAAAAGACATCTCCAGGTCCTAATATTGTTCCATCAATTTTAGAGGAAGAAAGACCAATGTTAACACCTCTGTTAGCATCGTTTTGAGTGCTTGTTGAAAAGTAAGTGCTGTGTGTTCCAAGTATGTCTCTAAAAAGATAATCGTCTATATTTTCAGTTTTTATTTCAGGTTTAACAAATGAAACAGGTAGGTCTTTTTTTACGTCATATGTATCTTTATTATTTTCTATAATTTTTTCAAGTTCAGATTTATTAATTTTCCGACCTATGACATGAGGCATAACAACAACTTCATTGTCTTCAACTATAACATGAGCATTTTTTGCTTCTCTAGAAATTTCATTATACATATTATCTAAATTAACATAATCAGGCATAGTTGTCTCGGTTGGAACTTCAAATGTTTCACTTGAAACTGTTTTTATAGAATTATGTATGTGCTCAAATGCTTTATCTTTTATTAGAGCTACACCTGGTTTTCCAGTATAAAAGTACATAGTGTTTTTATCCTCAATAATATCAGGATTTTGAACTTCTATAAGTGAATCATCATAAAAATTTTCTATAGAGTCCATAAGCTTTTCTTCATTAAAAGAAAATTCTAAATCAAAAACCACTCCATTTTTTCTGGTATCTATAATATCTTTAAAACGTTTGAATACATGACCTTCCCGCCCAACTTCATATGCTTTATTTACAGCATTTTCAACATCATATAAAACATTAAATTCAGATAAATCAAATTGTTTGGAAAAGTCATCTTTTATCAAAGTTATTTCTACTTCATCAATTTTTTCTGTAAAATTTGATTTTAAAATATCATATGCTTGGGAATAGGTCATCTTTCCCATATTAATATCATTTACATATACACCGTTATATATTTTTTTATTAGAGAAAATGATAATTGTAAAAATCAGAAATGAAATAAAAAAAACTGTAATAACAGATAACAAAGAATATGTAAGAGCTTTGTTTTTGACTTTAAATTTTTTAGTTACCGGATTAATCATAAAAAAACACCCCAATGAAATCTCAGGGCACGAAGCCCTTTTAATATTAATTCTTTCATTTGATTCAAGAATTCTAATTTAAATAAGTATTTTTGTAAACTTAAGCTGTTAATATTATTTTACCAAATATTTTTGTCATTTGACACCTAAAATAAAAAGATATTTATGCCAATTCAATATTTCTATAAGTATGACAGAAAAGTTTTAACTATGAATGTCTATTTTTGATACTATTTTATTATCTCAAGTTTATAAAAAAAACACAATAGAATTTTTATCATAAATATGCAAAAATTGATTTTTATACTCAATATCATATTCCATTTTTTACAAAAATGAGTCACTTTTATAAAGACAATAGATGAATATAATTTTTCTTTACAATTATAATATGTTGTTTATAAATAAGATTATTTTATTTATAATTAGCTTAAGGAGGATGTAGTGAATCTTAGTATCTTATAGATTTAAAAAAATTATGTTAGGATAACATGTGATTTTGATAAAAGTTAGGGTTGAGGGAACAGCCTACTTTAGAATAGAGGAGAGATATATGAGTATATTAGTTTTTAGTGATTCCCATGGAGTTACTAATGATATGATTAAAATATTAAAAAAGAACAAAAATTTTGAATTAGTTATACATTTAGGTGATTTTGCTAAAGATGTAAATGTGATAAGAAAAAATTTTGAGAAATTAAATTATGAGGTGGTGAGGGGAAATAATGATTGGAACAGGGAGATACCATCAGAAAAGATTATTGAAATAATGAATAAAAAAATATTTATAACACATGGTCATCATTACGGAGTTAAAAATGATTATACAAGAATAATTAACAAAGGAAAAGCACTAAAAGCAGATGCAGTACTTTTTGGACATACCCATATTTCAGAAGAAATGTTTAGTGATAAAATGCTTGTTTTAAACCCAGGAAGTATAGGAAGACCTGTAAATGGAATTAAGACATATTGTATTATTGATGTTAAAGATAATAAATTCTGGACTGAATTTAAATCTATAAGATAAACTATTTTTATACAAAAAAAGAATAGAAAGATAAATAATGTGGAAAGTTATGTATAGACCCTGTAAATTTTGATTATACTTATATTAACGTATGAATGTGAACATTTCAAAAAAGATAGAATAGTATGGTATAAAAATATTATTTAATAGTATAAGGTGATTTATATGGGTTTAAATACAGAAAATAATGAAAATATTAAAATTAATAAAGACAGTTCTTTTACAAAATTTCTAAATAAATTTTTGTCAAGAACAGAAAATCACATTACTTGTGAGAATAATATTTTAGATGAAGAAGGGCTGATTGAATGTATAGAAAAAGCAAGAAATGATTGGACTAACGCAATCAGAGATTTTGAATATGCGGAAGATGAAGAAATAGTTGATTACTACACCTATAAAATAAAAGCCTGTCAGGTAAGATATGAGTACTTTTTAAAAATTGCAAAAAGAAAAGGGATAACATGTAAATAAGGAATATTTGTAATAAAATTTTGAACAGGCATATATATTTAGATTAAAGAACTATATTTTCTTAAAAACATTACTAAAAAAGGTGTGCTTTTTATATATTGCTAAAAAAGTACGTGCATTCATAAAAAAACAAGGCTTTTTAGAAAAATAGTAAAAAGTAAAGTGGGGATTAATATGTATAATGATTATAATATAATAGTTGCCTATGTAATTGGTATAATAATCTTATTTCTTTTAGGAAAATTTTTTTCCTTTCCTATGAAAATTGCTGCAAAACTAATATTTAACTCTATACTGGGCGGAATAATTATTCTAATCATTAACTTTGTAGGTAAATTTTTAAATTTTAGTATAGCATTAAACCCTTTTACTGCATTTATAGTTGGAACACTTGGAGTACCAGGTGTTTTGTTAATCGTAATATTAAAGTATGTTTTTAATGTATAACTTTAACACTTCTATAAACAATATGGTATTATATGCAAGTAAAAAAAGTACATTTTAAAAAAAATAGAAAATGATGAAAAAGTACAAAAGATTGTATACAATGAACATAATTAAGTTCAATCAAACCAGAATTAAAGCTATTCCTTTAAAGATTCCTTGACAAAAAATAAACGGACATTTATACTGTAATCTGTGTGATTGTTTTAACAAATTTTAAAACCAAGCTGATTTAATCAGCACAAATTTATCATAAATAAGGGGGTTTACCACCATGGACAAGGTTGTTGAAATAAGATGGCATGGGCGTGGCGGACAAGGTGCTAAGACGGCATCATTGTTGCTTGCGGATGCTGCATTCAATACCGGGAAATACATACAGGGCTTTCCTGAATATGGACCGGAGAGAATGGGTGCACCAATTACAGCATATAACAGAATTAGTGATGAAAAACTGACTATTCACAGTAATATTTATGAACCTGATTATGTAGTAGTTGTTGATGAAACTCTTTTAGCTTCTGTACCTGTTACATCAGGATTAAAAGAAGATGGAGCAATTATTATTAACACTACAAAAACGCCAGATGAAGTAAGGACTGCTTTAAAAGGGTATAAAGGAAAGGTTTGCACGATAGATGCAAGAACTATATCAATTGATTCTTTAGGCAGATATTTTCCTAATACACCTATGTTAGGAGCGGTTGTTAAAGTAAGTAAAATAATGGATGAAAAAGATTTTTTAGATGATATGAATGAATCATTTAAGCACAAATTTGCTAAAAAGCCTGAAGTTATAGAAGGTAATATTAAGGCTTTAGAAAGGTCAATGCAGGAGGTGAAGGGGTTATGAGCAAAAAAGAAGTAAAAATAGTAAGTCCTGACGTTACATGGAAAGATATTACTCCAGGTGGTAATATGCCAGATGCGGGAAATGCTGAACTATTTAAAACAGGTGATTGGCGTTCAATGAAGCCGATATGGATTCAGGAAAAATGTAAGCAATGTCTTCTTTGCTATCCTGTTTGTCCCGATACATCTATATTAGTAAATGAAGAAGGAAAAAGAGTAGAATTTGACTTTGATCACTGCAAAGGCTGTGGAGTATGTGTAAAAGTTTGTCCATTTAAAGCCATTGACTTTGTAGAAGAAGATTAGAAGGGGGGATTTAAAAATGGCGATAAGAGAAAGATTAAGTGGTAATGAAGCAGTTGCAATAGCAATGAAGCAAATAAATCCAGATGTAGTTGCTGCTTTTCCGATAACACCTTCAACTGAAATCCCACAATATTTTTCAAACTATGTTGCAGATGGTGTTGTTGATGCAGAATTTGTTGCAGTTGAATCTGAGCACAGTGCTATGTCAGCTTGTGTAGGTGCACAGGCAGCAGGAGGAAGAGCAATGACTGCTACTTCTGCAAATGGACTTGGACTTATGTGGGAAGTTCTTTATATAGCTGCATGTTCAAGACTTCCAATAGTGATGGGCGTTGTTAACAGAACAATGTCAGGACCGTTAAATATTCATAATGATCACAGTGACTCAATGGGAGCTAGGGATTCAGGATGGATACAGTTTTACTGTGAAAACAATCAAGAAGCATATGACAATATGCTCATGGCAAACAGAATAGGTGAACACCCAGATGTAATGTTGCCTGTTATGGTTTGTCAGGATGGTTTTATCACATCGCATGCCATAGAAAATATTGAACTTGTTGAAGATGACAAAATTAAAGATTTTGTTGGTGAGTATAATCCTGAGATGTATTTATTAAATAGCGAAAAGCCTATATCAATGGGTCCATTGGATTTACAAGGTCATACTTTTGAACATAAAAGACAACAGGCACAGGGAATGATAAATGCCAAAAAAGTTGTAAATGAAGTATCGGAAGAATTTTATAAATTGACTGGAAGAAAGTATGAGTTATTTGAAGAATATATGACTGAAGATGCGGAAGCAGTTGCGGTAATATTAAATTCAACAGCTGGAACAGCAAAGTATGTGGTAAATCAGTTAAGGGCACAGGGTAAAAAAGTAGGTTTAATTAAGCCTAGATTATACAGACCTTTCCCTGTAGATGAAATGGTAGAGGTATTGTCTAAATTTAAGGCTGTTGCTGTTTTAGATAAGGCTGATAGTTTCAATGCTGCAGGAGGACCTTTGTATACTGATGTAACAAGTGCACTGTATTCAAAAGGAGTATTTTCACCAAAAGTGATAAATTATATTTATGGAATAGGTGGAAGAGACGTTAAGGCTGATGACATTGAGATTGTATATAATAAAATTTTAGACATTGCTGCCACAGGTAAAGTAGATTCTGTTTACAATTACCTTGGGGTTAGAGAATAGGAGGTGCAAAAATGGCTTATAATTTAAAGCAAGCGGCAAAAAAACCAGAAAGATTTACTGGTGGACATAGAATGTGTGCAGGTTGTGGAGCGCCTGTTGTTGTAAGACAAATCCTAAGAGCATTAAATCCAGAAGATCATTTAGTAGCAGGTTGTTCAACTGGATGTCTGGAAGTTTCATCATTTTTATACCCATATACTTCTTGGGAAGATTCTTTTATTCACAATGCTTTTGAAAATGTAGGTTCTACCATTGCGGGAGCAGAAGCTGCTTATGTTGCATTAAAGAATAAAGGGAAAATTAAAGGTGAGACTAAATTCATTGCCTTTGGAGGAGATGGAGGAACATATGATATAGGTCTTCAGGCATTGTCTGGTGCAATGGAAAGAGGACATGACATGCTTTATGTATGCTATGATAATGGTGCATATATGAATACTGGAATTCAAAGATCTTCTGCTACTCCTAAATATGCAAATACTACTACATCACCTGCAGGAGAGGTAATACCTGGAAAATCCCAATCAAGAAAAGATCTTACAGAAGTTATGGCAAACCATCACATTCCTTATGTTGCTCAAACAGCTGCAATAGGAAATATGAAAGATCTTTATGAAAAAGCTGAAAAAGCATTATATACTAAAGGACCGACATTTTTAAATGTTATAGCTCCATGTCCAAGAGGGTGGCAATATAATACACCTGACCTTATGGATATAAACAAGCTTGCAGTAGAAACATGTTTCTGGCCTTTGTATGAGGTTATAGATGGCAAGTATGTTGTTAACTATAAACCAAAGAACAAAAAACCTGTATCAGAGTTTTTAAAGGCACAGGGAAGATTTAAGCATATGTTTAAAGCAGGAAATGAACATATGATAGAAGATGTACAAAAAGAAGTGGATAAGAGATGGGAAGCACTTTTAAAACTTGCAGGGGAAGCATAAATTTCCTCTAGCTGAAGCTGAACATATTTATCTTAAATATAAAACAAAAAGGAAACCGATTTTTTATAAAAGGGTTTCCTTTTTGTTTTAAATTGTAGAAATTTATATTTACTAAAAAAGTCTGCAAAAAGCAAACTTTTTGGAATAATGGTTATATTACAGGATTTATTGCTGTAAGCATAAAGGAAAGAATATATGTATAAATACAATGTTGAATACTACAATAAATAGATCAGAAAAATAGAACTGTAGTGATTAATTCATTAAAGATTTTGGTGTTTTAGGTTGATATAATAATGCCCAACATGCTGTAGCAGCAGATACTAAGGATAGCACTGTTAGAAGAACAGCAAAGATGTTTAATAGTTTCTTAAACATAGTTAATAACCTCCTATAATTAATATTTTTAAATATATGACTTATGTATGATTAACATTCTAATTTTTTGTTATATGAGTTTTTAAATTTTGCAAAGCATCTTTAGCTTCACCATAGTTTTGCTGATTAATAAGGCTGTCTATATATTCTATACTTTGTATAACCTCATTATTATTTAATGCACTTTTATTTTTATAGTGTATATAAGTACCTCGTAAAGCTACACTCAAAATAACAGTAATAAAGAGAGTTATACATATATTTATTCTTAATAAATTTGTATTTGATGAGCTAATATTATCATTAAAGATTAGAGTTCTAGCCATAACTGTAGTTAAAAAAATTAAAGAGAGTATTGAAAGCAAATATACAACAATTTGAAGATAAAACTCTTTCTTTTTAATATTAGTTTTTTCCATATCAAGTATTTTAAATTCAAATTTATAAAATATAAAAGCCAATATAGTCTGAGTGAATCGAATTAAAAAAACAAATGGAATTAGCTTCGAATAATTGTTATACAAATCCTGCTGAGATTTTATTTCTAATATATTTTCTAATATAATTGACAAAGGTATCTCAACAATAATAATTAATAAAAATCCAAATACTGCTACCGTTATTGATTCGTAAAATTTATATTTTAATACATATATCAACATTAATACAAAAAATAGTATGGAAAAAATAGTACTTTCAAGCTCAAAGTTAAGAAATTTTCTGCTAAAGTAATTTAGCAAAGTTATAGTAAATAATACTAGAATACTTTTTGTGAAATTCCCCTTAGACTTTAGAAAATTTTTCTTTCCAATAGAAATAGTACCAAGAATAAAAATAAGTATTTGTTCAGGAAAACTTATTAAAATAAAACTAATAAAAGAAAGATCATTCATAATTTTCATCACACTCCCTTAATCGGTTTTGATATACTATTAATATTTTAAAACCACTACTATAAATAGTAATACCTATTTTAAAGTATCTCTTTCATTTACAATTGTTGATACAAGTAGTTTTAAAGTATCAGGGTTTAGTTTCTTTTTTTGAGCTTCCATGGCTACTTTTATATATGGAAGATTATCTTCCGAGATTATAAAATCCCTTACATCTTTTTGCAATTTATTAAAAACAATGTAATTCTCATCATCTTTTTCTAAAGATTGCTTGTGAAGATTTTCTCTATATTTAAATTTTTCTTTTTCTAAAGTTTCTGGTGTATTATATTTATACCAAAAATCCAGAGAAACCTCTGCATATTTACAAAGTATATTAAAAGTGCCTGGAAAAGGTTCTATATCACCACTTAAATAACTTTTTATTTGTGAAGATTTAATATAATAACCAGTTTTTGTATAAATATCATCAGATAACTTTTCTATAGACATATCCCCTCTTATTAAGTCAATATTGCTTACAAAAACAGATAAATCAAAAGTTTTATCTGAGCTAGAATCTCCTTCTAAATAACCAGCAACTTTCATCAATTCCTCATAGGGATAGTTGTACGTTTTTGAAATAATCTTTAATGTTTCAGGTCTAGGATTAGAATCCTTACCTGTTCTAGGGTCAACACCTTTTTCAAGTATACTAAGATAAGAGTAGCTTATCCCCATTTTGTTAGCTGCTTTTCTTATTGACCAGTTTTTCTTTATTCTTATTTGGCGAAACAGATTACCTAGCTTACTCATTATACCACCCATAAAATCATTAGTAAATAATTCTTAAAAACAACAAATTATCTAAAATCTATTTATCTTTTTTGTTAAAAAACAAACATTTTAATATAAATTATATCATATAAAAATATATTAAAGATGCTTTTATTTAAAGATACAAAAATTAGTTTTAAAAGAATGTATCAATACAAGAAATATTTTATAATATATACATGAAAAAATCAAAATAAAAATCAAATATTTATAAAATATATCATTAAGCAGAAACAGTCTTGATATAGAAGTATAATATAGGTTAAAAGGAATAATGATATAATTATTACCTTAAAATTCATTATATTATTGACAAAATTAGCACAATAGTATAATATTACATACAGATATCAAAGGGGATTTGAAACAGATATTTATATAGTGAACTCGTTTAGCTAAAGCTAAACATCGAGGCTTCAGGTGGAGTCTTAGAATAAGATAAAAAGAGATAAATTTATGTATATAAAAAATTAGACTATATATTTTTTTAGAAGGGAGATAACTTAATGGATTATATGAAATATAAATTGACAAAAGAATCAATTAGATTTATTGAGTTATGCCAAAAGCATGTCTTAAAAGAAGAGATTACAATTGAATCGTACAATATGATGACAGATGTAAAAATTGACTTTCTAAAAAATATAATGGAGGTGGAAAGAACAAATAATTTTATGAGAAACAGATTTTTTAATAGGGTAAATAATATATTGAAAATTAATTCTTTGATTCATTCCTGTTATTGGTCAAAAAAGGTAAATGTGTAGCAAAGTAATTTATGCTAAATTATAATATTTAGGCATTGTAAAGTGTAAATAATCAGACTGATACAAAAAACAGTAATAGTGAATAAAAAAATAATATATAGTTGATTTTTATAGCAGGTGGAGAACATTCTCCATCTGTTTTTAATTTATATATTTAAGTAAAAACAGCATCTTTAATTCTAGAGTAGAAAAAAAGTGAATATACTTGTTTGTAGATTGCTATTTATAGTTTTGCTGTGCAATTACAATAAGAAAAAATGTATAAAAAACATTGGTTTGGAGGTATTTTTATATGCAGGATATTGAAAAACAATTATCCAATATTTATGGAATTAATATTGAAAGCCTACATAATTACAAAAATAATTGTGTAGCAGAAACCCAATTTGGAAAAAAAATTATAAAAAGAATGAGTATTTCACCGGAAAGAATACTATTTATACATGGTGCAAAAGAACATTTGTACAGCAATAATTTTAATAATCTGGACAGATATATATGTACAAAAGAGGGAAACCCATATGCATGTATAGATGGTTTTTACTATACAATGACAGATTTAAAAAATGGTAGAGAGTGTAATTTTGATTTAAGAGAAGATGTTATAAAAGCTTCTAAGACTCTTGCTGGACTTCATTGTGCATCAAAGGGATATGTTTCCCCCAAAGAGTCTATAAAAAGGAGTGATTTGGGGAAATTGCCTGAATACTATAAAAAGAGATTAAATGAAATAAAAAGAGTGAAAAAACTAGCTCAGAGGGAGAGAAGCAAGTTTGATTATTTAATACTTAAATACATTGACTATTTTTATGAAATAGGAAAAGATTCACTAAATAAAATATATACTTCAAAATATAATGAGCTTGTTGATAAAGCAAGGAAAGAGAAGAATTTTTGTCATCATGATTATTCTTACTGCAATATAATATGTGATGGTGAAAAAATGTCAATAATAAATTTTGATTATTGCAGCTATGAATTAAAAGTTTACGATGTAGCAAATTTTTTAAGAAGAAAAATGAGAAAATGCTATTGGAATATTGAGGAGGCAAAAACAATTATAGATTCATATACTTCTATTGAATCCATTAGTGATAATGAGTTTATGATTTTATACATAATGTTACAATTTCCTCATAAATTCTGGAGAGTTATAAACAAGTATTATAATAGCAGAAGAACGTGGAGAGAAAAAAAGATTTTAATAAAATACCAAGAAGTGATAGATGAGATAGAACATCATAAAAATTTTTTAAGTGAATTTAAAGCATTATTTTTAAGTGGGTAAAATTATGCCATTTTACCGAGGTACATATAAATATAAATTACATGCACCTTATTTTAATTAAATCATTAAAAAAGCTAAAGGAGCATTTAGCCCCTCTAGCTTTGAAAATGTAACCATCAAAAAAATTTAAAATAATCCATAAATGGTTCCTTCTTCATCTAAATCTATCTTTTCTGCAGCTGGTGTTTTAGGAAGTCCTGGCATAGTCATGACGTTACCTGTAATTGCAACAATAAATCCAGCACCTGAAGACAATTTGATCTCTCGTACAGTTATTTTAAATCCTTCAGGTCTTCCAAGAAGAGAAGGGTTATCAGATATGGAATACTGAGTCTTAGCCATGCATACAGGTAGTTTATCCATGCCAAGGCTTTCTATTTTTTTGATTGTTTTTATTGCGGAGGGCGTGTACTCAACGCCAGCAGCACCATAGATTTCCTTGGCAATTGTTTCTATTTTTTGTTTAATTGGAAGATTTGTGTCGTATAGGGGTTTGAAATTTGACTTTTTAGTTTTTGTCATGTCAACAATTTTTTGAGCCAAAATTTTTCCACCTTCACCACCTTTGGTAAAAACTTCTGAAAATGCACATTCTACATTTAGACTTTTACATCTTTCTTTAATATATTCAATTTCATCATTTGTATCGGTATTAAAATTATTAATAGCTACTATAACAGGAACACCAAATTTATTTATATTTTCTATATGTTTTTCAACATTGACAAAGCCTTTTTTTAGTGCATCAATGTTTGGAGCACTCAAATTATTTTTGTCTACTCCACCATTATACTTTATACCTCTTATTGTAGAGACTAAAACAGTAGCATCAGGTTCTAATTCACCATATCTGCATTTTATGTTAAAAAATTTCTCAGCTCCTAAATCTGCTCCAAAACCTGCCTCAGTAATGCAATAATCGGCAAGTTTTAATCCTAGCTTTGTAGCAGCTATGCTATTGCATCCATGGGCTATGTTGGCAAATGGTCCGCCATGCATAAGGGAAGGAGTATTTTCTAGAGTTTGGACTAAATTTGGTTTAATGGCGTCTTTTAAAAGCAGAGCCATTGCACCATTAACTTTTAAGTCTTTAGCATATACAGGAGAATCATCAAAACTATATGCCACAATTATTTTTCCTAAACGCTCTTTTAAATCTTTAATATCTTCAGAAAGACATAATATTGCCATTACTTCTGAAGCAACTGATATTAAAAACCCATCTTCTCTTGGTACTCCATTTGTTTTTCCACCCAGTCCAACTACAATATTTCTAAGAGCTCTGTCATTCATATCCATTGCCCTTTTCCATATAATTTGTCTTGTGTCTATACCAAGTTCATTACCTCGATGTATGTGGTTGTCAATTGCAGCTGACAGCAGGTTGTTTGCAGCGGTTAATGCGTGCATATCTCCAGTGAAATGAAGGTTAATGTCATCCATTGGAACTACCTGAGAAAATCCTCCACCAGCAGCACCACCCTTAACTCCCATTACAGGTCCTAAAGAAGGTTCCCTCAATGCAATAATTGATTTTTGTCCTATTTTTGACATTGCCTGACCAATACCAATTGTTGTAGTGGTTTTTCCTTCACCTGCAGGAGTAGGGTTTATAGCAGTTACAAGAATTAATTTACCATTTTCTTTTTTAGAAATTCTTTTCCACAAATCAGGTGACAATTTAGCCTTATATTTTCCATAAAGCTCTAATTCATCTTCTGAAATGCCTAAATCATAGGCTATTTGATTAATTGGTTTCATTTCACATGATTGGGCTATTTGTATATCTGTAAGCATAACTTACCTCCTTAGGAAACTATAATATAAAATATATTACTATTATAACTATTATTCTTAGTTTTTTTCAACCTATACCCGAAGCAAGGTCATAGATATTAGAGTTTAAGAACATTCACTTTAATAACAGGTACCCTAGAAGTATGGGGATAGATATTAAATATGAATAAGAGATATAAGCTTTTGTAATATTCTTTTCACATATAATTCTGTTTAAACATATTATGTATAACAGTATATATGATGTTCTGAGGTGGTTTTAAATGACAATACTAAAAATAGGAGATATAGTGTCTAGAAAGTCCTATGGATCTGATATATTATTTAAAGTAGTTGATATAAAAAGAGATGGAGAAAAGAAAATTGCCGTATTAAATGGTCTTTGTTTTAGATTAGAAGCTGATGCACCAGAAACAGATCTTATTGTTAGAACTGAGGATTATGTGAAAAATTATAATGAAAAGATGAAAAGAACTGTTAACTTAAAAGTTCAAAATCTAGATACTCCAAATAGAAAATTAGTAAAAAAAAAATTTTATCGAAATTATTGGTCAAGAGATGAAAAAAAATTTGAGAAACCTGGGAAAGTACTTCATATAGATGGGGACAAAGATTATCTTGCAGCATGTTTAGAACAGTATAAAAAATTTAAAATAGAAGCTGCAGGTGTATACCTTAAAGAAAAAGATCAGCCTCATAAGGTAGGAGAGCTTTTGAAGCAATACAGACCTGATATATTAGTTTTGACAGGACATGATGGAGTAATAAAAAATGACAAAAATTATTCAAATATCAACAATTACAGGAATTCTAAATACTATATTCAGTCGGTGAAAGAAGCAAGAAAATTTGATGGGGATTTAGACAGTCTTGTTATTTTTGCTGGTGCCTGTCAATCAATGTATGATAAGATTATAGAAGCAGGAGCAAATTATGCCAGTGCACCTTATAGAGTTCTTATTCACGCACTGGATCCAGTATTGATTTGTCAAAAAATTGCGTACACAAAAATAGACAAAGTTGTAAATCCTGAGGAAGTAATAAGCAAAACAGTCACCGGTGTCAAAGGTATAGGAGGAGTAGAAACAAAAGGTAAATACAGGAATGGTTTTCCTAAAGAACCGTATAATAAAAAATAATCAATAAAAAGCATGTTTAAATAGCATCTCCCACAGAGAGCACAAAATATTGTTTGTAAGAGTTTTAATAAGACTATATTTAGTAGAAAGCAGTTAAGCCAAATGATTGTGAAAAAAACTACAATAAAAAAGTACTTGACACAAGTAAAAAGTACTTGTTATAATATATGTTTTTTTTGACAAGCTGTTCGGTATATGATATAATATTTTCAAACAGAAGATGAGGTGATTTAATAATGGAAAATAATAGCCTGTTTCAAATAAAGAGAGATATAGAAACCTGTGTTGGTCAAAAAATTCAGCTTAAGGCCAATAAAGGCAGGAGAAAGGCGTTTATTAAAGAGGGAGTACTTGAAAACACCTATCCTAGCATCTTCATAGTGAAGTTTGAGAATGATTATGAGGCAACAAGGAGAATATCTTTTAGTTATACTGATATACTTACTAATGCAGTTGAGATAGTAGTGTGCAAGGATAACAGAAAGATATGTGTTAGTTAAGGTGTAAAATGTATAGAGGATGAAAAAAAATTTCTTAGATAAATAAAAAAGTCAGGTTTTAAAACCTGACTTTTTTATTTATCTAATTTTAGCTTTATCTAGGAGCATCTCAGTAGTATATATACTCGCTTTATTTAAACCAATTGACTTTTTTAGTAAAGTGAAAACTCAATTTTTTTTATGTTTTTAGAATATTTATAATGTCTTGTCAATATATATTAATAAGTCTTAGCATAAAAAGTAAAAATGGAACAGGTATAGCCTTATGAATATTAGAAATAGGAGGAATATAAAATGTCCCTTGAACTTATTAAAGAAACTACAAGAATTAATTATTTTACAGGTGAGGGTTCATCCCAAACAATTGTCGAGCATGATATAATTGTACCAGACATAAATCCTGATGTTTTGAGGATTCTCCTTTTAGATGGAGAAGTTATTGAAGAAAAATCTGAAGCATTGCAGGATAAGGTTTCTGTGAAGGGAACTGTAAGGTATAAAATATTGTATGTGTCTGATGACAAGGATCAGTCTATTAAGAGTATAAATGCTTCACGAGATTTTTCATACAGTTTTGATGTGGAAAATGCCAATTCTAAGATGAAAACGCGTATTAAAAGTGATATAGAACATATTGATTATGAAATTTTAAACGGAAGAAAAATAAATTTAAAGACCATTATAAAATTAAAAGCGAAAATAATAAATGAAACAGAGCAGGAGTTTGTCAGTGAATTAAAAGGGGTGGAAGATTTACAAATACTAAGAAAAAATATTGACATATACTCATATTTAGGTGAGAATACATCAAATTATACATTAGATGAGGATTTAGAAATACCAGCTGGAAAGCCGTCTATAAAAGAGATTTTAAGAACTGATGTAAAAATTGTTGGGAAAGACTATAAAATAGCAGATGACAAAATAATAGCAAAAGGTGATATAAATATTTTAACACTTTATATTGGAGATACAGAAGAAAGAAGCATTGAATTTATGGAGCATGAAGTTCCATTTACTCAAACTCTAAAGTTTCAAGGAATAGATGATGATTCTGAATGTGAAGTTGACTATAGAATTGAAAATTTTTCCTTTAACCCTGATGAAGACAGTGATGGGGAATTAAGAATTTTAAAAAGTGAAATAAAGGTTTCTATATGGGCTCAGGCAAATAACAGGAGAAATTTAGAAATTATATCTGATGCATATAGTATGAAATCAAAAATAGATTTTGAAACAGAGTCATTTAAAACAAGCAGAGTTATATGTCGCGACAGCAGTCAGGTAATATTAAAAGAAACTGTAAAAATAAATGGAGACAGTCCGGACATTTCAGAAGTGTTTAATGTATTATCTAGGCCCAATTTATTTGAGAGCACTATTTCAGATAAAGGTGTAACTATAGAAGGATGTGTAAATAACAGTATTTTATATGTTGCAAACAATACAGAACAACCAGTTTTTTGTCATTATTACGAAATACCATTTAAACATACTGTTCAACTTAAGGATGTAAAACCAGAGATGAATTGTGAAGTAGATTTAAATATAGAACACTGTAATTATAGTATGGTTTCTGAAAATGAAGTCGAGATTAGAGTGGTTGTGGATGTAGATACAAAGGTAGTAGATCAGATGGAGTACTTATTAATAACTGAGGCTGTTGAAAATGAAGAACAAAGAATAGACAATGGTGAATTTGCAAGCTTAACAATATACTTTTCACAGCCAGGAGATAATCTGTGGAAAGTTGCAAAAAAATATTTAACCACCGTTGAAGATGTGAAAAAATTCAATAAAATTGATGAGGAAGAACTAGGGGTTGGAAGACAAATTATTATTCCACGAAAGGCAAGTTCTTTTAGTTAAGAATAAGGGATTTATAAAAACTTTTTAGTTTTTGTAAATCCCTTATTTATGTACGCCATTAAAAATACCTGCCCATTGAGGCTAAATGTTAATATATACACCCTTCTCTTTGGGGTGCATGTTATTTATGTGAATGAAAATATGGAAGAAACATTGTGGAGCAAGTTGTAGAGCGTGTTAATACGACGAGGAAAGGGAGAGCATTGTTTGAGCGATAGCGAGATTTGCTCGACCCCGAGGAGTATTTACAGGCTCTAAACTGCGTAACTTTAGTTTCTGGAATATTGTTCTTCACATTTAACATATACACCCTCTCTTTGTCACGTTGTTGAAAAAGGAAGGTATTTTGTATATAATATAAAAGCATATTGATTGAGGAAAAAATAACAGGACAAAGATGGTGCAAAATGGATTCAATATTTTTAAAGGCTAATGCAAAAATTAATTTATCTCTTGATGTATTGGGGAAAAGAGATGATGGATATCATGAAGTAAAAATGATTATGCAGTCAATAAACCTTCATGATGAAGTTTTTATGCAAATTACAGAAGATGGAATTGAAGTTAGTTGTAACAAACACTGGGTTCCTTCTGGCAGCGGCAATATTGCATATAAAGCGGCAGAATTATTAATGAAAAAGTATGGGGTTAAAAAAGGTGTTAAGATAAAAATAATCAAAAACATTCCTGTTGCAGCTGGACTTGCTGGAGGAAGTGCAGATGCAGCAGCTGTTATTAAGGGAATTAATAAATTATTTTCTCTTAATTTAAGCCAAAAAGAATTAATGAACTTAGGCAAAGATATAGGAGCAGATGTTCCTTTTTGCTTAAAAGGTGGAACTGTGCTTTCAGAAGGAATAGGTGAAATGTTAACACCCACTAAACCTTTTCAAAATGTCAATATACTTCTTGTTAAGCCTAAAATATCTGTATCAACACCTTGGGTTTATAAAAATTTAAATATAAAAAACATATCAGAAAGACCAGATACAGAAGGGATATTAAATGCAATAAAAAATGAGGACATTGTGTATGTTGCAAAAAACATGAAAAATGTATTGGAAACGGTTACTGTAAATAGATATAGAGTTATTCAAGAAATTAAGAATAAGCTTATAAAATATGGAGCTTTAGGAAGCATAATGAGTGGAAGTGGACCAACAGTTTTCGGGATATTTGAAAACAAAAAAAAGGCATATTTTGCATATGAAAAAGTAAAGAACAGCAGATGGCAATGTTTTATGACAGAAACACTGTGTGAGGAGAGATAGTATTATGGCAAACAAATTTGCGAAGATTAATTTTAATGATTATAAACCTTTAAGAGAAGTAATTTTTAATACATTAAGGGAAGCTATTATATCTGGAGAATTAAAGCCAGGAGAGCGTTTAATGGAAGTAAAGCTGGCAGAAAAGATGGGAGTTAGCCGTACGCCGGTTAGAGAAGCAATTAGAAAACTGGAATTGGAAGGCTTAGTTGAAATGTTTCCTAGAAAAGGTGCTCATGTTGCTAAGCTTTCTGTTAAAAACATAATGGATGTTTTAGAAGTTCGTGCTTCACTTGATGGTCTTGCCACTTCTCTTGCAGCTGAAAGAATAAAAGATGAAGAAATAAAAAATTTAGGCCATATTCTTTCTCAGTTTGAGTCCTATGCAAAGAAAGACAATTTACAGGGAACAATAAAAAAAGATGTTGAATTTCATGACTTAATTTATGGTGCATCTGGAAATGACAAGCTTATTCAAATTGTATGCAAGTTAAGAGAACAAATTCACAGATTTAGGGTTATATACTTAAAGGATTACAGCAGTCATAAAGCTCTAGTTAAGGAGCATGAAGATATATATGAAGCAATTTCAAAAAGAGACAGAGATAAGGCTCAAATTTATGCACAGAGACATATAAAGAAACAGGAAGAGATAATAACTAAAGCTCTTAAAAGTGTTACGGAAAATGAGTGAGTAAAGATTTTAAAAACCTGCTTTATGTGATGCAGGGTCTTAAAGTGAACTCGTTTAGCTAAAGCTAAGCATCGAGACTTCAGGTGGAGACTCAACTCCACCTGAAGATTTATAAGAGCAACTCCACCTTATAGAAGGTGGAGTCTTAGAATAAGATAAAATTGTCTACAAATACATTGTCTTTTTAATCAATTTCATAACCCATCTTAGATATATGTTTTTTAATTTCATCAGGGTTAATATCAGAAGGATTGTATTCCACTTTCAATTGTTGGCTTTTTAAGTCAACTGACAAATCACCAATACCTTTTATTTCTCTAACACTTTCTTGAATTTTATCGGAACATGCACTACATGAAAGAGTGGGAACATTAAAAACTGTAGATTCCATGAAAGCCCTCCTATACCAAATTATTTTAAAGATTAAAATTCTTTATAGATGTAGCATTATCAAAAACTAAATTATTTATTCTTTTTTAAATATTAATTTAGAGAGGGTGTATATAATAAATATGAATAATCTGCACCTAGTTAGAGCATAAAAATACATTTATTAAATACCATACTATTGATATGCACACTCAGTATGGTAAAATAGAAATAAATATAAGGGAGGATAAAGAGAATACATTTCTCTATTTAATTAAATTATGTGGTATGATAGATTTTTGAATATATATAAAGCAGGAATATCCCATGAATTTATTCTCTATTTTAATATAAGAGATGTTGTTGATAACTTTAGATTTATTGACAGGTACATTTATGAGGAGTTTATAAAACAAAGAAATTTTTCAATTGTGGCATTTTACGATATTTCCAAAGGGTTAACTTTTTTAGAACCGGAAATGGAAAGAGAATTTAATAAAATTACTTCAAATGCTGCAGAAGGATTAGCTTATGCAATGCCTTCAAAATTATTTCATTACATTGACGTGGCACTAAAGAGTACAAAAATGGCTTTGTTTATAGATCATGCAGAAAAGATGATACCATCTGGAGATGTGGCATCAATGTCAACTGAAGAAAGAATGGCACTTATATGGATATGCGAATGGTCAAACAGTCCAAAAATATCTTCTGTGGGAAGCACTATATTTTTGAAGGCAAATAATCTTGCTGAAATAAACAATGAAGTGTTAAGGTCAGCGTACCGGGTGGAGCCTGTATTTGTAGAACTACCAACTGAGCAGGAGAGAGTTGGGTATATACAGCATCTTTTAAAGGATGAAAGCGTTAAAATGGATATTACCATTAATGATTTTGCAAAGTTATCATCTGGGCTTAGCAAAAAAGCAATAAAAGATATTAAGCTTAAATCTGAAGCTGAAGATGTTCCTATAAGCTTTGAATTTATAAAAGACAAAAAACATTCTGTTTTGAAAAAGGAATATGGTGATGTACTTGAATTTATTTATCCAGAACTGGGCTTTGACGATATAGGAGGAATGGAAAGGGCAAAAAATTATCTTTTAAATAATATTGTTGAACCTGTTAGAAAAGGTGACTTGAGAAGAGTTCCAATGGGAATACTTTTATGTGGACCTTCGGGTACAGGAAAAACACTGCTTGTTAATGCTCTTGCAAAGACAAGTGGTTTTAACTGTGTTAAAATAGATATGTCTAGAATACTAGGACAGTATGTTGGTGAAAGTGAGAAAAATTTTAAAAAGTGTTTGCTAGGAGCCCAGTCTCAAGAGCCGGTTATAGTTTTTGTGGATGAGATAGACACTGCTTTTAGAAGAGGAGAGAGCGGTGATAATGGGGTGAGCAGAAATATTTTCAATGAATTTTTGCAATTTACTAGCAATACAAATAATAGAGGAAAAGTTATATTTATTGCAGCAACAAATAGACCGGATCTTCTAGATGCAGCATTAAAAAGAGCGGGAAGGTTTGACAAAAAAATACCTGTATTGTTGCCGGAAGAAAATGAGAGAGCGGAAATATTTAAGATACTTATTGAAAAATATGGATTTGAAACTGATGTTGAAGATTTTTTTCCTTTTTCAAAAGAAACGTTGAATTATACAGGAGCAGAAATTGAAACGGTAATTAGAAAGGCTTATGAGATAGCAAATGAGGATAATATTGAAAAAAATATGTTGACAGAGGATGTATTGAAAAAAGCTATAAATAGGTGTCGGCCAAGTACTCAGCAGGTAGAATTTATGACTATGTTAGCGATTAAAGAATGTGACGATAAAGATTTACTTCCTGAAAAGTATAAGGATGTATTAGATAACAGAGGAAATTAATGAAGTGAACTCGTTTAGCTAAAGCTAAACATCGAGACTTCAGGTGGAGACTCAACTCCACCTTATAGAAGGTGGAGTCTTAGAATAAGATAAATTTACTGTTTACAAAGGTCAGTATTTAGTATAAATTAATGTATAGTGATAATTTTTCTGAGGAGGAGCACATATGGGTTTTTTTAGCAGAGTAGGCATAATGATAAGAGGTTTTTTTGGGAAGTTTGTAGGAGGATTAGAGGAAAACAATCCAGACCTTATATTTGAAGACATAAAAAACCAAATCAGTAAGGCGCGTAAAGAAGCTGAAAAGCAGATAATGGAAATTCAAACAAATGCAGAGCTTATAAAGATTGAAATGAAAAATTCTGAAAAAAAATTAGATGCAATAAAATCCAGAATAGAATCTGCAAAAAGACAAGGAGACAAGGAACTTTTAGTAGAACTTCTTATGCATGAAGAAGAATGTCAGACTGTATATGAAACCCATAGAGCCACACATGATAATGCTATTAAAGAAGTTAAAACAATAAGGGAAAATTACAAGGTGTTTGAATCTGAAATGAATTCAAAGCTAAACGAATTGAAGAATTTAAAGACTCAGGAAAAAATGGCTAAGCTAAAGGAAAATATAAATAATGTAAATGCAAAGTATGCATCTAAAAATAATAACGTTGGAAATATAAATGATAATATGGACAGGGCAAGAGAAATAGTTAATAAAAAAATTGCACAGGCAAATGCAGTGGAAAGTCTCAACGATGAAAATATGGATATGAAGTTAAAGAAACTTGATTTAAATTCTGCACGTGATAGAGCTAAGGCAAGAGCAGAAGCTATATTAAATAGTGATGAAGGATTTGAAGTAAAGGAAAAAAAGCAAAACAAGAAAAAGACGGAAGGGTAATTTTAAAAAAGTAAGTATAATTAAAAACAAGGGTTGTAGGTATAGTTGTTATGAAGCTTAAATTATTATTTAGTTCTTTATTTGGTAGTAGGAATATAGGGATGCTTTTTATTCTTATGGCAATTCCATTGGCGTTAATGATTATTACAGGAGAAAGATGGCTAATTTATCCTGCTAGTGCTGGTGTTGGTGCCATATATATAGGGTTGGTAATTCAAAGCTTTACCAGCAAAAGTTTTCAGGATAAATTTATTCACAAAATGAAGGACAAAAGAATAAAAAAACTAAATAAAATGTGTACAAAGTTGGCAGAAGATGCAAAAAAACATACAAATCCAGCATATTATAAAAAGCTGCGTTCTATTATGAGCGACAAAAATGAAATAGTAAAGTCCTATCAAAAAGACAGTCCGGACTTTTTAAAAGAAAAGATAACCGAGCAGACTTTAAATTTAGTTGTGTCATATATAAGGCTTTTAAAAAGTTTTTGTGTAAGAACTAAAGAGCTTAATTCAGTAAATATAAAGCCTGTGATAGATAGAATTGCTCAAAACACCAGGAAGTTAAACTTTATAAATGATTCAAAAGTACATGAAAATGTAGAGAAGATAATTGAAATGGATCAAAAGATAGTATCAAGACTAAAAGATGAAAAGATAAACTTAGAAAGAATAGATACCCGGCTTGATTATATTAAAAGTACAGTATATATGTTTAAACAGCAGATAGGTTTAAGGCTTGAATCAGAAGATATGCTGGAAAAAATCGAAAGTGCTGTAAATGAAGCTACTGCTCTTGAAAATGTTTTAGATGAAAGAAACAAAAAGAGAATTAGAAATTAAAGTATAAAATTTTAGGAAATAGTTTTTGCAGTTGGGATGGGTTTATGATGAAAAAAAATGTGATGTCAATAATAACAATAATTTTAATTCAATTTTTGCTGGTGTCGTGTATTCAAAGCCCAGAGGATAGTGATTCTACACACAGAGTAGATGAAAGCTATTATGAGAACAAAGCAGTTGTAATTGATACAGTGGCAGATGTTTTTAAAGAGCCTGATTTATCATCTGAAAGATTAACTCAAGTGCTGTTTAATCAGAAGGTTACAATTCTTGAAGACAGTGAAGGGTGGGCAAAAGTTGAAGTGGTTGACGGTCATATTGGGTGGATTAGAGCAAAATATATAGATGAAAACTGCAAAAGCATAATGGATCAGCTCTATGATGACAGGGTTGTAGTTACCGGAAAGACAAAAAGAGTGTTTACAAAGCCAGGAGAGGGAGCGACAATAAAGAACGTGGTAATGGGTACTGAACTTTATGTTTTGACCATAATGGGGAATTATTACAAAGTAGCTTTGCCATGGGATATGACTGGATGGGTTGAAAGAAAAGATACAATTGTGGTGCCTGTAAAAAAATCAATAAAAAAAACATCAGAAATAGATTTAGTTACTACTGTAAATAAATTTATTGGTACTTCGTATCTTTCAGGAGGTATAAGTGACTGGGAGGGTATAGATTCCACAGGTCTTGTATACATATGTACCAGAATAAACGGGATTGAAATTTTAAGAAAAAATCTTTTAGATTATGATGCTGTTGAAGGTGAGAATATAGAAATTCAGAATATTAAACAAGGGGATTTAGTTTTTTTAAATAATGGCAGGGAATTTGAAAAAGTTTTTGAAATAGGTATTTTTATTGGAGAAGATCAATTTATATATGCTGACAAATCTGAAGGAGCTGTTGTCTCAGCCTCTACACAAAGCGAAAGGTTTCAAAACAGGTTGATAGGTATAAAAAGGATATTTAATTAATAGTGAATTTGTAAGCAAGGTCTTCCATCAACTTTAGTATGCTTTCACCTGAGTGAGGCATAGAGAGGTTTTTGGCCATTTTCTTCATGTGTTCAAATCTTAGCCAATTGTCTAATGTTTGGCATAAAATATTTTCAACATCATCATTTTTTGAAATTATTATTGCAGCACCTGAAGTTACAAGAAATTTTGCATTTCTCTCTTCCTGACCAGGTATGGGAGAAATTATGAACATAGGTAATTCTTTTATAAGTGCTTCTGATATAGTCATACCACCAGGTTTGGTTACAACGACATCTGATGCATCCATCAGTTTGGAAATATTATCTGTATATCCATAAACTTTTATATTTTTATTAAAGGCATAAGAAATATTTTCAAGTTTTTTCTTAAGTTTTTTATTTTTTCCGCACACAACTATTAATTGTACTTCTCTAAAGCTTTTTGCAAAGTTTATAAAGGTGCTTTCTAAATCTCCATAACCTAAACTTCCACCCATAATAAGAAGAGTAAACTTGTCATCTAAGGACAATTCTGATTTTGCAACTGTCTTTTTCTTTTTATTTAAAAAAATCTGTGAGACAGGTACACCGTATGAAAATATAGTTTCCCTTGGAATGCCACATCTTATCATATCCTGTTTTATATATTCATGTCCCACTATAAAGGCTTCAATATTTTTGTGAAACCATAAAGGGTGATTTACATAATCTGTTAAAACTGCAATTGTGGGTGTAAAAATTTTATTTTCTTTTTTTAAATAAGAAACCATTTGCAGAGGAAAGGGATGGGTACAAACAATAACAGAGGGCTTGAATTCTTTAACCAGCTTTTCAATTTTATATGACAGCATAACACTTATAAAATGACTTACCTTACTTAAGCCTTTTTTGTATTCAGATAAATTATACAATTTTCCATATAATTTAGGATTTAATTTAATTGTCTTTAGATACCCATCTACAATAAGTTTGTGAGCTAAAGGATTTACATACTTAAAAGTATCCACAACCATATTTTTAGAGTGGGGATATTTTTTTTCTATATATTCTTTTAAAGCATAGGCAGCTTTTAAATGTCCAGCTCCCATTGATATTGATAAAAACAAAACATCCATAAAATACCTCGATTAGTAAATAGATTTTATTTAAATACTATAGTTATTATTTGGCGAAAAAACCAATGTTATACCATAGGTTTTATTAAAATTACATTTTGGCTGTGAATATTTTTTGCAAAAAAACAAAAAATAACTTTGGAAAAACTCCACCTTATAGAAGGTGAAATCTTAGAATAAAATAAATATAATTTAGAAAGGAGAGATAAATTGAAAAAAATTAAAGCACTGATTATTCTTATTATTATTTTTACCATTGCAATACCATTGTACTTTGGAAGAGATAGTTTCATTACACCTATTGCTGACAGGCTAGAGGTTGGTATGGAAAGTCATAAGGTAGAGCAGGTTCAACAGAGATTAAAGAACTGGGGTTATTTTGAAGGAAAGGTAAATGGAGTTTATGATAAAAAAACAATGTTATCTGTACAGGACTTTCAAAAAACACATAACCTAGAAGAAACTGGAATAGCCGAAGGGGACACATTGACTGCAATGGGACTTACAACCATTGCAAAATGGGGAGAGGCATCTGCTCAAGCAGATGCAGTCAGAAATGAACAACTTATGGCAAGGGCAATTAATGGAGAAGCAAGAGGAGAACCATATGAAGGTCAGGTTGCTGTTGGAGCAGTTATTTTAAACAGAGTAAGGGACGCAAGTTTTCCAAATACAGTAGCAGGGGTTATTTATCAACCACTTGCTTTTACAGCAGTGGCAGATGGACAGATAAATGTTCCGATAGATCCAGACTCAACTGTTATAAAGGCAGCAAGGGATGCACTTAATGGATGGGATCCTACAAATGGATGCTTATATTATTGGAATCCAGCAACTGCAACCAGTGATTGGATTTGGAGTAGAAGCGTTGTAAAGAAAATAGGCAAACATAATTTCGGAAATTAAAAACAGGAGGTGTGAATTTGAGTATTAGAGAAAAGCTAAAAGATTTTAAAAACAGATTGTCAGACAGGAAAATGTACAGCATTACAATTATAGTAATAGCATTAGTAGCAGGGTGGGGGATGTATCAGTACAAACATGCGGCAGATTTACGTCAGGAGTTGGATAATCAATACAATCGAGCCTTTTATGAAATGGTTGGGTATGTAGACAATGTGCAGGTACTATTGATGAAATCTCTTATAACATCTACACCAAGTGGAACTGCAACAACCATGCAGGAAGCTTGGAGACAGGCAAATATGGCTCAGACAAATTTAGGGCAGTTGCCTATTTCCCAGCATATTTTAGCAAATACATCTAAGTTTTTGACTCAAGTTGGAGATTTAGCGTACTCGATAAATCACAAAAATATGCAGGGGGATAACTTAGATGATGAGCAGTATGATTTAATTGAAGAGCTTCATGGATATGCAGTCTCTTTAGATCAAAGCTTAATTGATTTGCAAAATCAAATTTCAGCAGGCAGGATAGAATGGGGAGAGTTGGCTGATAAAGGAACCCCCCTTTTCCAAAAGACTTCAGGAGAACTGCCAAATGAACAATTTGAAAATATAGACAAGACATTTATGGATTATCCTGCTCTTATTTATGACGGGCCTTTTTCTGACCATCTGACAGAAATTGAACCAAAAGGGCTTACTGGAGATAAATTGGATCAAGAAGAGGCAAAAAAAAGAGTTATAAAATTTTTTGGAGAGGATAAAGTTGAAAGCGTTAATGAAATAGGGGCAAATGACAATACAAAAATTAAGACATATAGCTATAATGTTGTATTTAAAAATGCTCCAGATGACCAAACTGCATCTATAGATGTTACTCAAAAGGGCGGACATGTATTGTGGATGCTTCATAATAGACCAACAGGCAATGAGACTATAGATATAGATGAAGCAAAAGCCCTAGGTAGGAAGTTTCTCCAAGATAGAGGATATGAGGGAATGGTAGATACCTATTATTTAAAAGAAGATAGCACGGCTACTATAAATTATGCTTATGAGCAGGAGGGTGTAACTATATATCCAGACCTTATCAAAGTTAAAATAGCATTAGATAATGGTGAAGTTGTAGGGTTTGAAGGTGAAGGATATATTTATGCACATACTGAAAGAGACATACCAGAACCTAAAATATCTTTAGAAGAAGCAAGAGAGATGATTACTGAAAGAATGGATATAGTTAGTTCAGGGCTTGCAATAATACCTACAGATTATAAAACAGAGTTGTTTACCTATGAGTTTAAGGGAAAATTAAATGACAGGGATTTTCTTGTCTATATTAATGCTGAGACAGGCCAAGAAGAGAGAGTTTTAATGATAATTGATACTCCAAATGGAATACTGACTATGTAGGTTAAAAAGTTATAAATTAGTAAGCAACTAATAGTATATATAGTGAATTTTAAAAAAATTTTAATATTTTTCTTAACTAAAATAACATATACCCTACATTCAAGGACTTAAAGATGATATAATATTATCATCTTTAAGTCCTTAAAAACAATTTAATTTTAAAAAAGGGGTGCATATATTAAAGTTTCTGCCATGTTTTAATTTGCTTAAATAACATTCACCCTTAAAAAAGAAGGGGCTTTAAAAATTAAAAAGAATTGTGAGGGATAGATATGGAAAAAAGAGATGTTGCAGGCAATTCTGAAATTAAAGGTTTTAAAAATCCCAGTCTTATGCAGGTAGGTATAATATATTCCCTTTGTGTGTTGCTATACTTTTTTATAGGAAGCATGCTTATGGAAAGAGATTTTAATAAAGGTGCCATAATTAATCAATTTGTATTAATATTTCTTCCACCTGTCTTATTTCTAGTTTTATTTAAGTTTGATTTAAAAAAAGTTTTAAGGTTAAACAAAATAAGGCCTGTAACACTTGTTATAATATTTTTCCTTACAGTATTTTCAATTCCTTTAGTTGCTATAATTAATTTGCTAAATCACTTTTTGGTTAAAGCACTTTTTGGAAGAGCTGAAGTTATGCAACCACCAATATCAACTGATTTTCCAGGGGTTTTAGTAAGTTTTTTTGTTATAGGAATTGTAGCAGGAATTTGTGAAGAAGTGCTTTTTAGAGGAGTTATTCAAAGAGGTTTTGAAAAATATGGAGTTAAAAAAGCAATTATAATTACAGCATTACTTTTTGGACTAATGCATCTTAATTTTCAAAGTCTTTTTGGAACATTTCTTTTAGGCGTACTAATTGGATTTATAGTTTACAGAACAAATTCTCTTTATGGAGGTATATTTGCTCACTTTGCAAACAACTCCATAGCAGTTGCTTTAAGCTTATATGCACTAAGAGCAGAAGAGTTTTTAGGAGATATTGAAGTAGAGGGAGATATATTTTCACAATTTGAAAATCTACCTTCAGAAATGTTTGCAGCTACGGTAATTGGTTTAATAGCAGGATATTCTTTAATTTTTATATTTTTTGGAGTGATTTTTGGGTTTTTAATGTATTTATTTATTAGAAACACATCAAAAACAAAAGTTGATAATTTAGAAAAAAAAGAGCCTGTTAAATTAAAAGCTGTTTTGGCGTTTGTACCTGGACTTTTAGTGATTGCATTTGTATATGTTATACAGGGGCTTTTGATGGGTGAGTTTGTAGAGCCTGAAATCATTCAAAACATATATGAATATATGTTTTAATAGTAAATTTTATAAGTGAGTTTACCTTTTAGAGTTGTCTTCATTAAATTTTTTTAACATGCGTATGTCCCGACCTGCGAATTTAAATAAATCAAAGCCGCCGATTATTCTTGAGACAACTCTTTCGCCATAATAATCGTTAAGTTTATTGATTCCAATATTTGTAGAAATAATGGTTTTACAGGGTCTGATAATATTGTTTTCTTGGCGTATGTTTATGATGTTTAAAAGTTCTGCATATCTTGCAGCTGTCTGAGATTCTGTACCAAGGTCATCTATTATAAGAAGTTCTACATTATAAATATTGTTGTATACTGTATCATCTAAAATCTCTCCTCTTTGAAATTTTAAATTATGCTGGTTTATAATGCTGAAAAGAGAAGGAGAAGATTGGTATAAAACAGTTCTGCCTCTTTCTAAAAGCTCTTTTGCAATGCAATTTATCATAAAGGTTTTCCCAACCCCAGTTGGTCCACTGAAAAAAAGATTTTTTTCCTCTGGACTGCCTATGTTATCAATAAAAGAAAAAGCCCGGGTTTTAATTTTCAGTATGTTTTCCCTAGGTGATATTTTGATTCCAAATTTAGACATATCAACAACATCAGGATAATAATCCTGATTAAAGCAAGAAAAATTTTCTCTGTCTAAAAGTTTTAAGTTTGACTGACTAAATAGATTGTTAATATATTGTTGCTTAAAACAAAAACATTTTTTAGTACCATTTGAAGTAATAGTAAAACCAGTGTCTTTACATTTATCACAGTAAAAATTTCGCTCTAAATAATCAGGGTCATTGAAATGTTTTTCAAGAAGCAGTTTTTTTTCTCTTTTAAGATCAGAAATCTTTTTTAACAACTGATCTAAAGCTTTATCAGAGGATACAGATTTTAAAAGTATCATTTTATTATACTTAATACCATTTATTTGTATTTGCCTGTCTATTTCTTCAATAAGAGGAACTTTAGAATAAACTAAAGCTCTCTTTTTTGAAATTAACTTATATGTTTCTTTTTGTCTGTTTTCATATTCTGATTTAATTATGTTGTATATATTTTTGTTCATATTACCTCCAGAATTTTAAGCATTTTCATAAAGGCTTTCAAGATAGCCTTCATCGTATTGACGTTGATCAAAATTCTCTTTTTGAGGTATAGAAGTTGATGGCTTTGTATTTTTAGGCGATGCTTTTTTTCGATTAGCATCATACACAAGTATTTCTTCTTTGGTCTTTAGGCCATTTTTATACCAATCTGTAATAATACTGTTTATGTAATTAAAGTTTGGGTTGGTTTTTGAAGTAGTTTTTTTAAGTGCAATTTCTATAATTTCAAAAGTATACCTATAATCCATTACCCATTTTTCTAGATACTTTTCTTCGTATTCTGTAAGATTGCGATTTAATTTAAGTTTTTTGACAATTGACTTTCGTACATCTTTGAACTTTTTGTATTCAATAGAATAATTATCTAAGTCAAAAGAATTTTTTATATTTCTGCTTTTCCAATTTTCTGCAACCTTTTCTATGTATGATTTTGCTAGGCCATTATGATCAAAACAATATTGAAAAAGTGCCAGCATAACATCTTCATCAAACTTAAATCTGTCAAACCAGGAGTCTATATCAGTGTACCATGAAGGCGACATAACACCTTGGAAAAATGTATTGTTTATTGTGTAGATAATTTCGTTACGCTTTTTATTTCTCTCAGTGTTTTTAACAGCCTCTTCGGGAGAGGACGTTGTTTTTAAACGGTACAATTTTTTAATTTCTTTTTCTTTTAAATCATAAAGGTGCAGACCGTTTTCTTTCCATACCAAAACCCCCATGTTATCAAGAGATATTAAGGATTTTTTGACGTCTGATACATCCATATTAAGATTTTTAGCAAATTCTTCAGTAGAAGCTTTTTTATTGTGTTTACTTAAAAACAGACAATATAAATATACCTTTATACAATCTGAATTCATTAAAGGCATATATTCAGTAATAAAAATATCCGGAACTAATGTGTCCGAATATAAAATTGACTTATAAGAATCAAACAACATTTAAACTCATCCCTTCTTTATTTTTGGGAAAATATTCTTGTGTAGTGCATAAACATTATATCACATAAATTTGGTATGTTACAGGAATAATAAAACTTATATAATGTATTCTTAGGAAAAAACCTATGAATTAAACCTCTTTTTTTGAGATATCTTAAATAAGCTAAAGAATGACTTAGAAATAACTTTGCATTCTCAAGGAGAAAATTCAAAGGAGTATTTATAGAAGCTAAACTGCGTAACTTTAGTTTTTAAAATATTGTTCTTTACTTTAATGTATAGATGAAGAAAAAAATGTAGTTGATTTTTTTGAGGTTTTATATTACTATAATATATGTTGAGTAATTGTTATTGACATCTTCTCATAGTTAATTGAGGGAGGTGATAACAAAAACAAAAAGAATAAAAAATATGTGCCCATAGCTCAATTGGATAGAGTGCTTGACTACGGATCAAGAGGTTGAGGGTTCGACTCCTTCTGGGCACGCCAACCTAAAGCTTGAAATATGAATTGTTTCAAGCTTTAAATTTTCTAGGAGGTGGTAAAACACATAGAAAATTATAATTTTGGAATAAATATTTTTAATAGAGTAGAAGGAATTTAAAAATCTGTATAGAATATAATATCAGTAGTCCTATAATAAAGGTATTTTTACTAAATATTTAGAGTATTAAATTCCTTTGAATCTACTAAAGTAAAAATATTGCATATTATAGGTAAAAATAATCCGTTGCATATTTGCATGGAAGTGCTTATAATTATGTAGTAAAAAACACAGACAGGGGGAATGCAAAAATGAAGAAAAAATTAGCAATTTTGTTAGCGTGTATGATGATGATAGTACTTATTGTAAGTGGATGTGGTAATGGTGACACAGAGGTTGACCCAGATCCAGGTACAGAAGATCCAGGTACAGAAGACCCAGGTACAGAAGACCCAGGTTCAGATGACCCAGCAGAAGAGATTGAGTTAGAGCTATGGAGTATTGCAACTGAAAGTGATGCATTTAACAATGCGTTTAACATGGCAATTGCAGATTTTGAAGCTGCAAACCCAGGGGTTACAATAACCCATGAGACGTATGAAAATGAGTCATATAAGACAAGTATTGTAACATCGGTACATGGAAATGACCTTCCTGATATATTCTATACTTGGGGTGGAGGATTTTCTGCACCATTCGTAGCATCAGGAAATGTAATGTCTCTTGAAGAGTATTTTACTGATGAGTATAGCTCTCAGATATCAGATGCTGGATTGTCTTATGCAACATATGATGGGGAATTATACGGTATAACGTATACTACTCCTATTTCAGCATTATTTTATAACAAGGTAATATTTGAAGAAAATGGAGTTGAGCCACCAACTACTTTTGATGAACTTATTGAAGTATGTGAAACACTTATAGATAATGGTGTTACTCCAATTGGAATAAGTGCGGCAGACACATGGGTGCTTGCAATGACTCATGACAACTTAGCACTAAAAGCTGCAGGACATGAAAAAGTATTATCAGCGTTAGAACATGGGGATGCTAGTTATAATCATCCTGATTTCATTGAGGCAGCGGAGAAATTTCAACAGCTAGTTGATATGGGAGCATTTATAGATGGTGCATCTGGAATGTCAAATGATGAAGCAAGTGCTGAATTTTATGAGGGAAGAGCTGCAATGTTTGTAACAGGAAGCTGGATGGCAGGTTCTATTCAAACTGATCCAGAGAATCCTGAAGACTTTGATGTTGCTCCATATCCTGTAATAGGAGATAATGCAGCATCAACTGATTTCATGGGTGCTGCAGCTGACACACTTATGGTAAGTGAGTCTACAGAGCATCCAGAACTTGCAGCAGAAGCAGCAATAGAATTGGCAAGAAGTATTTCAAAATATTCATACCTTGATGGTGCAGGGCTTCCTGTATGGGAAGTGGACTATGATGACAGTGAAGTAAATGAGCTTACTAAAAAGCTTGCAGATTATGTAGAAGGTGCAACATCCTTTACGCTGTGGTTTGATATGCTTATGGAACCAGAACAGGCAGGGGACTATTTGGACTTACTAGAGGCTCTGTATTTTGGTAATATTACGCCAGAGGAATTTGCAGAAAGAATGGATCAACAACTTAATTAAATACTGAATTCATAATCATACATTTAAAAGTCTTATATTAAAGTTATTCCAGTGGCTGCTACAGTCAAAGTAGTAGCTTCGCTGGGGTAAATCGGAAAACTATATTTTTTCAAAAGAATCTAAAGAAAATAAGGTCTTTGAGAAAAATGGTGTATAAGAAATCAAAACCTTTCGAGCAAATGCATAAACATTCAGTATTTGTTAAGAAAGGTTTTGATTATTTTTTTAAAGAAGTAAGTTAAATAGGAGGTCAAAATATGGACTCTTTGAGAAAAAATAAATTAGCCATATTTTTATTTATGTTTCCTGCAGCAGCATTGTTTCTTATGATAATCATTATACCAATTTTTATGTCACTGTATTATAGTGTATTAGATTATAATATTGCTGAAAGTACATTTGTAGGTATAGAAAACTATAAGGAATTGTTTACAAATGCCAATATAAGGTTTCCTAAAGCTGTTGGAAATGCAATGTTGCTAGCGGTTTTATCTGTTTTTATTCAATTGCCTATATCCCTTGGATTAGCTCTATTATTGGCAAAGGGAATAAAAGGGGAAAGATTTTTTTTAGGGATGTTTTTTCTACCTGTATTACTATCAACAGTTGTTGTAGGTCAACTCTGGAAAAAGATGTATTTTCCCACATACGGTATACTAAATGTTATGTTAGAATCAGTTGGGCTGGATAATTTAGCCAGAAATTGGCTGGGAGATCCGGGAGTTGTTTTAATTGCAGTTTTTATTCCTTTGCTTTGGCAATATGTAGGATACCACATGCTTTTAATGTATGCAGGTATAAAGACAATAGCCCCAGAGTTAAAAGAAGCTGCAAAAATAGATGGTGCAACTGATGGACAGGTGTCAAGGCTTATTGTTATTCCAATGTTAAAACCAATTATTAGAATCAGCTTAATTTTTGCAGTAACAGGATCTTTAAAAGCATTTGACTTAATATATGTATTGACAGGAGGAGGACCTTTAAGAGCTAGTCAGGTGCCAGCTACTCTGATGGTTGAACAGGCCTTTGACAGATATCGATTTGGACTTGGAAGTTCGATTGCAATTTCTATTATTTTCTTATGTTTCTTATTTGCAATAATTATAAAAGCCAGTATTAGAACGGAGGAGATGTAGATGGAGAAATTCAAAAAAGTTATTAGTAAGTTTAAAATAAAAACAATATTTACATATACTGCACTAAGTATATGGGCACTTATAAATATATTTCCGTTATACTGGCTGTTTACGTTTTCTTTAAAAAGCAATAGTGAAATTTTTGGAGGAAATGTTATAGGACTTCCAAAAGAATGGATGTGGTCAAACTTTCATAGAGCTTTGACAGTTGGTAACGTTAGCAGGTATTTTATAAACAGTGTAATTGTAACGGGAATTACAATAGTGATAACTGTTATTTTTGCAGCAATGGCTACATATGCATTGACAAGGCTTATATGGAAGGGAAGAAAATCAGCTAACAATATTTTCATGTTAGGTTTGACCATTCCAATTCATGCAGCAATTTTACCTATTTTTGTTGTGCTTAGTAATTTAAAAATGCTGAATACTTATCAAGCACTTATTGTTCCTTATGTAGGTTTTGCATTGGCAATGGCTATTTTAATTTTTAGTGGTTTTATGGCGGGAATTCCAAAAGAGTTGGATGAGGCTGCGTGTATAGACGGATGCAGTGTATATGGAATATTCTTTAGAATAATATTACCACTTTTAAAGCCTGCTATTTCTACGGTGGCTATTTTCACTTACTTGCAAGCGTGGAATGAGCTAATGTTTGCAGTTGTATTTATTAGAAGTTCAGATTATAGAACATTAACGGTTGGAATTCAGTCACTTGAAGGTACTTTTTCAACAGAATGGGGACCTATTGGAGCAGCACTACTTATTACTACAATTCCAACGCTGATATTATATGCGTTTATGAGCAAAAAGATTCAAAAGAGTTTGATGGAAGGTGCAATTAAAGGCTAGTTAACTTGTTTAGTTTTAGATAAATATAAGAGATTCAGATGGGGACTCTACTCCATTTGAAAATTATTGATATTAATGCTTCAGGACGAGGTAAGTCTCTTCTTGAAGCTTTTTTGGTTATAATACTAAAACATTTCGCTAAATGATAATATATATATCCCTATTTTCAATAAGTTGAGAAGAAATAATATATTTGTTACAATTTAAATATACAATTTACATAAGAGGAAGGCTATTTAAAAGTAAAAGTTATGAGTTATAAAATAAAAGAGATAGCAAAGTGGTTTAACTGTAAAAAATTAAGAGAAAAATTATTAATTATATTCATACAATTAATAGTAGTACAGGCTATTGTGGTTTTTGCTACATATTTGATGTTGCAAAAAAATTCAGATCAAATGATGATATATATCTTAGCAAGTACAATTATATATATCATTTTTTCATGTATAACGGGTACATTTATATATATGCATATAGTAAAACCCATTGAAAAACTTATTCAGTATATTGATATACCAAAATCAAAAAAAAACAGTGAACCTAATAAAGAGATGAAAAATAAGATAGAAAAACATATAATGGATACTACAAAATTAATTGAAGTTGATAAAATAATTAATGAACTGCTATATAGAGAAAGAGAAATTAAAAGAGCTGAAATGGAAGTTCTTCAAGAAAGAATAAATCCTCACTTTCTATACAATGCATTAGGCACTATAGCAAATCTTGCCCTTGAAAATTCTGATGAAAAAACCTATGACGCTATTGAAGCTCTTGGGAATTTTTACAGAAAATTTTTAAGTGGAGGTAATAAAGAAGTTTCTTTAAAAGAGGAAATTGAAATGGTAAAGAATTATTTAAAAATTCAAAAGTTAAGATATGAAGATGTTTTTGAGGATAAATATGAAATTGATGAAAACTTACTGAATATTGTCGTTCCTAAACTATTTTTGCAACCTTTAGTTGAAAATAGTTTGTACCATGGTGTAAGATTAAAAGAAGGGAGGGGAACTATAAAAATATCTGTGTATCAAAAAGAAGAAAAAATTCACATAGTTGTTTTTGATACAGGTGTAGGAATGAGTGAGAAGCATCTAAAACAAATAATGGACAAAGGAGGTAAAAATGGTTTTGGGCTTAAATCTACAATAGAGAGAATACAATATTATTATAGTACTTCAGATGTATACGAAATTACAACTAAAGAAGGGTTTTATTTTAAAATAGATATTAAGATTCCAATGTAGGGGGATTTATATGTATAAAGTAATGATTATTGATGATGAAAAGTCACTTCGGAATCTATTAAAAAATATTATACAGATAGAAAAACTTGATTTAGAAGTGGCAGGAGAGGCGGCAGGCAGCATTGAAGCTATTAACACCATAGACGAAATAAAGCCGGATATAGCTTTTGTAGATATAAAAATGCCGTTTATGGATGGAATTGAATTTTCAAAAATAGCAATTAAAAGGTATCCAAACTTAAAAATAATTATTTTATCAGCTTTTAATGATTTTGAATATGCAAGAAAGTGTGTTGGAACTGGTGTCTGCGAGTACCTGCTAAAACCTGTAAATCGCAAAGAGATAAGAAAAATTTTATTAAAAGTAATAGATGATATAAACTCAAAAGAAGCATCAAAAGAAAAGCTTTTGACAGAAGATGATTATCAGATGGTTCATAAAAATGATACGGTGTGCAAAATAAAGTCATACATAGAAAAAAACTATGTACAGGCAGATTTAAATGTTGCATCTATTGCTCAGACATTTGGATTTAATGCAAGTTATTTAAGTAGACTGTTTAAGATGGAAACTAATATTAATCTTATTGATTATATTAGTGAGTGCAGAATGAAAAAGGCAATTGAATATGCAAAGAAGGGGACGCTTATGTACATTACTGCAAAAGAGGTGGGGATTCCAGACCCTAATTATTTCGGAAAGTGCTTTAAAAAACATACCAATCAGAATTATTCTGAATTTAAAAAGTATAAAGATGCAAAGTAAATTGATGTAGCTTTATATAAAGATAGGAATTTTAGATAGCGTCTTAAAATAAGCTTAATTATTAGAATTAGCACTGTTTTATAAAGTTAACAAAAATTAAAGATATAAGTGAAATTGTTTAGCTAAAGCTAAACATCGAGACTTTAGGTGGAGACTCAACTCTATCTGAAGATTTGTAAGAGAAAATTCATCTTATAGAAGGTGGAATCTTAGAAGAAGATTAAGAATAAGAAAGAGGATAAAACATTGTTTTATCCTCTTTCTTATGTTAAATTACAAGAAGGACTTTCCATTTATTATTTTCTAGCAATTAAAAGCCTTCTGACCTATATAGTGTTTCAACAAAAGTTGTGCTATTATTGTCCACATCTATTTTATATAAATCAAGTTTTGATTCTAGGGAATCACCGATTCTTTTTTTTTCAGTTAAAGTATAAAAGATAGATTCGCCGTCGTATGCAAAGCCATTTAAAATCATCCTTGAAGGAGGATCAATTGAAGTGTCAGGAGCATGTTCTCCAATCATATTTAACACATCATTAGCTTTGCTTATTGAAAATATTTTAATGGTTCTTGGATCTTCAATACTTTGAGCTCCAAAATACATTGTGTCACTTATAGAATATCTTGCCGATCGTACAACTGTATTAGGATAATCATTACTTAATAGTGAATCAAGCTGAGATTGAGTATAAGGATATCTCATTTTGAACTTAGAATGATAATTATCATTAGGGAACACTGTTATATCACTACCGTCTAAAGATGCAGCAACGTACTCGGATTTAAGAGTTCCTGAAGGCTCACCAGGGAAATAAACCACTGGCTCATAAAGTACAACGTCATTTACTACAAGCATTGAACGAATTCTTTGACAGTTATAGTTATCAATTTCTTTTTTATCGCTTCCGTCAAAAGATGTTCTTATTACCTGATGACCCTTGTTGCGATCAGTTTCATTGTCATCTTTAATATCAGCTCGGCTATAATACAACTCTTCCTGGTAAACATTTAAATTGGATATCTTTCCAGTGTCTAGTTCAAGCCTATTAGAGCCATCTTTATCAATTCTATACAAACCATGTTCGTCAGAATAAAAGATATATTGATCTGATACCCCTAGTGCATCAGCATTAAATGCATTTTGAATATCATCTTCAACCACAAAAGACTGATTCAGTTTCTGGACTAAGTTAGATGATGTATCTACTTCTCCAGGCTCATCAGCTGATTCGTTTGAAGTTAATCTTAAAGCTAAAACTATAACAAGAGCAATAATAGCTATAGATACTACAGTTAAAACAATTTTTTTTGGTTGTTTATTATTGGGACTTCCATTTGGTTTTTCGTTTCCAAATAATGGCACTTCGTTACTCATTATTAGACCTCCTGATAAAATTCTTTTGTTTTTTTAAAAAATGCACGTTATCATTTATTAGGCAACAATAAATCTGATACTAAACCATTATAACACAAAAACAATCAATATTGTACAACTTTTATTTAACAATTTTAAATTATTGTACTTTATAGTATAAATTTAATGTTTAAGTTTTTATAAGAATATGTTATCATATTAAATATCGTATTTTAAAAAGAAATTATTATAAAGTGGAGGGGAATTTGGTGAAAAGGATATTTGTTATTACATTAGTATTAGTATTAGGCATCGTTTTAATAGGGTGTTCTGATTCAGAAGAACCGGAAGAGGTACCAGAAGAAGGGAAAGAAGATATAATAAAGGATGTAGAGTTGACGGATCAATATAGTATAAAGGAAGAAGTTGAGGTAATTTCTTCTGGAGGAGCTGAATCATCATTGACTTATCCTCTTGTAGAGGGTTTAATTGAAAAGGATGTTGAGAATAAGGTTAATGACAGAATAATTGACAGAATGGGAAGGTTTAAAGAATCAATTGAAAACATGGAAGAAATATCAGGTGAAGCGGATGATTATTTGGTAGTAACATATGATGCAAAGCACAAATCAAAAGAAATGTTAAGTATAAGATTTGGTGTTAATGCGTATATGGCGGCTTTTGGAGAAGAGGATTCTACAATTATCAGCAAAACATTTGATTTAAGAACAGGTAATGTTTTAGGAATAGAAGATATTTTAGAAGGGAACTTTGAAAGTGAACTAAACTCAATACTAAGTCAAAAGTTTTCAGAGTTAGATGTAGAATTAATAAATGAATTTAAAGGGATAGAAGAGGGGCAAGAATTTTACTTAAAAGATGATAACTTAGTTATTTACTATAACACACTTGAGTATACTACTCAAGAAGATGGATCTTTAGAATTTGAAATTCCCTTTAGTGAAATAGATGGAATTTTAAAAGCTCCTCTGGTGCTTGAACGGATTAACAGCCCGGAATTAGATAATTATAACATAGCAATTAATGAAGATACAAAGCCTTTCGAGGCTTTGTTTTTTATTGGGGAAAATATTAAAAAGGCATCTTTAGAAGATGCGACAACAATGATTTTAAGTTTTGAAGAAATACAGGATAAATATATTGGAATATATGAAGAAATGTTAATTGATAATGAAATACAACAAAAGCTTTTTGATGCATTTGGAAACAAATTTAATAGAGAAAAGGTTGAGAAAATAAATGATGTTAACTTGGTTTCATTGTTGACAGAAATAATAGATGGCGGTTATATGATTATAAACTTAGAGGGATTATTTACTGTAGTTAAAGACTATAGCGTTTTAGAAGAATACAGTGAATATTTAACTGATGATATAAAAGACTATATTGCTCTTAAAGTAGATGAATCTGAAAGTTTTAAAGGCTTGAAGACTGGGCAAAATTTGTCGTGGGAGCAAGTAAAAGATAGAATAATAAGCTATGAAAAGTATATAGAAACACATCCAGATTCTTTAAAAGAATATGTGATTAGTAATGAGCATATGTATTTTTGGCATTCATACATTTTTGGTTTTGACGGGATGCCAGCTTTTAATTATTCTACAAATAAAATTAATGATGAATTGATTCAGAGCTACAGGGAATTTGTTGTTGAAAATGAAAAATCAGAAACAGCAAAGATAATTGAAGATTATTTAGAAGTTTTAGAAAAAAATAATTACAGGTTAAGTGAAGAAATTGATGAGTACAGAAGGAGTTTTGCAAGTATAAATGAAAATTATTTTTAATAAATTCATTTTTAAGATTTATTTAGCATTGACAAAAGGCATACATTTTTCTATAATGTAATAGTTGTTGTAAATAAAATATGTGGAGAGATGGCTGAGCTGGCTGAAGGCGCACGACTGGAACTCGTGTGTACGTTAATAGCGTACCGAGGGTTCGAATCCCTCTCTCTCCGCCAAAGGTAAGGGTTTTACTTGTTGGAAGTAAAACCCTTACTGATTTTAAGGGCAAAATTTCTAACATTTTTCTAACATTAATAAAAATTTAGAGTTTTTTAAGACTTTTTATCATCTTTTTCTTCAGTTGATTTAAAAATTATATCGTCTAATTTTGAAGCGACATCATTTTGCATCTCTTTTATTACATGTGAGTATAAATCTAGGGTTATGCCAATGCTAGAATGTCCTAATCGCTCAGAAGCTATTTTGGCAGGGATATTGTTTTTATAATTTTTTTAATGGCAAAATATTGTTGGTAATGGGCAATTTTTTTCTCATTCTTATCAAACAGTGTAAAATATCTTATTAGCTTAATAATTCTTTCTGTTTATCTTTCAGAATGTAGAAGAGATACTATTTTTTTAGCTTTCTTTATCGGAGAGATAATAAAAGATCTTCCCAACGCATTTTATTTTTGTGCGTAAGAGTGGGGGAGATAGAAGAAATATTTAGTTTAAAAAGCCAACCAAGCGGAAATAAAAACAAAAATTCCTCTTGGTTGGTTATTAGGATTTTAAATTATAATAAAATCAAAATAATCATTGAATTACATAGTGTATGGGTGATACAATATAACAAGTAAAAGTCAACCAAGCGGAAAAAAAATAAAAATTCCGCTTGGTTAGATAATAATGATGGAGTGATAAATTTGAGAAAAGATAAATTAAGAATAAATGATATTAGAACACAGTTTAAAGAACAAGATTTTATTACTTATCATGAACTTTTAAAGTTTTACAGAAGGGAAGAACCTGATTTAAAAATAGGAACTTTCAAATGGAGAGTGTATAAATTAAAAGAGAAAAAGGTTATGAATTCATTTAAAACAGGAATATATAGGTTGGAAAAAAGAAAAGAATTCATGCCGAATATAAACCTTACACTTAAAAGGGTATATAACCATGTAAACAAACATTTTCCATATATAGATATTTGCATATGGGAAACATCTTGGTTGCATAATCTTATAAATCATCAACCATTTAATTCTTTGACGATTTTAGAAGTAGATAAAGATATAATTGAAGCTGTATTCCAATCATTAAAGGAAAAAAGAAGTGACGTATTTCTTGATCCTAAAGGGAAAGATGTAGATAATTACATTTCAAATGAAAATGCAGTTATAGTTAGGCCAATAATTAAAGAGTCTCCTGTTAGAACATCCGAAAAAATTAGAATTTCAAAAATAGAAAAAATTCTAGTAGATATTTTTTCTGACAAGGAACTTTTTAGAGCATATCAAGGTCAAGAACTAATAAATATATTTGAAAGGATATATGAAGAATATAGTGTTAATATAACAACTCTATATAGATATGCGAAAAACCGAGGTATAAGAGAAAAAATAATTAATTTTATTATTTTAAACACACAAATTGACAAAAAATATATATAGGAGTTGATAAAATTGATTGCAAAAAAAAATTTTACAAAAGAATGGATACAAGATAGAGCTAGAACAATTAAAAAGGGTAAAAAACAAGCCTGTCCAGAATTAATTGAAAAAGTTATCAATGCCTTATACTTGCTTGAAAACCTTGTAAATTCAAAGTTGAAGTTTATTTTTAAAGGTGGAACTTCGCTTCTTTTGTTGCTCAATAAAACTCATCGATTTTCAATTGATATAGATATTATTATTGAAAAACAAATGAACTCAAACGAACTGAAAATTCTATTTAATAAAATCATAAAGAATAGTATGATATTCTATAAATACGAGGAAATAAAAAGGAATAATTTCAAAAACATACCGAAAGCTCATTATAAATTTTATTATAAGTCAGCATTAGATGGAACAGAGAAATATGTTTTATTGGACATACTTTTTCAAGAAAATCCATATATAGAGTTAGTGGAAAAAAATATAGATTGTACATTTCTAGAAGTGGAAGAAGAATCAAATGCGGTTATTATGCCTTCTATAGATTGTATATTAGGAGATAAGTTAACGGCTTTTGCTCCCAATACCACAGGAATACTATATGAAAATAATAAAGAGTTGGAGATAATTAAACAATTATTTGATATAAGTAATTTGTTTGATGAGATAAACAATTTAAAAGTTGTAAGGGAGACCTTTATTAATGTGTCAAAACGTGAAATTGAGTATCGTAAGTTAAAGGATATGACATTTGATAATGTCTTAGACGATATAATAGCGACTTCAATAGTTATTGCTTTTAGAGGTAGTATTCAAAAAGAAAAGTATAAGCAACTAGAAGAGGGAATAAAAAGAATAAAAAGTTACATATTTAGTAGGAACTATATTGTAGAAGATGCTGTTTTAAGTGCAGGAAAATCTGCTTATGTATCACTATTATTAAAAAATCCTAATTTGAATTTAGAATATTATGACCCAAAAATTGATATTAATAAATTAAGTATTTCCAATCAGCAATTTCATAGAAGCTTTAAATCTATAAAGAAATTTAGTCCAGAAGGGTTTTATTATTGGTATAAAGCTTTAGAGTTATATGAAAGAATAATGAGTCAAGAAGTAGCTACTACTATGGAAATAAAGTAAGTATATCCTTTTTATTGTCACCACACATAGAAACTACAGCATAAGTGGTTCAAAAATAAGGATATTTATGTTTGAAGACCAGATAGAGTTTCATAGTCCTGGCAGACTTCCTAATACTGTAACAATAGATAAGATGAAAATGGGTGTTTCTTACGCACGGAATCCTTTTTTGGCAAAACACATGGAAAATCTTAGATATATTGATCAGTTGGGAAGAGGTATACCTATGATATTAAAAACAATGAAAGAAGCTGGGGCGAAAGAACCACTGCTTAAAGAGTCTGGCGAGGAGTTTGTTTTGACAATATACAAATAAATGAGCAAAATATCACAGAGATATTATTTGGCTAAGGTGTGGGAAAAGGGTACGATTCTTCCCTAAAAGAACCGTACCTGAGTTTCTTTAGTCCTTATAATTCTCTTACCACTTCTTCATCAAGGATCTCTTTCCTCTGCTTCCAGTCGGGCATAAGTGATGTTATAAAGTCATAAAACTTTGCATCATGATTTCTATATTTAAAATGAATCAGTTCATGTAGCACAACATACTCAATACAAAACTTTGGAGCTTTTATCAATTCAAAATTTAATAAAATAGTATTCTTACCCTTTAAGCATGAGCCCCACCTTGCCTTCATAGTTCTAATTTGGATCTCTGGTTTTTTTACACCGTATTTTTCAATAACAGGATAAACCCTATTCAAACTATCATTAAAGTTAGTTTCGGCTTTTCTCCTGAACCAGTTATTCAGCAATTTTTCTTTTCGCTTATAATCCTTCTTATCATTTACATAAATATAGATAAATCCCTGATAGTATTTGACGATTTCTTCATCTTCAGTTTCCTCCACTTTCAGCCGATACTGCTTTCCTAGATATTTAAAAGTCTCTCCACTTACATAATCCTTTCCAGTTACATATTCAGGCTGAACATTCTTGAAATAACTAACATTTTTCAATATCCAAGGTGCTTTACCTTCAACAAACCTTTGTATATAATCTAGAGGTACTTCTTTTTTTGCAGATATGGCTATTGTCATATCAGGCTTTATATTCAAGTTAATATTTTTTACATTTTTTCTGTGTAATTCAAATTCAATTGTTTTTCCGCCATAATTGATCTTATGTTTTTCCATATATCTAATATCTCCTAAGTGCTATCGTTTTAATGTTTTCAATTATCTTGTCAATTTGACTGAAAGACAGGTTGGAGAAATGCTTCTTTTTTGCAAGGTAAAGTAGATCATTAATGTCGCTTGATATCATATTATGAACATCAGAGTTGTCATGCCAGTCCACTTTCCAATGTTTTTCAATTATGAGATTTATATCTGTAGCAATGTCTGCCAGAATGTTTTCATAGTTATATATATTCTGTGTTTCTATTACGGCATCATTTCCAGATGAATATAAGCTCTCATCTTCCAATATTTCTTTTACAACTCCATATAAAGCTTGGGCATTAACATTGTGCTTTATTTTTTCTGGATAAACTGTTCCAGAGTAACCTTTTCTGAAATTCTGCATAACTTCACGCATTCTTTTTAAATAATCAGCATCAGAAATTCTTTTTTCTTTGTATTCATTAATGATTTCTTCAATACGTTCAGAAAACTTTTTATAGTAAGCTGGATTCTCATCCCATTTTTGGTTTATGCTTTTAGTTATCCTAGTACGAATAGCATCAGCCTTTGCTCTGGGGGTTCCCAATCTCATAAGTTCGTCTTCAAGTTCTTCTTCATTCAGCACATCAACAGGAGCAGTAATTTGAATTACATCTTCAGCAGCTATATATGTATCCATAAGGTTTCTCATTTTGCTTTCGTATTCCTTATGGTCAATAGTATCAGAATATCTTAATTTTACTGATGCTCTTAATTCCTGATAAAACTTAAGATCTTTTTTATATAGAGATATATCCTTTTCTCCAAGAGCATTATATACATGCTCTGACTCCAAAGCTATACCAAAATACTTTCCAAATTGACTGAGATGGTTATAAAAATTATTTCGTATCTCTTCATCTGCAAGAACAAGTTCGTGCTCTTCCTTATCCTCTTTATTTTTTACACCTTTGAAAATAGCAACTACATTTGAATAAGCCTCACGAAGTTTGCCTACTACACTTATAACATCTACAAGTTTCTAAAGAATGCGATGTATATTGAGATGATGATGAAGAGGAAAATCTTATTGTATCTTATGAGTGTGATAATTTATGCAACGTTATTGCGGATGCATTTCAAGATGGTTTTGAATGGCTCGATATTCTAGAAAATAATTAAATTAAACTTGAAAAAATCTTTAATCTTGATGTTGAAACGCAGGATATTGATATTATTGCTTCTCTTCTGCTGTACTTAGTTGTAAGTATAACTTATGAAGATAAATTTATAGATGCGTTGAATAATGGGTACTTGATTTGATTGATAAAAAGGCTGGAATACTGGAATTAAAAGAATGGTGACTCCAGGAATTGGGACAGACAAAAGGAAGGTTCAGATACATGAATTTCATTGAATTTGAAGAAGCTCTTTATATTAAAATAATTGTCGTAAGTTAAAAATTATTAAGGGTGCTGTAAATTTAATAAAGGTCATTAAGAAATAATAACCAAGATGTGAGGTGATATGTATGTTTGATAATTTAGAAAAATTAATAAGTGATGTTACTACAATGTATGATAAAGGGATAATAAAAAATAGATTAAAACAGCTAAAAATACATCACTTTCGTAAATTTGCCAATGATTCCGAACTGAATTTTACATGTCCACTTACTGTAATAGTTGGGAAAAACGGCAGTGGAAAAACTACTGTGATGAAAGCAATCAAATTACTTTCTGGTAAACAACTGCCACAAAACGAGTTTTTTGAAACAGTAATTGATGATGGGGGATTTGAAAATACAGATATTTCATATTTACTGGATGGTACAGTCTTGCAATACAAAAGATTACGTCAAAATAAATGGGGAAAAGAAGGAAAGCTCCCACCGCAAATTGGTATAGAATATATACAGACTAAAACTATGATAGGAGCAGTTGATAAAAGCTTTTTGTATGATAATGTTGAAAAAAAGATCAATCGAATACAAAAAGTTGAATATATAATAAAACAATCTCGAAAATTAAATCAAAATCCGAAAAGCACCAGCGAGAGAAAGCAAAGACGTTCTTTCAGTGATAGTTCCATTCAATCTGTAAATGATATATTACAGGGAAAAATTAAATCAATTGAGATAGTAAGGCATAAGTATTTCAGCGGGACATGGGGTACCAGTGTTATTTTTAATGATGGCTGTCAGTATTCTGAATATAATGCTGGTAGTGGAGAATTTGTTGTTGCTAATATGGTTGATAAAATAGAGAGAATGTCTTCGACAAGCATACTTTTGTTAGACGAACCGGAGGTTTCATTGCACCCAGGTGCACAGAAACGTTTAATTTGCTATATTCTCGAAATGATAAAACGCAAAAAAATACAAGTAATTATAACCACACACTCAACAAATATCATTGATAGATTACCTAAATCAGCAATAAAGTGTTTCAGAAAAATGGAAAATGGCACAATTGCAATTGGGGAAGAAACTTTCTTTAAAAATGCTTTTTTAGAGTTAGAGGCTGATTTTGTAGATAAAAAGTATATAATCGTTGAAGATGGTATGGCAAAAAATATTATTGATAGAATATTGACATTCTCCTCTCCCTAAAAGATATATTGATTATGAAAAGATGATAGGGAAATGTGATATAATAGTATTAAGACAAATAGATTTTGAATGATGTAATGAAGGAGTGTTGCTAAAATGAATACAATAAAAATAGAATTAGAGGTGCCTGAAGCTTTAGCAGGATATGTAGATATAAAAAACCCAGAGTATCAAAGAAAAGTGAAAGAATTAATGCTGTATGAGTTAATAAAAGAAGGAAAGATATCATTTGGTAAGGCTGCTGAAATTTTAGAAATAGATAAAATGTCTCTTATAACTAGCTTAGGAAGTCTAGGGATTTCTTATTTTGAAAATGATATAGAAGAAGTTGTTGAAGATGCGAACAATGCTAGAAAAGTAATGGGGGAAAATAATAGATGTTGATTGTATCAGATACAACGCCCATTATATCATTCATTAAAATTGGTGAGTTAGATTTACTTGAGGATATGTATGGCGAAATTATTTTGCCAGAAGCTGTCTTTAAAGAGCTTACAAATAATCCATCTATGAGTAGAGAAGCCAAAATTGTAAAGGAAAGTAGTTTTTTAAAAGTAAAAAAGATAGAGAATGAGTTCGCAGTGAAATTACTTCAAAAACAACTCAACTTGGGAGCTGGTGAAAGTGAAGCTATTGTGTTGGCTGATATACTAAAGGCTGATTTGCTTATTATTGATGAGAGAAAAGCCAGAGGTATTGCTAAAAATATGGAAATTAATATATCAGGAACACTTGGTATATTAGTAGAAGCCAAGAGACAAAAAAAGGTAGGAAAACTTAAGTCTTTACTAGACTGTTTGTTAAGTAATAATATTAGAATAAGTAAAAAGCTATATAAATGATGTGTTAGTATTAGTAAATGAAAAAGATTAATGTAGAGTAATTAGATGAATTACAGTGATAACATTTTGATAACATTACTACAAATAATACTATAATAAAAGGTTGTACACCATGATACTAAATAACATATAAAACATCTATAAATGTGGATGAGAGAGCACTATATGGTACAACATGATACTGTATGAAATGACTAGATTTCAACTGGAACTCGTGTGTACGTTAATAGCGTACCGAGGGTTGGAAGCCCTCTCTCTCCGCCACAGATAAGGGTTTCACTTATTAGAAGTGAAACCCTTATTGAGTTTAGAAACAACCTGACGGTTCTTTTGTTTCGCCATATTTTTCATGATCTGATGGATAAAAAAATTTGGGTGTTAAGAAATTCCGAGAATATCTAGACAAATTTAGCGTTTAGTATGTGTTTAGAAGTAGGGTACTTCTCCAAAATTGCTAAAGCTGTTTGAGAACAGGCGTCCTTAAATACCATCGGTGAAGTTCAGCATAATCTGATCTATAACCCCTATAAGGCGGTTTTTGTAAGCTGTAAGCTCATCACATAGATTGAAATACTGACGACACAAGCTGCGAAGACATTCAAGTTCTTCGTTTGGGATATTGGTAGATTTCAGTTCTTGAAAACGATATAGGAGTGCAATCCTACGGGCATCGACTTTATCATTTTTTACTTTTCTTATCCCCAAATTTTTGATAGAATCAGTTTGTAAAGGTTTGATGACACAAACATCAAATCCAGCTTTACAAAGGGAATGGAAAAGGATTTTGTGGTAGTGCCCAATGGATTTCATGACAACGACAGGCCTAGCTGCAAAGTCTTTTTCCGCTTTAAGTAGTACATTAACGGCCTTGTCTATATTTGATGAGACATCATGGAAAATCTTTAATCGGGATACAACAACATTATCAGGAGAAAGCACTGCCATCTCACTAAAACGCTTTCCTACATCAATTCCGGCTATTGGTAAATGTTTTATAAGCGATCTCCTAAAAAATAAATTTGGACAACTGAAGTCATCCATTCTTCTCCTGTAAGTAGGCAACCTAGCATGTGACACAAGGAACCAGCCTGAAAGCTGACCTCAACCAGCCAAATCGTATAAACTTACTGGAATGGATTGATAGTCTTAAACACAGGTACTCTTCTTCCAAAGAAAGAAGTCCTAGGAGGAGTTACAGCAACCCTCCGCGTCCAGAAACTTGTCAAGGTTCAGACCAACTATTTGCTGGTAAAAAGGCTAAGGTGAGAAGCCAGTGGTTTGCTTAATATTTAGAAATGAAATCAATGTTATGTAATTTATTAAGAATTGGTAACTACAGTAGATAAGTATCTGCTGTTTGCTTACAACTATATTGTACTAGGTGGAGGTTCTCTTATAAATCTTCAGATGAAGTTGAGTCTCTACCTGAAGCCTCGATGTTTAGCTTTGGCTAAACGAGTTCACTAACCCAACTTTCAGCTAAAATAGTTTCAACTCAGCTTATAGCTTGAAAGTGTTTTTTAAGATTTTTTAGCATTCTTTTTCTGTATATTTTTATAAAATTTTGGTTCTTGACGACAAAAACAATGCATAAAAAGGCATTGGAATGTTGGCTGTTTTTTCATAAGTTTTTAGGGTAAGTAAGATATATAAATATTTATACCTACTAAAGTTTTTATACGAG
>NZ_JAVDDS010000120.1 GCF_030848475.1 Herbivorax alkaliphila
ATTCATGATAATGATGCTACTTTTACATCAAAGTTATTTCAGGATTTTTTATCTAATCCAAATATCAAGGCTAAACGAACAGGGATAAAATCACCCAGACAAAATGGAATTTGCGAGAGAGCAGTAGGTATATTGAGATTTGAGTTATTAAATCATGTTATTCCATTTAATCAAAAACATTTGGAGTATTTACTCAAAATGTTTTTAGAAGATTATTATCATCCTGTCAGGGCACATCAAGGACTTAATTGTCAAACTCCAATTTTATCAGAAAAACCTCCAGAAACTAAGGTAGAAGATACCAAATTGGTTTCAAAGCCAATTCTTGGAGGACTTTATCACAGTTACAAAAAAGTTGCCTAACAGTTACAACTTTTTCAATAGCTTATTTTATTATGCAAAAAACAAGCATCTTGGTTTTAATTTCCATAATGCTTGTTTTTTGATTAAGTTATTATTGTTTCAAAAGTATAAATTTGTATTTTACGCTTTTATTATTTGTTAAATATTAGTGCATATTTTAGCCCGATTGAATTTTTGAAACCGACAGCATAAATATTACAACTTCCTTTGCTATGTATGGAAATTTCAAAGCCGTAAGTGTAATGACAAAAGAAAAAGGCATTACAAATGCTGCTGTTTTTATTCCCTGACCAATTGAGCCCCAAAAATCTCCTGTCTCTGCATAGTTAAAACCAAATCTTATTAAACCTGCTACCACACCTCTTATTATTGATGCTATAGCTACCGCTTTAACAACAGCCATTGTAATCGCTACATAGCCACTTGGATTGTACTTCTCCATCTACAATTTTTCGTACTCTTATTCCACTAAAATCATAATCATATTCTAGTGCTAAAATTCCCACTTTTCAAACATGCCAACAGTGATTTCAGCAAAGGAAACATAAGGTCAGGAATTGTTCTCGGCAAATGCGTCTCCGTGGCACACATTTATGTTCTCACAAAGTAATATGATGCTAAGTTCTCCGCTATCAATGCATATTAAATAACAATCAGATATATCAGGAATCTCAAATCCAAAATCTAAATAATTAAAAGCAGATTTAATATCGAATTTGTCTAATTTCTGCATTCTAACATCACAAATAAACACTGGAAATTCTAGTAGAGAACCTGTTTCAAATTGACTCTTCCATACGTTATAGCATCTAAGAGTACCAGAAGGTTTTCCATCATAACTATTTATGAATCTAAACAAAATACCAGTGTCATTTGAGATTATTATGCCATCTAAGTTAACATTTTGAAAAATCGTATTCATACTTTTTTGCCATTCATATGGTTTTAGACTAAAGTTAATCATATATTAAGTTCCTTTCTCAAAATATTATTTACTGTCCAAAGGGTTCAACAAAGTGATCTGTTGTATGAGCTCCATCAGGAATTGGAGTGCCATCATAATACACTCTCTGATTATATTTTGGTGCATTCCATGCCGTATTGTTAGGATCAATAGGAACTTTTTTAGTTGGAATAACTTCACCTGTAGGCTTTATATTCACTCTTGAACCATCTGGATGTTTATATACAACGTATCCATTTGCTGAAGGTTTCCCTGCAGTATAGCCTTTACTTGTTAAATCTTGATGTAACGCCTGACGTGTAGAGGGATAGTTACCCGTTCCCTTACCTGAACTAATTGCTTTATTAATATATGGACCTAAAAATTTCGAAAGTATAATTTGTGCTGTTAAATGGGTTGCTATCTCAAGCGCTGTTGCATACTCGCCCTCTTCTATACTTCTTATTATATTTTCACCTGCATACGATAGCATCAGTATTACAGCTA
>NZ_JAVDDS010000121.1 GCF_030848475.1 Herbivorax alkaliphila
GTGGGTTAGGTTCTGCAATTCCGCCGGTAGAACAACATCCGCGTAACCCCAAAAACGAGGAGGTTAACTTATCTACGTACCTTTTGGTCAAAGCTTATCAGCACCTTTAGCTTTTTTGCAATTGACGACGTTTATATGCAGTTTAATTAATTTAACCATACCACCTACAACCTAGCCCCCTAACCGCCTTAGTGCTGGCAGTTTCCCAAATCCCTCACGGTCTTCGGTTCTTCTCCTTAGAGAAAGGGTTCCATTGTCACAACAGCTTAGTACAGAAGTGTTACCACTTATGCACCTGTTGTCAGATTACTGTCAGCGGAATGACAGGTTTATACTACTATGGAGTAGTTAAACATTTATCTGTGCGACCTCGTGTCGCACCGTTGCTGATTCACGACGTTCCTGAACCGGATCCACAAAGCCTTTCTTCTTTGGTGGCGGCTTGCCCGCCCGGTGAAGAAATGTGGCGAGTCCTTCTTCGTGTTCATGCTACAGAGTACTGCTACATGTTCTTCTTTCGAGCCCTTGTGTGAATCTTTTGTTAGTTGATGGATGACGCCCTGCGAAGCCTACTAATAATACTTTTAACTGCCTCTTCCACATCACTTGGAAGAATAATTGGTCCTTTATATCTTTCTAAAAATGACAATTGAATATTTTCATAAACAGGAAATATAAAAACAGGTTTTTTTTGAATCCGTGGATTGCTAGTTGCCCTCGATCCACCATCACCGTTTGCATATGTAACCTCACTTGCTTTCCATGTTGAACTTAACCAATATTCATCAACAATTGCAAGTAGACTATCACAATCTGATATTGTTTTCTCAATTCTATCATATCCTACGAAATCTTTTAAATATAATATTTCAACACCATGATTTTTTAATTCTTCTAAAAGTTTTGGAACATTAATATCAAAATCTTTATGCCTTTTAATATCCTTATCTACTTCAAAATATGATAGGTACATTTTTTCTACCATGAAATCCTCCAAAAAATCATATTTCTTAAGATTAATTCTAAATCAAAAAATTACAAACTACAGCATTTCACAAACGCGTCATCTTTCAACTAACGTGTTGTATCTGAGGTGGATTTCCGTCTTAGATAGCTCCTATCTTAGACGAAAAGCTGCGGGCAGGATGACCCGTGAGCATGCCCTTTACTCAGATATGTGGTTATATGACGTTTTCTAGCTATCTCTATCAATTTAAAATACATAAAATATAATATCAATTCATACTGCAATCTCTTTAAAAGATTATCTATCATTATTTGCTTGGTTATTAATAAATTGTAAAACATCTTGAGTTACATCTGTTCCACCTTTGAAGTTTTTTATAATTGTAGGCAATGGCACCATTGTCCATATACCAATAACAGCAAATATTAAAATTATTCCCCAACTCAAACCACCTATTTTTATAAGATAAATTATTAAAAATAAAGATGTTAATGGAGGTATTAAAGTCAGTGAAGTCAATAGATTATATCTCACCCTAGCAAAATTTTCTTTAAATTTCTCTTTTGTAAAATAAATTGGAGAAACTCCTCTTACAAACCCTAATAAAAGAAAAATATTATACTGAAAAACTACAAACTTTTCACCACTCTGTACTTCTCTTATTAATTCGTTGTAGTCAAGTTTATCGATTCCTACTATACGTATTTTTCTTTTTAAATTATCAAACAAAAATATTGACTTACCATAATCAACATAATACTTAGGAAGCAATTCATTTAGCTCCTTTCTATTGTTTATAATTCAAATCTATAATAC
>NZ_JAVDDS010000122.1 GCF_030848475.1 Herbivorax alkaliphila
AGCTGCAATCAGACGCAAACCGCACCATCCGTGGTGCGGTGTTTATAGCAGGGCTTTGAAAGATTTAAAACAAAGGGTGAGACTTGATTTGAAAAAGAGAAAACCAGTTATAGTGTATTTATTGACTTTGATTACAATGTCTCTATATTTTTTCTTCTGGATGTTTCAATTAATGAGTGAATTGAATACTCTATCAAGGAAAAGAGTATTTAACATAAAAAGAAAGGTAATTGTTATATTTAGTATTCTGATACCATACATTTTGATTTTTATTTTATTAGGCAACCCAGCTGTTATTAAAACTCTATACTTTTTTATTTTATTTTTATTAGGTTTTGCATTGGTAATACTATGGTTAATTATTATAATAAGAAATCTAATACAAATAAGTAACCAAATTTCAATAATTGAAGCTGATAACTCAATTGAGAATAGAATTTCAAAAGATAAGACCATACTATTGTTCTTTTTGTATTTTACAGTGATATTCTATATTCAATCACATATGAATACAATTATTGATTGTTCTTTAAATAATGAAATGACGCTAGAAAATTAATGGTTTTTTACTTGGGTAAGGTTAGTTAAGGGGCACACGTCCTTGTGTGCCTCCGAGTCACGGGGCGTCCGACTCCAGCTAACAACAGATTCACACAAGGGCTCGTTAGAAAGGACATGGAGCAGGCCTTTGAAGTTTGAACATGAAGAAGGACTCACCACATTCCTTCACCGACGCAGGCGTGCCAGAGAAGAAGGGCTCTGCGGGTTCGGTTCAGGAACGTTGTGAATCAACGACGTTAGCTGAAAGTGGACGCAAGAGCACGCGCCGTCCTTGGCGCTGGGAAAAACAAAGGAGTATATTATGGATAATGTCGAATCATTGATGAAAACATTAACAAATTTAATATTAAATCAAAAAAACAATGGAAGTCCATTAGTAGTTGGGATTAACGGGATTGATACATCTGGTAAAACAATGTTTTCAAAAAAACTAAAGAAGCACTTACAAGATATGGATTGTGAAGTTCAAATTATTCATATTGATGATTTCCATAACCCAAAGTCTATCAGATATTATGGAGATGATGAAGTTTATAACTATTTCTATAAAAGTTTTGAATACAACAGATTAATTTCCGAAATATTAGACCCAATCAAGTTTGAAAAAAAACTTTTCAAAAAATATATGGCACTTAATCTAGAGACAGACAAGTATGATTTAGAAAGAACATATAAGGTTACTTCAAATACTATTGTTATATTGGAAGGTGTATTTATTTTAAGAGAAGAAGTTAGGGGCTTTCTAGATTTTAGCATTTTCATTTATGTACCATTTGAAATAGTTAAGGAGAGAGCTATTAAACGAGATGTTCCAAAGTTTGGTGAAGAGATTCTTGAAAAATATGATAAAAAGTATATACCTACACAAAAAAAATATCTTGAGATGTTTCCACCAGAAATTTTAGCAGATATAATTATTGATAACCAAGATTGGAATAATCCCATGATTGTTAAAGTCAATGATACTAAAAAGAGTTTTTAACAATAAGTTGAGCGAGATAGTTTAAGGGTCCACGTCCGTGTGGACTGCTGAACTTCGAAGGCGTCCAAATCAGCTAACAAAATATCTGCATAAAGGGCGTGCTTATAGGTCATACTGCCCGCAGCTTTCCACCTAAGATAGGAGCTATCTAAGGTGGAAAGCCGCCGCAGATACAAAACGTTAAGTGAA
>NZ_JAVDDS010000123.1 GCF_030848475.1 Herbivorax alkaliphila
CAGTGGGACTATATCCTTTTAATTCGTTAATAAGATAAGTAAGATATAATGGATTTCCATTACTCTTTTTCATTAGAAGATTTGACAGTTTTACATTCCTATCTAAGTTAATATCTCCAAAGCCATTATTTGTTAATAATTTCTCAGTATCATTAATATCCCACGGCAGTACATTAAACACCTCATAGCTATCATCAGTTAATTGAATTACTTCCGCTATCGGTTGAGATGCTAAAACTACTCTAATATTTTCAGGGAACTTTAATTTTGACAGCACTTTAATAATTTCAGTATCAACTTCTTTTATTATTGATTTATGGAAATTGTATATTCTCCCAATATGATCCAATCCATCTATGATAAATACTATTTCTTCTTTTATATTGTTTATAAGGGTTTGCAGTTCATCTAAATCTACACCATATTTTGTGCTTTTACACTCTGCTAGATTGGGATAAACAATAATAATATCATTTATTAAATTTGCTAGAAATACATTTATTGTAATCCGCTCTTTTTCATACAAATCATCTATTCCCGTATAGCAATAGTGCTGGACTATCTTTACACTATGATTTTTAAGATACTCTATAAAATTTTGTAAGAACCAAGACTTACCTGAACCAGGTTGTCCAATTAATACTGTCTTCTGATTAGTAAAAATAAAATCATAAAAATGCTGATATCTGAACTCATTAATTACATTTAAATCTTTATCAATAACAAAATCCTGTTGTATGTTTCCAAAATCATTCTTCAAGCCCAGTCTATACAATATTGTGGTAAAACTTAGTTCTTCACCCCTTGCTCTTGAACTCTTAACGATATGGGTTAAGTTTAATAATACATCTTCTACTGATTTTGAATGATTTGGATATTTTCCAACCCCAAGTTTTTTTAGTTTAGAAATTACTAAACTCTCTAATGCTGCAGGATTCGCTATGTTGTTGCTTGATTTTGGTAAGTTTATCTCTATAATAAGGTCATTTAAAAATGCACCGAAATCTTCTCTATTAATATTTTGGGCTTGACTTCTAAGTCTCCTCCATGATGATTTTGGCAACCGACCGTTTTCCCATATGCTGTCAATATCTATCTTTAAAAATTTAACATTTTCATCATTATATAAATTGTAACAATTAACTTCTTTAAGAAAATCTAATTCTCCGTTTCCCTCAATATACTCCCATGCCAAGCATATTCTTAAATCAATAGTCCCTGCACTAATAGTTTCCTGCCATGATTTAAATAGTATATCTAGTGCAAGATCATAACTAGCAGATGATAAGTCTGCTTTTTGCAATATTTTATCTTCACTATATTTTATTTGTCTTTTTAGTATTCCATTAGAAGAAATGATGGTAATATCATCAAATTTATCATTTTTACTTTCTTTTTTATCAACTTTAAATGTAGCATTATCACTAGTTAGTAATTGTTCAGTAATAAATAATGCACATAATAAATCCTGATATTCATATCCTTTGTGAGCATACTCTAATCCCATGGCGACACCTCCAAATATACACATATTGAAGATAACAATCCGCATTCCAACACAAATCTACATTTACGCATCAATAGAAGTTATTCATATCCAGAACTTTTTAACTCATTAGAGCATAAAGGACGTTTCTAATCTATAAAATTTAAAACTAACCACACTATTTGTGAAAAAAACGGTTTTTTATAAATGAGCTTTTTCGAATAACTGTTGTTATA
>NZ_JAVDDS010000124.1 GCF_030848475.1 Herbivorax alkaliphila
TGTTTAGTTCTGCTGTTTCAGCCGCTTAGGGCGACTGCCCTTGGCGGGTGGAATTGACAGAACTATATTGTTCTCTGATTTGCCAAGCCCCCAAACATTGAGCCCGCATCGACGAGGGTTCTTAAATATTATAAAATTGTTGAAATAATACTACACAAAAAATGTCATAAAATTTGATATCCTTCTATTTGACACGCCTCATAATGATTTCTTCTTGTTTAGTTACTTCATTTTCAATACGTTCTAAAACGTCTGTATGTTGCTTATATCCATCAAATAGAGCTTGAACTTTTGGGGTAAGTTCATTTTCAAATCGTATAATGTCGCTTTTATCTGCCTTTTCATCCAGTTTTTTATTTACTTCCTTAAATTGCTCTGTCATTTCAGAATACATTTTTGTAAGAAGTTCAAATGATTTATCTTCCATTATTATCGTCCTCCTATTATATAGTATATATTTTACCATACTCCCTTCAAAATTAATATCAATAAGATAAGAATTTATTTTTCAAATATAAATCTTCAAAGACTTTCCTGTTCAAAATCCACCACACGATCTGGCGGTCTATTGAGTGGCATTTCAGAGAACGTTTTGATTCACAACGTTCCTGAACCAGACCCACAGAGTCTTTCTTCTCTGGCGGGGGCTTGCCCGCCTGCTGAAGGAATGTGGCGAGTCTTTCTTCATGTTCATTCTACAAAGAACTGCTACGTGTTCTTCTTTCGAGTCCTTGTGTGAATCTTTTGTTATAGGATGTTGGACGCCCCGCGAAGGCAATCTTAAGCAATTAAAATCTTTGAGTTTCATTTCCTTTATATTCAGCTAATTTGCCGCTTTTTTTATAAAAACTTTTGAAGCAGAAAGTGCACCATTTTCTAGTGGATTATCTTTTGAATAATAAATTTTTACTTCATCATTATTATGCAATATCATCCACCCATTACCAGTAGAATCAATTATTGAAGCATCTTTTAGATATATATCATGATATTTATTGTCCTTATCTTTAATAACACATGATATATTGTGACCACTAGATTCGGATTCTATGGAGACTATAGTGCCTATGATAAAATGCATTCCACTTTTATCCATATTGTTTTCAAGAATATTTGCAACAATTGAATCAATTTTAATTGCTTCTTCATATTTCATCTCATAAGTAAATTTCCCTTCTTCCATAAAAAACATATTACCCATATGGTTGAATACTCTTTCACTGTCATCTTTAAATTGAATTTTGATTAAGTATCCACCGCCGCTATAATCTTTAGGATTTAATTTTGTTTCTACTGGGTTTATTGAAATAAGATAGTCAACTACACTGGATATTTGGTTGACATCAGTTATATTTAAATCTTCAAATCGCTTTGGAAAACCAGAAATATAAATTTTTTGTATTTGACTTTTATCAATATTTAATTTGTTGTTCGCGTAGTTTTCACTCTTATGAATATTTACCTCCTTGCTTGTGTCATTTTGTTCAAGATTATTAGAAGCACATGCTGATGTAATAAAGCATATTAATATCATGCATACTAATAAAACAATTAGCTTCTTAACCATACTTTTCCTCCTTAAAATAAGTGGTATAAGCACTTTTTACTTTCCTTAATAATTCTACATAGGACAACTCTAAACTCAGCGTCCAATTTCCAA
>NZ_JAVDDS010000125.1 GCF_030848475.1 Herbivorax alkaliphila
AGATCAGATATGTGACTTTTTTTCGTTAAATTATTTTCGTTTTGCCATCAATAGACTTTCTTGGACATTTCGACTTTTATCATTTTTTCGTCCCATGGTACTATGCTGATGCTCCTGATAAAGAACCTCAATATTATAATTATCATTTAAGTATTTGTTAGCAATATCTAATAATGTTTCTAAAGATATCATACCTGTATTACTATAACTTAAAACTAAATTTGAATTTTTGTCATTTATCTTAGAAAACATTAGTTTGAATGCGTTTTCAACTTTTGTTTTTATACAAAATGGTGACTGATGCCTGTCAGAGCGATAACGACCTTTAAACATAATTTTAGGATAGTCATACCGTATAAGTGTTTCTAATGCATGATAAAAGCGTGAATAGTGAACAAAACAATATGGAGGATCTGCATAAATAATAGAATTAGGTTTTATTATATCTAAACAATCTGAAAAATCCATTGATACAATGGAATGCCCTAATTTATTTTTTCCTAAGAAGGATTGTAATTCTTTGAATTTTTTAATGAAAAAGGGTAAAATACTCTTTTTGCGATATATCGCAATATCATCCATAGAACTTTGAGAGGTAGCATCTCTATATTGAGCATAGTGACCAGTACTTTGAGAATTATAAGACATTGCAAACATTAAAGATGATAAAATTATATAAAAAATAGGGGTATATAAGTACTTATCTGCAACAAATCTAAATGCATCTATCCATAAACATTGATTAAAAGACCAATATGTGCCAGAATAATTTTTTACAAACAAATGGTACTTAACTTTTGAAAAGTCTTGATTAATCAAATTTTGTTGTTGCATTTCTAAGTGATTAAATTCCTTTAAAGATAAAGGAATATCATAATCAAAAGAAAACATAGGATATAATTCCTTAAATTGTTCCACGTAATTAGTAGCTTCTAATACTATTTCTTCCAACAAATTGGGGAAAAGTCCCCAATCATAATCTGACAAATACATATTAGCAAGAACACTTGAGAATTTTTGAATGTCATTTGATAAAATAGTAGCTTCATTTCTTAATGCCCCTGATAAAACACTAGAGCCAGCAAATAAATCACAAATAGTGCCTCCGGTATAGCAATCTGATATACCCTCAACTATGAAGTCGAGGATTTGTCTTTTAGAACCCATGTATTTAATAATATGTGGAACATTTTGATCAAAATTCATAAAACAAACTTCCTTCCATGTTATAAAAATCTTAAGTTAACTCGTATGTAATTATAGCAAAGTTTCTAATAAAATAAAATGTTAATCTAAAGTGCAGTTTTTCAAAGTTTTACAGTAATTAACATTAAATAAATTTTTCTTCATTGAAATAATAATAAATAACATTTCAATGAAGAATATAACTTGAGTAAACTTTGTATTTCCTGTATCTTCTCATAATAAACCTTCCTTCTTAAACTCTTAAGCTACCTTGGAAACATAATCCCTAATAGCTTCAACAAACCTACTGCTATACTTATCCAACTTAGCTTGACCTACTCCTGAAATACCCTTCATGGCTTCTAAATCTAAAGGTAACTTTGAAGCCATATCTCTTAAACTGGCATCATGGAAAATG
>NZ_JAVDDS010000126.1 GCF_030848475.1 Herbivorax alkaliphila
CAGCTGTAATACTGATACTATCTTATGCAGGTGAAAATATAATAAGAAGTATAGAAGAGGGCGAGTATCCAACAGCACTTGAGATAGTAACCCATTTAACAGCACAAATTATACTTTCAAAATTTTTAGGTCCATATATTAATAAAACAATTATTTCAGGTAAGGGAACGGGTGGGAATGAAATACTTTTTAAGACAGGGACAAGAGTAGATGCAATGAAATCAGTGGATAATTTACCAAAAGGAATTAAGAATAGTGCAACAAAATTCTTTAAGGATAAAGCCACTAACAAATATACGGATTTTATTGTGGAAAAATTAACTGGTGGTAATTATATGCTGAAAATGACTAAACCAGGCAATGTTCCAGGATCTAAAGCTATATATTATAAAAAAGTTAGTCCTTGTGGAAAAACTTTGGATGTATTTAAAGAGACTTATGATCCATCAGGAAATCTAGTACACAACAAGAATAAAATTAATTAGAGTAGGAGAAATGTATATGCATATTAATTATGTGAAATTAAAAGAGTTTCGAGATTTGAAAATTAGAAAGAGTGAAATATGTGACTTAGATAAAATTGATATATTTAATGCAATTATAGACAAAGGCAAGCCAGTAATTATACACCCATATAACATCATTAAGTTATTGAACGAATTTAGAGAGAATAAACTATCAGAAGAACACTTGTTAGAGTGGGTTAATACTATAATGTTTACAGATTTATTTCGGTATAATGATAAATTTAGGGATAGCATAGCAAGTGTAATAAGCGAACTTGAAGAAATTGATGAAGAAGGAAAAGAACTAACTTATGATAAAATAAAAAAATACATTTATGCTTTAGAAAATAATATTGAAATTTAAAATATAGTTATTTGCAAAAAGCAAATGGATGTAATGATTGAAAGGACGGATAAGGGTCAAGTATGGATGATTTTTCTTGCTTGCCTTTAATCAATGCTGGTTTATTACTTTTTCTTTAATTATATCATTGGGATTTATGGTATAATTGTGTAAAATTCTGTTTTAATAGTAGGGGTCATGAAGTTTTAATTTCACAAATTGTTAATGGAACGGGTGGGAATGTAAATCAAAAACCTTCTAAGATATTTAGTGGCAGAGGTGGATATAGATTTGGAAAACCTGGAAAGGTTCATAGAAGCTTGTTACCGTGGAAGTTTGGAGAGGAAATAACTCCGAAAGAATAAATAAAGGGTGTTGATTAAATTGAAAATATATTATGAAGAAGTAAAAAAAGCATAAGTGCTATTGGAATTAGAAATATCGATGTGGATGATACTGAATGCGTAAAAATACTAAAAAAAATAATACAAAAGCTTACGGTGGGTGAAAAATACTATTTTGAGTTTATGAGAGAAGAAGATGATTTTTTATCTTTTAAAGAAATTGAGAAGTATAGAATTGAGATTCCAAAATACTTTGAGCAAAATGGAAAATATGAAATAAAATCTAAGTTAGATGAAAGCAGATTTAAAACTATTGCATGTATACCATTATATGAAAATGTATATGATAAAATAATATTATTTTGGAAGTATTTTTACGGTATGATGTTTTTTACACCTAATAA
>NZ_JAVDDS010000127.1 GCF_030848475.1 Herbivorax alkaliphila
TGTACCAAATACACCTGTCTCTTCTGGGTTGCCATCTTCTCTGTAATCTTCCAAATATAAATAGTTCTTACTTATATTTAGTATACCTTTCTCCTCATCATCTGATGCTGTCTGAATCCCGTAGTTTTCGTTATTTAATATATCTCCTGCTTCTGGCATCGGACTAACTAATTCTAACATTTCAGGGTCATACTTTATATTTACCTGATATCCTGAAAAAGTAGTTATATCCTCCACTTTTAAATCTGCTTTTATAATGTCTCCAACACTTGCTACTGTCTTATCAAGCTCCATTTTTATACTCGGCGTTGTATCTGCAAAAACTAGGTTTGTTGATATCTTTGTTAATAATAATATTATCGTTATAAATATTGGTATTACTCTATTTTGCTTCATAAAATAAAAATCCCCCTATCAACAGCATATATATAAAAATATTGGACGGTACAACAATACCTATCCCTTTTTATATTTGCATTTTATTTTTTGAGGAAGGAGTAGATTACTCCCTCCTCAAATATTTTTTGTTACTAGTTGCTATAATCTGCTGAAGTTTTGTTAAAGTTTCTTACAATTATCATTATATCTTCCAAGTTTACAGCGCCGTCTTTGTTTATATCTGCTTCCTCATCATATCTTTCATCACCAGGTACGGTATTAAATGCCACAACTGCTTTCATTATGTCATCCATATTAAGTGCATCGTCTGGCACAATGTCTCCAGCCCACATTAATGTTGGTGATGATGAAGTAGATAATTCAACATCATCTGTAACTACTACATCTGTAATTTCTCTAGTTACATAAAACTGCTTTGTTATAGTTAATGTATGTCCTTGAGCATTTTCTGGTACTCCATTAATCTCAAAGTATCCGTCAGCATCAGTTGTTGAATAAAGATCTGTTCCCTCAACTTCTACTCTAAATCCTGCCAACAATTCTGATGCTACTGAAGAATCATATGAGAAGTCTGGAGCAACATAACCTGATACAGTATACTCACCATCATCTTCTGGAACATCTACATCTTCTCCAACATTTACTCCACCAGATACAAATTCAACATCTAGTGGATTTAAATCATAATCTGCAAATGCTCCTTTTGTCGCAAGTTCCACTACAGCAAGACCATCTGATGCTGTTTCACTTATTTTTACTGTCAATGTTGCGAATACTCCATCTGCTTCTATCATACGATTTCCTAAGCCCGTCTCATCTACAAACATAAACGCTACTCTTGAATCATCTACTATTATATTTGATCCAAAGTCTGTTGATCCACCTTCTACTATTGCTCCTACTGTTACTTCTTCTACTTCAAGAACACTGTCGTCATAACTTAATGTAAAGTCACAGTTGTTTACTCCGCTTGACGGTACATTTGAAAATCTTACTGGTAATTCTACTGTCTCGCCAGCATCTCCTGATACTGTATCAACTACCACTGCAAATCCTTCTGGGATTTCTTGATCATCTTGATCGTCTTCGTCATCTTCATCTTGATCATCTTGATCATCTTCATCGTCTTCATCATCTTCATCGTCTTGATCATCTTCATCG
>NZ_JAVDDS010000128.1 GCF_030848475.1 Herbivorax alkaliphila
CTTTTTGCTCACGTTCTTTTATGTCTCTAGTATCATGAAAACTAACTTGACTTAAATATAAATCTTTTAAAAGTCTTTCAAAAGATTCTATGTCATTATTCATCAAACTTTCTATTATATATTCTACATCACCGAGTATTTTTTCATCATCCTTTAAATAATTAATTATCATATCTTCGTATATTGTCTGTATTTCAAGATTTGGTATTTCAAGTTTATATGAAAATTTAAGTCTTTTTTGTTGCCTGTCATAGGATTTTAAATAGCCTGCATGAGTAAGAAAACTCCAAGCAACATCAGGGTTGGTTTTTATATTTTGGTATACTACGTTTTCTTCTAGTTCTTTTTCAACAGCTTCACCTTTTATAAGTTTTTCAACAGTTTTTCGGCCTTCAAGCTTGTCAAGTTGCAGTACTTCTTTTATTATTCTGTTGTCACTGGTATTTGACCAGTAAGCTCTAAGTCCGTTTATTGGATTATACATATATTTTGATATGCTCCAAGGATTATAGATTACCGTATCAATTCCAAATATGTAGCCATTATACCAAGTTTTTATGTCAGGCAGATGATTAGACAGGCCAAGATAGTGTGCCATTTTTTCTACTTCGTATTCTGTAAAGCCAAACATATCTTTAAATTCTTCTGTTAAAATTGTACAAACTAATGGATTATTAAAGTCACTGAAAATACTTTCTTGAGCTACTTTCATTATACCTGTTAGAATTCCTTGTTTTAAAGATATATTGTCTTTAAATCCCTTCACTAAAACACTTTTCATAAATTCTGTGATTTCTTTAAAGTATCCTTCAATATATCCAGCTTGAATAGGGGTATCGTATTCATCTATTATGACATAACAGTCTTTTTTAAAGTATCTTTTTAGGTATTTTGTTAAATTTATTATTACATTGGTATACTGTACTTTAGAACCTTCTAAATCCATTATTTTGTTAAATACTTTTTTTTCAGACTGACTTAATACATCGGAGTCTAAAAGGTACCTATGTCTTTTATATTCATTGGCAATTGTTTCTTTTAAATTCTCGTATGTATCATTCCAGTTGTTTTGCTTTGCATTTTTAAAAGTCAAATAAACTACAGGATATTTAGAGAATTCATTTTTATATTTTTCTCCTGCATTAAATATATTGAGATTAGAGAAAAGATAGTTGACATCTTCATCTTCAAAATCATATTGTCTACATTCAGGAAGTTCAAAAAAATATTTTAGCATGCTCATGTTTAGAGTTTTGCCAAATCTTCTAGGTCTAGTTATAAGGACTATTTGATCTGGTCGATCTATAAGTTCTTTAATTAATAATGTTTTATCTACATAGTAGCCATTATTATCTATTAATTTTTTAAAATTATCTATTCCTTGGATTACTCTTTTTTTATTCATTAAAAAACACCTCTATAAGTTGATAAGTAACTTTTATGGTTTATATTATATCATATTGAAAGGCTTTATAAACGGGGGTTTTTAATAATAAAGGTACAAATGCTAAAAAGTTGGGAAATAATGAAGATA
>NZ_JAVDDS010000129.1 GCF_030848475.1 Herbivorax alkaliphila
AGAAATTTTTATCACCTTATATTTTGTTTATAATAATTTCTAAAATTATTTTAATAAAAAAATATATCATGTAGTATATATAAAAAATGACAGTTTAATAATTTTAAAGTTTTTTAAATATACAAAATTTTATTTAAGTCTTTCCACCTTTAATGACTTTTATTTCTACATCTTGTTTTTCTACTTTAGATGATAAGTCTTCAACTTCCTTTTTAACTTCTTTAACTTCCTTTTTAACTTCTTTAACTTCTTTAACTTCTTCATATGTTTGATTATAACCGTCAAACAAAGCTTTTGAATTATCATCTAACTTATTTTCCATTCTTATAATATCATTTTTTATTTCTTTTCTAAACTCAGAAAACTCACTGTAAAACTTTGTTATTAACTCAAACACCTTATCTTCCAAATTAAACACTTCCTTAAATATTGATATTTTTATTATATCACTCTTTTATTTTTTTAGAAATAATTAGTTTGAAATTTATTTTATTTAACAAATATATATTTTATTATTATAAAAGCAATCTCTTTAAAAACTAATTATTCAGAGACATATCATTCAACGTCCCAGCATTTGCGACGCCTTCGAACTGAACCCTAAAGAAATACACCATAGCGGAGCTTCGCTCCCAGTGAGAAGGTGTGGTGCTGACCCTGCTCCATGAACGTACTTCCAGGACCTTTATGCAAATGCATTGTTATATGTCGTCACATGTCCTCAGAGTCAGAGTAGCATGGACGCTACGCCTTAAGTGTCATTCTTATTTTTTGCTTTCTCTTAATCTTAGGAAATACTAATTTAATCAGTAGTAATCAATTCTTTTGAATATGGTAATGTCTCTACCCAACTACAGAAATTTTGCCATTCATCAAGCTTATGATTTTTTCTTGAATGATACATGTTTCTGATGTTTTCATATGTCATTGTACATGTCCTCAATTGATTATAACTAGATGGGAGTAGCTGAATCATGCTATACCATAATGATTTTTCTTTTAATCTGTTATAATCATTTCTTAATTTATCAAGATGTAAAATAATATTATTTAACATTTCCAATGACTCATTATTAATTTTGTCCCAACTGAAGTCTCCAAGTTCAAATGGTTTACTATGTATTTTGTGCATAGTACTCGTCGAATTGGCAGTTGTCCCTACCTTGTAAGTATCAAATTCCTTCCACCAATATAGTGGCGCAGTAATATCTACAGAAACAAAGATTTGTCTCATAAATTTCCTATGATCACTTCCGGCTCTACAAAGTCTTTTTGCCAGACCTATATCATTTTCTCCCATAATGAAACTTCCGCTATCATCATAATAACTGTCAAATTTGCTCCAGCTATTCATTGGATTTCTTGCACCCCTAATAGCATTTTCCAAGTTCATGATATTAACCTTCTCAAATCTAATCACACTTTGGCCCCCCTCTTTTAATCTGATTTCTATCTCCTTACAAAGCGACACGATGTCGGGATTATACTATTTTCATGTGA